>NZ_JBWKJV010000019.1:0-128512 GCF_056432045.1 Streptomyces sp. NPDC045701 | reverse complement strand
CCGAACTGGTCCTCGTCCGCACGACGGCCTGCTGATCACCCACCAGCCGAACCACCAGGCCAAGACGGCCCGACCTCAATTTCCCCCAAGGTCGTAATGTTCCGCCCCTGACGCTGGTCATCGGGCGGTGCGTAACGCGTCGCCCCATTGGCTCGGACGCAGCAATGCCCGGCGCCGGTTGAGGGCGCCGGGCATCGCGGTGGTCACATTCGACCACGGGTGCGGACAGACTACGCGCGACCTGCGGTCTTCTGGGTACGGCGGGAGACCGAGTCGATCACGACGGCGGCGAGGAGCACCGCGCCGGTGATCATGTACTGGATCTCGGACGCCATGCCGAGCATGTTCAGGCCCTGCTGGATCGACTGGATCACGATCATGCCCAGCAGCGCGGACCAGACCTTGCCGCGGCCACCGAAGAGGCTGGTGCCGCCGATGACGGCCGCCGCGATGACGAGCATCAGGGTGTTGCCGCCGCCCAGGCTCTTGGTGGCGCCGCCGGAGAGGCTGGCCACGAAGAGGCCGCCGAAGGCGGCGAGCAGGCCGGAGAGGCCGAAGACCAGGATGCGGACCCGGTCGACGTTGATGCCGGCGCGGCGGGCCGCCTCGGCGTTGCCGCCGACCGCGAAGACCTGCCGGCCGAAGGTGGTGCGGCGGGCGACGAAGTCGGCGACCACCAGGACGGCCAGGAAGAGCACCAGCGCGAGCGGCAGGCCACGGGCGCCGGCGGGCTCGTTGAGGACGTACGCCACGACGAAGCACAGGACGGCGACGAAGCCGGCGCGCAGCACGATCTCGCTGACCGGGCGGGCCGGGAGCGCGGCGGCCTTGCGGCGCTTGCTGTCCAGCAGCAGCGAGCCGGCGTAGGCGAGGACGGCGACCAGGGCGAGGCCGTACGCGGCGGCCTTGTCCTCGAAGTAGTAGCCGGTCAGGTGCTCGACGACGCTGCCGGTCGGCGCGTTGATGGAGCCCTCCTGGCCCATGAGCCAGATCTGCAGGCCGCTCCAGCCGAGGAACCCGGCGAGGGTGACGACGAACGCCGGGACGCCGATCTTGGCGAAGAAGAAGCCGTGGAGGAGGCCGAGCGCGAGACCGGACAGGACGGCGATGGCGACGGCGAGCCAGTCGTTCATGCCGTTGCTCACGTTGAGCACCGCCCACACGGCGGCGCCGACGCCCGCGACCGAGCCGACCGACAGGTCGATCTCGCCGAGGATCAGCACGAAGACGATGCCGACCGCCATGATGCCGAGGCCGGAGGTGTAGACGGCGATGTTGGCGACGGAGCTGGCGGAGAGGAAGTTGCCGTTCTGCGACTGGAACACGATCGCGATGACGATCAGGCCGATGAACACGGGCAGGGAGCCCAGCTCACCGCCGCGCACCTTGCGGGTGAACTCGGTCCAGTAGCCCTTGAGGCCCTCTTCGCGCACGAGGAGGCGCGGGTCGACGGCCGGGACGGGGGCGGCGGACTGCTCCGTGTCCGGGGCGGGGGTCTTGGTGAGGTCGCTCACTTCGCGTCCTCCTTCGTGGCCGTACGCGCCTGCCGGCGGGTCACGGCGTTGTCCGTGGCGCCGGTGATCGCGGCGATGATCGTTTCGTGGGTGGTGTCCTTGACGTCGAAGACACCGTTGTTGCGGCCCAGGCGCAGGACGGCGACCTTGTCGGCGACGGCGCGCACATCGGCCATGTTGTGGCTGATGAGGATGACGCCGTGGCCGCGCTCGCGCAGTCGCTCGACCAGGTCGAGCACCTGGGCGGTCTGCTCGACGCCGAGGGCGGCGGTCGGCTCGTCCAGGATGACGATCTTGGGGTCGCCGATCAGGGCGCGGGCGATGGCGACGACCTGGCGCTGACCGCCGGAGAGGGCGGCGACCGGGATGCGGACGCTGGGGATGCGGATGGACAGGGTGTCCAGCAGCTCCTTGGCGCGCTTCTCCATCGCGATCTCGTCGAGGACGGAGAGGCTCTTCAGCTCGCTGCCCAGGAAGAGGTTGGCGACGACGTCGAGGTTGTCGCAGAGGGCCAGGTCCTGGTAGACGGTCGCGACTCCGAGGTCCTGGGCGTCGTTCGGCCGCTGGATCCTGACCTCGTTGCCCTCCCACTCGATGGCGCCTTCGTCGATGGGGTGGACCCCCGAGATGGTCTTGACGAGGGTCGACTTGCCGGCGCCGTTGTCGCCGACCAGGGCGACGACCTCACCGGCGTGGATCTCCAGGTCTACGTCGGTGAGCGCTTGGACGGCGCCGAACCGCTTGGAGACTCCGCGCAACGCCAACACGGGCGTAGCGAACACGTGAATCATCTCCTTCGCCGCCTGTCCGGCGGGGATGGTGGTACGTGGAGCGTGAAGGGGGACCGGTCCGGCCGGCCCGGTGCGGGCCGCTCCGTTCGCCGGCCGCCACGGCCGTTCGTCCGGCCGTACGTCCGTGGCGGGCGACATGCGCCGCGGCACGGGGACGGTACGGGACGAACGGGCTTCCGGGCGCGGGGCGCCGGCGGGCGGGCCGGGTGCGGCGGCCGGGGCCGGCCGGGGGTCCGGGTGGTGAGTCCGGCGCCCGCCCGCGCTTGCGGGGCGTGGAGGGGCGGGCGCCGGACCGGTACGGAGGGCGGGGCGGCTACTTGATGCCGGCGGCGGCGCAGGCGGCCTTGTACTCGGCCGTGCAGATGTCCGCGGCCTTGTAGACCTTGTCCGCGATGATCGTGGAGGCGATGTTCTCCTTGGTCACGACCTGCGCGTCGTACAGCTTGGCCGGGATGTCCTTGAACTCACCGGTGAGGCTGGTGACCTTGGTCGGGGCGAGGGAGGCGATGTCCTCTCCCTTGAGGAGCTTGACCGCGATCTCGGCGGTGGTCTCGGCCTCCGGCTTGATCTGCTTGTAGATCGTGAAGGCCTGCTCGCCCGTCAGGATCCGCTGGAGACCCGCGAGCTCGGCGTCCTGGCCGCCGACCGGGACCTTGACGCCCTGCTTCTTGAGGGCGGTGATGATGCCGCCGGCCATGCCGTCGTTGGCGGAGTAGACACCCTGGAAGCCGTTCTTGCCCAGGGAGTCGATGGCGGCGCCCATCTTCTTGTTGGCCTCGTCCGGGGACCAGTCCGGGATGTCCTGCTCGTAGACGACCTTCTTGACGCCGGTGTCCAGGACGCTGTGGGCGCCCTTCTTGAACAGCGGGGCGTTGGGGTCGGTCGGCGAGCCGTTGATCATGACAACGTTGCTCTCCTTGGCCTTGGCGCCCAGCGCCTTGACCAGGCCCTCGCCCTGGAGGCGGCCGATCTTCTCGTTGTCGTAGCTGACGTAGGCGGAGATCGGGCCCTCGGCAAGACGGTCGTACGCGACGACCTTGACACCCTTCTTCTCGGCCTGCTGCACCCAGGACTTGGTGGCCTTGTAGTCGACCGAGTCGAGGATGATCACCTTGACGCCCTGCGTGACGAGGGCGTCGAACTGCTTCTTCTGGGTCTCGGTGTCCTGTGCGGCGTTGTTGTACTTGACCTCGCAGTCGCCGCACAGTTCCTTGATCTTCGCCTCGATGATCGGGCGGTCGAACGTCTCGTAGCGGGTCGTCTTGTTCTCCGGCAGCAGCAGACCGATCGTCTTGCTGTCGCCTCCGCCGCCCGCGGTGTCACCGTCGCCCGCCTTGCCACAAGCGGCGAGGGAAGCGGCCATCGATACCGCTGCCGTGGCTATGACGATGCGTCGCGTCATTGCGTTCATGTGGGTTGCCTCCCTGACGAGGCCGCGACGTTGCGGCCGAGGTGGCTGGAAGTCAACTCGGCCGCAACGTCGTCGTCAAGGAGTAAATTGACAACGAGATGACAACGGTGCCATCCGTTATCTAAGTGAACGCAGGAGTGACCGGAGCCAGGGCGTTCTCAAGCAGGGTCGAATCACCCATTTCGCTCAGTACGAGCGCGAGCGCGCCGAGCACCTCGGCGCGGCCCCCCAGGGCCCCCGGAGCCACCGAGAGCTGGCGGGCGGCGCTGGGGATGGCGTACCGGGAGACCGACTCGCGGATGGGGCCCAGCACCAGCTCCCCGGCCTCCGCCAGGTCGCCGCCCAGGACGACACGGCTGGGGTTCAGCAGGTTGCACAGGTTGGCCACGCCGCTGCCGATGTGCCGTCCGACGTCCCCGATCACCCGGCGGCAGCCGGGGTCGCCCTCGCGCGCCAGCTGCACGACCCGCTCCATGGTCAGGTCCGCCCCGTGACTGGGCTGGAGCAGCGGCAGGACGTAGCGGGCGGCGGTGAACGTCTCCAGGCAGCCGCGGTTGCCGCAGCGGCAGACGGGGCCGGACTCGTCGAGCGTGATGTGCCCGATCTCGCCGGCGGTGCCGCCCGGGCCCCGGTAGATCTGCCCGTCGATCACCAGGCCGGCGCCCACACCGCTGGCCACCTTGATGTAGGCCAGGTCCTTGACCCCGCGCCCGCCGCCCCAGACCAGCTCGCCGAGCGCGCCGAGGTTGGCGTCGTTGTCGACGTACACGGGGACGCCGAGGCGGCTGGACAGCTCCAGGCTCGGGTTGATGCCGGTCCAGCCCGGCAGGATCGCGGTGGAGCCGAGGGTCCCGGAGGAGACGTCGATGGGGCCGGGGACGCCGAGCCCGACGCCGATCACCTTGTCCTGACCGATCCCGGTGGCCGCGATCAGCCGCTTGACCAGGGCCTCCGCCCGGTCGAAGCCCTCCTCGGAGGAGGCGTCGACGTCGAGCGGCTCCGACTCCTCGGCGAGCACCTGGTGCGCCAGGTTGCCGACGGCGACGCGCAGGTGGGTGTGGCCGAAGTCGACCCCGATGACGATGCCGGCGTCCCCGCTGAGCGAGACGCTGCGGGCCCGGCGGCCCCCGGCCGACGTGGGGGTCACCTCGACGGTGCCGCCGTCCTTCAGCTCCCGCACGATATTGGAGACCGTGGCGGCGGACAGGCCGGTGGTCCTGGCGATCTCCGCCTGGGTGAGCGACCCCGCCATGCGCACCGCGCGCACGACCCGCTCGAGATTGGCCCGATGCAGAGATGTCTGCGACCCCGGAGTCTCCATCGACTCACTCACTCCTGCCGTTTTCTCCAACATGTGAACTCTAAGCTGAGCCTTTTGGGTTGGCCTCCGTCAAGACCTTGAGCGTTGCAGGCCTCCGATGAGCGAATTAGATGCGGAGAAATCGGATATTTGCCCCAGCCATAGGGAAACGGCCCGTCAGGAGCGGGTGCTCCGCCGACGGACCGTTTCGTTTCGTGACGCGGACTACTTCAGCGCACCGGCCGTGAGACCGGACTGCACCTGCCGCTGGAAGATCGAGTACACGATCAGTACCGGCAGCATGGCGATCATCATGCCCGCCATCAGCGCGCCCCAGTCGTTCTCATAACCCTGCTGCAAGGCGATCATCGCCAGCCCCTGGGTGAGGACGTATTTGTCCTCCTGCTGATTGAGCACCATCGGCAGCAGGTACTGGTTCCACTGCCCCAGGAAGTTGAAGATCCCGATGCTGATCAGACCCGGCTTGGCCATCGGGACCATCACCTGGAAGAACGTCCGGGTGTGCGAGGCGCCGTCGATCATCGCCGCCTCGGCAACCGAGCTCGGCAGCGTACGGAAGAACGCCGTCATGAAGAAGACGGTGAACGGCAGCGAGTACGCGATGTAGACCAGGATCAGCCCGTGGTACGTGGCGAGCAGCGAGCTGCCCGGGAAGTCCCGCAGCACGAAGAAGAGGGGAATGACCAGCATGAAGACCGGGAACGACATGCCGGCCACGAACAGGTAGTAGATGAACCGGTTGCCGGGGAAGGTGAAGCGGGCCAGAACGTACGCGGCCATCGACCCGAGCACCATCGTGCCCACGACGGACCCGCCCACCACGATGGCCGTGTTGACGAAGTACTGGCCCATGTTCGCGTCGTCCCACGCGTTGGACCAGTTCTCCCAGTGCAGAACGGTCGGCAGGCCCCACGGGTCGGTCAGGATGCCGTTGCTGTCCTTGAAGGCGCTCCACAGCACCCACAGCAGCGGCACCCCCACCATCAGCGCCCACACGACGAGGATGCCGTGGGAGAAGACGTTCAGCACGCCCCCCTCGGAGGTGCGGCCGGCCGTCGGGCCCAGCCGCCGGGTGACCTCGGCGGGCGTGGCGGACCCCTGCTTGGTCACCGCTTCGATCTCTTCGGTCGTCATCCCGCCCCGTCCCTAGTACTCGATCCGCTCACGGCGCGCGAAGCGCATCGTGAGCACGGCGAAGGTCATGGTGACGATGAGCATCGCCACACCCATGGCGGCGGCGTAGCCGAACTGGCTGTCGCGGAACGCCGTCAGGTAGAGCCTCAGCGGCATCACGTCCGTGGCGCCGTCCGGGCCGCCCATGTTCACCGACATGATCTGGACCAGCGCGAAGGCGTCCAGGGCGATGATGCCCATGTACACCCAGCCGGTCTGGACCGTGTCCCACAGCAGCGGGAGGGTGATCCTGAAGAAGGTGTGGAAGCGGCCGGCCCCGTCCAGCAGGGCCGCCTCGTAGACGTCCCGCGGGATGGACGCCATGGCGGCGGAGAACAGCACCACGAAAAAGCCGACGTGCCCCCAGACCATCACCGCGCTGATGCACCACAGGGCGAGGCTCTTCTCCCCCAGCCACGAGTTCTGCAGGGCGTCCAGCCCCACCGCGCCCAGCAGGGTGTTGAGCATGCCGTCGTCCGGGTCGGGGTTGTAGATGTTGAACCAGATGACGGCGATGATCGTGATGGAGATGACCTGGGGGAAGAAGAAGACGAACTTGTAGAACTTCGAGCCGGCGACCCCGGTGACCACTTCGTTCTTCCGGCGGCGGCCGCCCACATTGAGCATGAAGGCGAAGAAGAGCCCGAGCGCGAGTGTGACCAGGGGGACGAGCGCCAGCATGTAGACGTTGTGGCGCAGCGCGTTCCAGAAGTCGTCGCTCTCCCAGAGCTTGCCGAAGTTGTCCAGGCCGACGAACTCCGCGGTCCCCACCAGGCCGGACCAGTCGGTCATGGAGATCTGGAAGGCCTGGACGAACGGCGAGATGACGAATGCGCCGTAAATGAGCAGAGGCAGGGCCAGGAAGCCCACGATGAATCGGTATTTGCCGTGTTGCATGCTGCTCCCCGGCCTTCCCCTCGTTTGTCGACCTGTCAGGTCGGGCGATCCGCTACGGCGTGCGTGGCGCGGCCACGTGGTCGCGCCGTCACGCGGTCACGTGCTCGTCCGGTCACGCGGTCACGCGGTGCGCTTGAACTTGGTGACGGAGTCGTCCTTGGCCACCTTGTCGCACTCCGCCTGGGTCTTCCTGATCCAGTCGGCGGCCTTGAGCTCGCCGGCGAGCAGCTGGCCGGTCAGGCCGCCGATCTTCTCGTCCGTGAGCGCCGGGTACCACTCCTGGAGCTGAAGACTGATCAGGTTGTCCCCGGCCTCCTTGAACACCTTGCTGGCGGAGGCGAGACCTGGCGAGAGGGTCATGCCCTCGGTGGCGTCCACGACACAGGTCAGGGACTTCACCTTCTTCGCGAAGTTCTGCGCGTGCTTCCTGGAGAGCATGATGCGCAGCAGCTCCATGCCGCCGGCCGGGTTCCCGCCCCTGCTCGCGACGATGTACGGCTCGCTCGGCTCGGCGCGCAGGGTGCCGTGCGGCATCTTGTCGCCGGTGCCGTCGAAGAGGGCGCCGACGGCCATGCCGAAGCCGGCGGGCGTGGTGGGGGCGGCCTCGTTCTCGACCCAGGAGCCGTTGGGGATGAAGACGGCCTTGCCCTTGTTCCAGGCGGTCTGGGACTGGATGTGCGTCAGGCCCTGGCTGCCTTCGAGGAAGTACTTCTTGGCGGCGAGCTCCTCGTAGTGCTCGATGACCTCCTTGACCGCGTCGTTGGAGGTCCAGGCGTTGGGCTCCAGGTTGTCGATCCCGATCCACTTCTCCATGCCGCCGATCTTGGCGATCTGAGCGAAGAGGTTGAAGTGCACGTAGTAGGGGAATTTGCCCGCGTACGTCCAGGGGGCGATGCCGGCCTTCTTGATCTCGCCGCACAGGGTGACCATCTCGGAGAGGGTCCTGGGGTAGGTCCAGCCCTTGTCGGCGAGCAGCTTCTGCGAGTACCAGGTGCCGTAGATGGTGAAGGCGTAGTAGAGCACGTCGAAGGTGTCGCCGTGCTTGCCCTTCTCGATGGTGCTCGGGTGGATCGTGTCCCGGACCTTCTTCGCGGGGTCGTCCGTGGAGGGCGCGTCGAGGAGAGCGGCGAGGTCCTGGAGCTGGCCCTGGGTGGACAGCTTGTTCATGTCGAGGTGGTCGGCACCGGAGTTGTCGATGACGTCCGGCGGGTTGCCGCCCGCGAAGCGCGGGGTGAGCTTGGGGCCGACCTGCTGCGTGCCGGTGTGTTCGACCTTCGCGCCGTAGGTGGCCTGGTAGTCGGCCTCGGCGTCCTTGGCGTACTGGTCGCCGAGGCCGCCCTTGAAGATGAACGCCTCCAGCGGGGCGCCCTTGGCGACCCCGAGCGGGTTCTTCTCGGACTTGGGGCCGCCGGGCGCCTTGGTCTCCTTGTCTGTGCCGCCGCCACCGCCGGTGGCGCAGGCGGACAGAAGGCCCATGGCCGGGACGGCGATCAGGCCGAGCGCGGCGGACCGCCTGATCAGGTCACGACGACCGAGGCCCCCGTCGCCGGTGCCCTCGTGGCCGGGGCCCTCATTGGTGCGGGCGGAGCTGGATCCCATGCTCAAGTCCTCGCCTTCTCCAGGACTCAGGCGGTACCGGTCGCCCGTCCTGCTCGCCTGAGGCGAAGGGCCCCGCCACCGCGGTCAATTGCTGGGTCGTGCAGGTGCTGGGTGATCGTGCGGTGCCGGCTGGCGCGATGCCACTCGGACGCGACAGGTATAGTCCACTTCGCGCCGACTGAGCAAGATCGAAAGCAACTTCGGTCAGCCATCTTTCCCGAGTTGAGACCTCGGGGAAATACTTCGGGACCCGGTACGCATTCACCGGTCACACGGTTCGGCGGAACGGCTGAATCGGCTCTTCCCGCACCGTCAACACCCTTGACACCGCTTACCACTTCCCTCCCTACTGGTTCCTGCGCAGTTCGCTTGACAACGTTGTCCAACGCGCTTTCGGCAGGAGGCAGGACGCGGGATGCAGCCCAGACAGCCCAGCACGTCCGCACCGAGAACCCGTCACCGATTCCCTCGTACGGCCGCCGCCGTGCTGGCCGCCGCGCTGGTCGCGTCGGCGGCCCCGCCGGCCGCCGCCCTCGCCCTCCCGGGCCGACCGGCCGCGCCGGTACAGGAGTTCCGGTCGTCCTTCGAGGCGGACGAGCGCCCACCGGACTGGCGCAACACCGTCGACGTCGGCGCCGACGGCCGCCGGCGGGCGTCCGGTGTCGACGGCGGCTACGCGGCGGGAATACCGGGGAACGTCACCGACAAGGTCACCGCGGTGCGCGCCAGCGGCGAGAACAGCGGCGCCGGGGAGACCAAGGAGAACCTGGTCGACCTCCAGCCGGGTACGAAATGGCTCACCTTCGCCCCCACCGCCTGGGTGGAATTCGATCTGGACCAGCCCGTCAAGGTGGTGACGTACGCGCTGACTTCCGCGAACGACCACGCCCCCCGCGACCCCGCGAAGTGGACGCTGAAGGGCTCGGCGGACGGTACGGAGTGGAAGGTTCTGGACACCCGCGAGGGCCAGACCTTCGAAAAGCGCTTCGAAACCCGGACGTACGACTTCAACAATTCAACGGAGTACGCGCATTACCGGCTGGAGATCACCGGGAACAACGGCGCCGAGGGCATCACCCAGCTCGCCGACGTCCAGTTCTCGAACGGTGACGCCTCCGCCCCCGTCCCGCCCGACATGCGCAGCCACGTCGACCGGGGGCCCGGCGGCTCCCCCACCGCCAAGGCGAACGCCGGGTTCACCGGGGTGCGTGCGCTGCGGTACGCGGGCACGCACAAGCCGGACGGCCGGGCCTACTCGTACAACAAGGTCTTCGACGTCGACACGCCCGTGCGGCGCGACACCGAGCTGTCGTACCGGATCTTCCCCTCCATGCCGGAGACGGACCTGAACTACCCGGCCACCCACGTGGCCGTGGACCTGGCGTTCACCGACGGCACGTACCTGAGCGACCTGGGGGCCGTCGACAGCCACGGCGGGGCGCTCACACCGCGCGGACAGGGCGCGGCGAAGCGGCTCTACGTCAACCAGTGGAACCAGGTGACGTCCGGGATAGGGACGGTCGCGGCCGGGCGGACCGTGGACCGGATCCTGGTGGCGTACGACTCGCCCAAGGGTCCGGCGAGGTTCCAGGGCTGGATCGACGACGTCACGATCGGCCGTGCCGAGCCCGCCGAGCGGCACATCCGCCCCTCCGACCACGCCTCGACCATTCGCGGCACCAACTCCAGCGGCTCGTTCTCGCGCGGGAACGCCTTCCCCGCCACGGCCGTACCCCATGGCTTCAACTTCTGGACGCCGGTGACCAACGCCGCCTCCAAGAGCTGGCTGTACGAGTACGCGCGCGGGAACAACGCGGACAACCTCCCCACGATCCAGGCCTTCAGCGCCAGCCACGAGCCGAGCCCCTGGATGGGCGACCGGCAGACCTTCCAGCTGCTGCCCTCCGCCGCCGCCGGGACGCCGGAGACCGACCGGGTGCGCCGCGCGCTGCCCTTCCGGCACGAGAAGGAGACGGCCAGGCCGCACTACTACGGGGTCACCTTCGAGAACGGCATCGAAGCGGAGATCACTCCGACCGACCACGCCGCGATGATGCGCTTCACCTATCCCGGCGCGGACGCGTCGGTGGTCTTCGACAACGTCACGGACGAGGGCGGCCTCACGCTCGACCCGGCGACCCGGTCCTTCACCGGCTTCTCGGACGTCAAGAGCGGTCTGTCGACCGGCGCGACCCGCATGTTCGTGTACGGCGTCTTCGACGCGCCGGTCACCGGTTCCGCGTCGGCGGGCGTCAAGGGGCACCTGCGGTTCGACGCGGGCGCGGACCGGACCGTGACGCTGCGCATGGCGACGTCCCTGATCAGCGTGGAGCAGGCACGGCGCAACCTGGCATCGGAGATCCCCTCCGGCACCCGTTTCGAGCGGGTCAGGGAGCGGGCGCAGGACGCCTGGGACCGCCTCCTTGGCCGGGTGACGGTCGAGGGCGCGACCCGCGACCAGTTGGTCACCCTGTACTCGAACCTCTACCGGCTGTACCTCTACCCCAACTCCGGCTTCGAGAAGGTGGACGGCGAGGACCGGTACGCGAGCCCCTTCTCGCCGCAGACCGGCCCGGACACCCCGACCCGTACCGGCGCGAGGATCGTCGACGGCAGGGTGTACGTCAACAACGGGTTCTGGGACACGTACCGGACGACCTGGCCGGCGTACTCCTTCCTCACCCCGCGCAAGGCGGGTGAGCTGGTCGACGGGTTCGTCCAGCAGTACAAGGACGGCGGCTGGATCTCCCGCTGGTCCTCCCCCGGCTACGCGGACCTGATGACGGGGACGTCCTCGGACGTGGCGTTCGCCGACGCGTACGTCAAGGGCGTCGACTTCGACGCCGAGGCGGCGTACGAGGCGGCGCTGAAGAACGCCACGGTGGTGCCGCCCTCGTCGGGCGTGGGCCGCAAGGGCATGGAGACGTCGCCGTTCCTCGGCTACGCCTCGACCGCGACGCACGAGGGCCTCTCCTGGTCCCTGGAGGGGTACCTCAACGACTACGGCCTGTCGAGAATGGCCGACGCGCTCCACAAGAGGACCGGAAAGGCCCGGTACAAGGACGAGGCCGCCTACTTCGCGAACCGGGCGCGCAACTACGTCACCCTCTTCGACAAGGAGGCCGGCTTCTTCCAGGGCCGGGACCTCAAGGGCGCGTGGCGGGTGCCGTCGTCCTCGTACGACCCCCGGGTGTGGGGGTACGACTACACGGAGACCAACGGCTGGGGGTACGCCTTCACCGCCCCGCAGGACAGCCGGGGCCTGGCCAACCTCTACGGCGGCCGGGCCGGCCTGGCGAAGAAGCTGGACGGCTACTTCTCGACGCCCGAGACGGCGTCGCCCGAGTTCGTCGGCTCGTACGGCAGCGTCATCCACGAGATGACGGAGGCGCGGGACGTGCGGATGGGCATGTACGGCCACTCCAACCAGGTCGCCCACCACGTGCCGTACATGTACGACGCGGCCGCGCAGCCGTGGAAGACGCAGGAGAAGGTGCGCGAGGTGCTGTCGCGGCTCTACACGGGCAGCGAGATCGGGCAGGGCTACCACGGTGACGAGGACAACGGCGAGCAGTCGGCCTGGTGGCTGTTCTCGGCGCTGGGCTTCTACCCGCTGGTCATGGGCAGCGGGGAGTACGCGATCGGGTCGCCGCTGTTCACCAAGGCGACCGTGCGGATGGACAACGGCCGCACGCTGGTGGTCGAGGCCCCGGAGAACAGCGCGCGGAACGTCTACGTGCAGGGGCTGAGGGTCAACGGCAAGCGCTGGACGTCGACGGCGCTGCCGCACGCGCTGGTGGCGCGCGGCGGGACGCTGGAGTTCGACATGGGCCCGAAGCCGTCGGCATGGGGCACGGGCCGGCACGCGGCGCCCGTCTCCCTCACCCGGGACGACTCGGTGCCCTCGCCGCGCCGGGACGTGCTGGCGGGCGCGGGCGAGCTGTTCGACGACACGTCGGCGACGTCGGCGTCGGTGGAGGCCGTGGAGCTGCCGGTCCCGGCGGGCGGTACGCGGGCGGTGCAGTACACGCTGACCTCGGCGGCGCGGGGGTCGGCCCCCGGCGGCTGGGTGTTGCAGGGGTCGCGGGACGGCACGGTGTGGGCGGACCTGGACCGGCGGTCCGGTGAGTCGTTCGCGTGGGACCGGCAGACCCGGGTGTTCACGGTCGCGCGGCCCGGCGCGTACCAGCGCTACCGCCTGGTGCCGGACGCGGTGTCGACGCTGGCGGAGGTGGAGTTGCTGCGCTGACGCACGGGGCTCGGTGAACGCGGCGAGGGCCGCACCCCGTCGCCGGACGGGGTGCGGCCCTTGCCTGGTGCCGGCTGATCAGTTGCGGATCAGGTTGCGCAGCACGTACTGCATGATGCCGCCGTTGCGGTAGTAGTCCGCCTCGCCGGGGGTGTCGATGCGGACGACCGCGTCGAACTCCACGCCGGTGTCGGTGGTGACCTTCACCGTGCGGGGCGTGGTGCCCTCGTTGAGCTCGGTGACGCCGGAGATGGAGAAGGTCTCCTCGCCGGTCAGGCCGAGCGTCTCGGCGGTCGCGCCCTCGGGGAACTGCAGGGGCAGGACGCCCATGCCGATGAGGTTCGAGCGGTGGATGCGCTCGTAGGACTCGGCGATGACGGCCTTGACGCCGAGGAGCGCGGTGCCCTTGGCGGCCCAGTCGCGGGACGAGCCGGAGCCGTACTCCTTGCCGGCCAGGACGACGAGCGGGACGCCCTGCTCGATGTAGTTGCGGGAGGCGTCGTAGATGAACGACACCGGACCGCCGTCCTGGGTGAAGTCGCGGGTGTAGCCGCCCTCGGTGCCCGGCGCGATCTGGTTGCGCAGGCGGATGTTGGCGAACGTACCGCGGATCATGACCTCGTGGTTGCCGCGGCGGGAGCCGTAGCTGTTGAAGTCGCGGCGCTCGACGCCGTGCTCCGTGAGGTACTTGCCGGCCGGGGTGTCGGCCTTGATGGCGCCGGCCGGGGAGATGTGGTCGGTGGTGACCGAGTCGCCCAGCTTGGCGAGGACGCGGGCGCCCGTGATGTCGGAGACCGGGGTGGTCTCCATCGTCATGCCCTCGAAGTAGGGGGGCTTGCGGACGTAGGTGGACTCGGCGTCCCACTCGAAGGTGTTGCCGGTCGGGATCGGCAGCGCCTGCCACTGGGCGTCGCCGGCGAAGACGTCCTGGTAGGACTTGTTGAACATGTCCTCGCCGATGGCGCTCGCGACGACCTCGTTCACCTCGGCCTCGGAGGGCCAGATGTCCTTGAGGTAGACCGGCTTGCCGTCCTGGTCGGCGCCCAGGGCGTCCTTGGTGATGTCCACCTTCATGGAGCCCGCGATGGCGTACGCGACGACCAGCGGCGGGGAGGCCAGGTAGTTCATCTTGACATCGGGGTTGATCCGGCCCTCGAAGTTGCGGTTGCCGGAGAGGACCGACGTGACGGCGAGGTCGTTGTCGTTGACGGCCTTGGAGACCTCCTCCGGCAGCGGGCCGGAGTTGCCGATGCAGGTGGTGCAGCCGTAGCCGACGAGGTTGAAGCCGACCTTGTCGAGGTACGGGGTCAGGCCCGCCTTGTCGAAGTAGTCGGTGACGACCTTCGAGCCCGGGGCGAGGGTGGTCTTGACCCACGGCTTGCGGGTCAGGCCCTTCTCGACCGCCTTCTTGGCCACCAGGGCGGCGGCGACCATGACGTACGGGTTCGAGGTGTTGGTGCAGGAGGTGATCGCGGCGACGGTGACGGCGCCGTGGTCGATCTCGTAGGTGCTGCCGTCGGGGGCGGTGACGGTGACCGGGTTGGACGGGACCGCCTCGCCCGTGGCCTCGTCGTGCTGCGGGGCGCCGGCGCCGTTGTCGTCGTGGCCGTAGGCCGGGGCGTCGCTTGCCGGGAACGACTCGGAGCTCGCCTCGTCGACCGGGGAAGCCACGCCGTGCGGCTTCTCCTGCTGCGGGACGCCCGGCTTGCGGTCGTCGCCGCCGGTCACGCCGGCCTCGACGTAGTTGAGGACGTCGCGCTTGAACTGCTCGGCGGCGTTGGCCAGGACGATGCGGTCCTGCGGGCGCTTGGGGCCGGCGATGGAGGGGACGACCGTGGAGAGGTCCAGCTCCAGCTTCTCGGAGAAGTCCGGCTCGGCGGCCGGGTCCAGCCAGAGGCCCTGCTCCTTGGCGTACGCCTCGACCAGCGCGACCTGGTGCTCGGAGCGGCCGGTGAGCTTGAGGTAGTTCAGCGTCTCGCCGTCGATCGGGAAGATCGCGGCGGTGGAGCCGAACTCGGGCGACATGTTGCCGATGGTGGCGCGGTTCGCGAGGGAGGTGGCGGCGACGCCCTCACCGTAGAACTCGACGAACTTGCCGACGACGCCGTGCTTGCGCAGCATCTCGGTGATGGTGAGCACCAGGTCGGTGGCGGTGGTGCCGGCGGGCAGCTCGCCGGTCAGCTTGAAGCCGACGACGCGCGGGATCAGCATGGAGACCGGCTGGCCGAGCATGGCGGCCTCGGCCTCGATGCCGCCGACGCCCCAGCCGAGCACACCGAGGCCGTTGACCATGGTGGTGTGGGAGTCGGTGCCGACGAGGGTGTCGGGGTACGCCTGGCCGCCCCGGACCATGACGGTGCGAGCCAGGTGCTCGATGTTCACCTGGTGGACGATGCCGGTGCCGGGCGGGACGACCTTGAACTCGTCGAAGGCGGTCTGGCCCCAGCGCAGGAACTGGTAGCGCTCCTTGTTGCGGCCGTACTCCAGCTCGACGTTCTGGCCGAAGGCCTCCGCGGTGCCGAACTTGTCGGCGATGACGGAGTGGTCGATGACCAGCTCGGCCGGGGCCAGCGGGTTGATCTTCGCCGGGTCGCCGCCGAGCTCCTTGACGGCCTCGCGCATGGTGGCGAGGTCGACGACACACGGCACACCGGTGAAGTCCTGCATGATCACGCGGGCGGGCGTGAACTGGATCTCCTGGCTCGGCTGAGCCTGCGAGTCCCAGCCGCCGAGGGCCCGGATGTGGTCGGCGGTGATGTTCGCGCCGTCCTCGGTACGGAGCAGGTTCTCCAGGAGGACCTTGAGGCTGTAAGGGAGGCGCGCGGAGCCCTCGACCTTGTCCAGCCTGAAGATCTCGTACGACTCGTCGCCCACGCGCAGCGTGCTGCGGGCGTCGAAGCTGTTCGCCGACACGACAGTCTCCTTCATCAATGTGCGCGTTCTTACCGCATCCTGCCGCGTGGGCTCCTCGCCGATCCGCTAAGGTAAGACTTAGTTAGGTAACCCTTACCGGCTGGCGCGGCTGCGGTGCGTCTCTCGGCAGATATCTCGATGTCGAGATAACTCTAGTACATGACCGCGCCCGGCGACGAGGCGCGCCCGCCGGTACTCCGTCCGGGCGGGGCGCCGCCCCGGGAAAACACCGGTGGCGGGGGTGGCCGGGGGCGGGCGATCCCTGATGGGCTGGGAGGATGACGGCACCACCGCGCCGCCTCGTGGCGGCACTCGACCGGTTCAACGCCGCCCACCCCTGGGACCACAACGCCCACTACCACCGGTGGATCATGCGGCGGCTCCCCCGGCGCTTCGGCAGCGCCCTGGACGTCGGCTCCGGCACCGGCGACCTGGCCCGGCTCCTCGCCACCCGCGCGGACCGGGTGCACGGGATCGACGCCGACCCCGTGATCACCGCCCGGGCGCGGGAGCGGACGCCCCGGGCGGCGGACTCGGCGCCGGTGACCTTCACGGTCGCGCACGCGCCCGACGGGATCCCCGCGGGCACCTACGACGTCATCACCTGTGTCGCCGCCCTGCACCACCTGCCGCTCACCGACGCGCTGACCGCCTTCCGCCGCCACCTCGCGCCCGGCGGGACCCTGGTGGTCGTCGGTCTGTTCCGCCCGCGGACCCCGGTGGACCACCTGCTCGGCGCCGCGGCGGTCCCCCTCAACACCGCCATGGGCCTGCTCCGGAACCGGGGCCGCGCGGCGCCCCGGCCGGTCTCGATGACCGCCCCGACCCGGCCGGCCAACACGGCCTTCGCGGACATCGCCCGCGCGGCCCGGCTCGCGCTGCCGGGCGCGCGACTGCGGCGCCGGCTGTTCTGGCGGTACACGTTGGTATGGCGTCAGCGGGGCACGAACCGGCGGACGAAACGCTTCTGCCACGGGGTCTCCACGGCGCGGCGGTCGTAGTTCCGGCGGACGAACTCCACCGCTTCGTCCGACGGTACGCCGTCGAGGACGGCCAGGCAGGCCAGGGCCGTACCGGTCCGGCCGCGACCGCCGCCGCAGGCGACCTCGACGCGTTCACCCGCGGCACGCTCCCACGCCTCGCACAGGACGTCGCGGGCGTCCGCCGGACTGGCGGGCAGCCGGAAGTCCGGCCAGCGCAACCAGCGGGCCTCCCACGGGACGCCGGGCGGTCGCCTGCCGAGCAGGTACACGGCGAAGTCGGGCGCCGGGCCGGCCGGCAGCGGCCGGCGAAGACCGCGGCCACGGACCAGGCGACCGGACGGGAGGCGCAGGACGCCCGGTTCGGCGGCGTTCCAGGTCCGGGTCATCGGCTCACCGTAGTCGACGAGTTCGCGTCCGGGCGGCGGAACCGGAGTCGCCGGGCGCGGTCGCGGCTCCGAGCATCGGAGCATGTCCCCGTGGCGCACACGTCGCCCTCCGTACCGCGGACGCCGACGCCGGCCGGGCCTTCGCCGGTGACGTGCCGGGCTCCGGCCACGTCGGCGCGGGGCGCGGCCGGCCGGTGTCCGGGCCGCCGCCCGCCGGGGTCGCCGTACCCCCGGCGCCCGGCGGGCCGCGCCACGGTTCTCCCTGGTGGGCGGCGGCGTCGAGGGGCACCCCGGCGGACCGCGGGGCGGAGGTCTCGCGGCCGGTGGGCGACCAGCGGTGAGGGCTGCCGGAGGCGGTGCGGCTGCCGGGCGCCGGTGAACTCCCGCTCCACGAGCCGCGACGCCCCACGATCCGGGGCCCGTCACCCTGACGGCGGCCCCCGACAGGGTGCCATCTCATATCTGAGATAGCCTGCCCCCATGGCAGACGACTACCTCGTACGCATCGGCAAGCTCATCCGTGACGCCCGGCAGCACCGCGGCTGGACTCAGACGCAGCTCGCCGAGGCGCTGGCCACAAGCCAGAGCGCAGTCAACCGCATTGAGCGCGGCAACCAGAACATCAGCCTTGAGATGATCGCCCGAATCGGTGAGGCGCTCGACAGTGAAATCGTGTCACTCGGGTACGCGGGTCCCATGCATCTCCGCGTAGTGGGCGGGCGCCGGCTGTCCGGCTCCATCGACGTCAAGACGAGCAAGAACGCGTGTGTGGCGCTGCTCTGCGCGTCGCTCCTCAACAAGGGCCGTACGACGCTGCGGCGCGTCGCCCGGATCGAGGAGGTCTACCGGCTCCTCGAAGTGCTCAACTCCATCGGTGTGCGCACGCGTTGGGTCAACGACGGGATGGACCTGGAGATCGTCCCGCCCGCGCACCTCGACATGGCCGCCATCGACGCGGACGCCGCGCGCCGCACCCGGTCCATCATCATGTTCCTCGGTCCGCTGCTGCACCGGCTGCGCCAGTTCAAGCTCCCGTACGCGGGCGGCTGCGACCTCGGCACGCGCACGATCGAGCCGCACATGATCGCGCTGCGCCGCTTCGGCCTGGACATCACGGCCACCGAGGGGCTGTACCACGCGGAGGTGGACCGCCAGGTCACCCCGGACCGCCCGATCGTGCTGACCGAGCGCGGCGACACCGTGACCGAGAACGCGCTGCTGGCCGCGGCACGCCACGACGGCGTCACCGTCATCCGCAACGCCTCCTCCAACTACATGGTCCAGGACCTGTGCTTCTTCCTGGAGGCCCTGGGCGTACGGGTGGAGGGCATCGGCACGACCACGCTGACCGTGCACGGCATCCCCTCCATCGACGTGGACGTCGACTACTCCCCCTCCGAGGACCCGGTCGAGGCGATGAGCCTGCTGGCCGCGGCGGTCGTCACCGAGTCGGAGCTGACGATCCGCCGCGTCCCGATCGAGTTCCTGGAGATCGAGCTCGCGGTCCTGGAGGAGATGGGCCTCGACCACGACCGCACGGCGGAGTACGCCGCCGACAACGGCCGTACGCGGCTGGTGGACCTGACCGTGCGGCCCTCCAAGCTGGAGGCGCCCATCGACAAGATCCACCCGATGCCGTTCCCCGGCCTGAACATCGACAACGTGCCGTTCTTCGCGGCCATCGCCGCGTCCGCCCAGGGCCAGACCCTCATCCACGACTGGGTCTACGACAACCGGGCCATCTACCTCACCGACCTCAACCGCCTCGGCGGCCGGCTCCAGCTCCTGGACCCGCACCGGGTGCTGGTGGAGGGCCCGACCCGCTGGCGCGCGGCCGAGATGATGTGCCCGCCGGCCCTGCGGCCCGCGGTGGTCGTCCTCCTCGCCATGATGGCGGCCGAGGGCACGTCCGTGCTGCGCAACGTCTACGTCATCAACCGCGGTTACGAGGACCTGGCGGAGCGCCTCAACTCGGTGGGCGCGCAGATCGAGATCTTCCGGGACATCTGAGAGCGCGACGGCACCGCCCCACCCCGGCCGGCCTCCGGGAACACCGGTCGGCAAGGGTGCGGCGGTGCACCGGCGCGGCACCGCCCTGCCTCGCCCTCGGCACCGCGCGGGCGCCGGCGCGGGCGCGGGCGCGGGCGGTGGTCGCCGGCCGGACAACGGTCCCCGGGCACGCGCGGCGAAGGGCCGGATTATAGGCTGGTTTCATGCCCAGAACTTCACCTGCCGTCGCCTTCGACGCCCTGATGTCCGGTAACAAGCGCTTCGTCGCGGGTACGCCGGAGCACCCCAACCAGGACGCTGCCCGCCGCGCCGAGCTCGCCCCGGCACAGAACCCGTTCGCCGTGGTCCTCGGATGCTCCGACTCGCGGCTCGCCGCCGAGATCATTTTCGACCAGGGTCTCGGGGACCTCTTCGTCGTGCGGACCGCCGGACACGTCCTGGGGGCGGAGGTGCTGGGCAGCGTCGAGTACGCCACCAGCGTCCTCGGTGCCCGCCTGGTCGTGGTCCTCGGACATGACTCGTGCGGCGCCGTCGCCGCCGCCCGAGCGGCGGTGGAGGAGGGATTCGCCGCGGGCGGCTTCGTCCGCGACGTCGTCGAGCGCGTCACCCCCAGCGTCCTCGCCGCCCGCTCGGCCGGTCTGACCTCCGACGGCGACATCGTGGACGAACACATCCGGCACACCGTCGACCTGCTGCTCGACCGCTCCCGTCTGCTCTCGGGACAGGTCGAGGCGGGGGAGGTCGCCGTCGTCGGCCTGGGATACCAACTCACCGGGGGCGACGCCCGGCTGGTGACCACGCGTGGTGACATCCCGGGAGGGGACCGGGCGGGCTCATGACGCGGTACTTCGACTGCTCGGATCCGGCGGCCCGCTCGGCGGGGCTCGAAGAAGCGGCCTCCACGGTACGCCGGGGCGGACTCGTCGTCCTGCCGACGGACACCGTCTACGGCGTGGGGGCCGACGCGTTCGACCCGAGGGCCGTCGCCGCTCTGCTCGCGGCGAAGGGCCGCGGCCGGCACAAGCCCTCTCCCGTGCTGGTCGACTCCGTGGACGCCCTGCGTGAACTGGTGGACGACCTTCCCGGCGAGGCGCTCGGCCTGATCGACGCCTTCTGGCCGGGCGGGCTCACCCTGGTGGTGCGGCACCGGCCCTCCCTGGGCTGGGACCTGGGGGAAACGGGAGGGACCGTGGCGGTGCGCATGCCCGATCACCCCCTGGCTCTGGAGCTCCTCGCCGCCACCGGTCCCCTGGCCGTCTCCAGCGCCAACCTCACCGACCGGCCCTCGCCCCAGGACTGCGCCGCGGCTCGGGGCATGCTCGGGGACTCCGTCTCCGTCTACCTCGACGACGGCCGCACGGCCGGTGCGGTCTCGTCCTCGATCATCGACCTCAGCGGCACCACGCCGGTCCTCGTGCGCGACGGCGTGCTGCCGGCGTCACGCCTCCGCGCGGTGGTGGCCGACCTCGTCGTTCGCTGAGGCCTCCCAGCGGCAGGCCGGGGTGACCCCCGGCCTGCGCTCGGTGGCCGCGCCCGGCGAGCCGAGCGGTGACGCCCGATCGAGCGCGCGAGCGGATCGCCCCGCGAGCGATCCCGCCCCGTGATCACACCGGATACCGGAACCCGCGCACGGAAGTCGGTCCGCGCCCGTGGTCGATTTCCGAGCGTTCTGCCCTCGCCGTCCCGTACCGGGGCGGCGAGGGCGTTCTTCCTGCGGCGGAGCGCCGCGCCGGACGGCCGTGTGCCCGCCGGGCCGTATACGACCGGCGGCCGTACGGAGGGCCCGGGAGCGGCTCTGGCGCCCCGGTGGGCCGGGCTCCGGCCCCACCGGGCTGGCCGCGGGTGCGCCCCGGCGTGAAACACCCTCGGCACACGGCCGGTTGGCGGGATTCCGTCGTCCGGCCGCCCGTTCCTTCCTACGCTCGGACCCGTTGAGTTCGAGATCTGAAGGGATGATCACCGATGAAGCCCATTAAGCGTTCAATTAACCGCGTCGTCATCGCCGCGTCCGCTGCGGTAGTCGCATGCTTCACGCAGGTGATCGCGGTCGGCACGGTCGCTGCCGCCGCCGAGGCGGCGCCTTCCTGTGTTCAGTTGTCGACGAGCTGGCGCTACACGTTCGTCACCAACGGTTGCACGTCCGCCCAGCACGTCACCGTCGAGTACCGGGACGGCACCACGGTCCCCTGCCGGACGGCGGAGCCGGGCGACACGCTGACCTTCCCGGGTTACGGCACCGGGGACAACGAAGTGCTGGGGGTGGCCCGCTGCTCCACCGTCTCCTTGTGAACCGCTGAGCCGCTGAGCCGCCGAGCCGCCGAGCCGTCCCTCCGGCACGAACACTTGTCAGGTAGCCTGACGTTTGTTCGTCGTTTCCCGTGCCGCTCCCGTGCCGGAGGTTTGCATGACCATGGAGTTCGCCCGTCCGTACCGCTCGCACTCCGCCATACCGGCCACGCCCGGCACGCCGTACTTCGTCGAGAAGGGGATGGGCGACCGGGCCCACCTCTTCGGTGACCTCGTCACCGTCTACGCGGGCGGCGAGCAGACCGAGAACGGCTTCAACTTCTTCACCGTCGAGGGCCCGAAGGGCGACGTCATCCCGGCCCACCTCCACCCCGACACCTACGAGGTCTTCTACGTCACCGACGGCGCGGTACGGCTGTTCGTGGAGGACCTGGCGGGTGAGCAGCAGGAGAAGCTGCTCACCGTGGGCGACTTCGGCTTCGTACCGAAGAACTGCCCGCACGCCTACCGCATCGAGCGGCACCACAGCCGGGTCGTCGGGGTGGCCGCCGGGCCGGGCGGGACCTTCGAGCGGTTCTTCGAGAACCTCGGGACCCCGACCGACGAACTCGGCCTCCCCCGGGAGCCGTACGTGCCCGAACCGCACGCGTTCGACACCGTCCCGCTCCGGTACGACGTGCGGTTCCTGCCCGACCACCAGTGGCGCACCGGCGCCTGACGGCACGCGACACCGCCGGAGAAGCCCCCATGCCGCCCACACCCGGCCCGGACCTGGCCGCGTTCCTCGCCCCGCCCGACCCCGTGCGGCTGCCCCTTCCGCCCGCCGCGCACCCCGAACCGGGGGTGCGGCTGCTGCGCGGCGTCCCCTACGCCCACCGCGCCGGCGTACGCCCGCTCGAACTCGACCTGTGGCTGCCCGACGAACCCCGGGGCCCGCTGCCGGTCGTCGTCTGCGTCCACGGCGGCGGCTGGCGCGCCGGCACCCGCACCGAGATGGGCCCGGCGTTCCGCCACTGGCGGCCCGACCCCTTCGCGCGTCTCGCCCAGGCCGGGTTCGCCGTCGCCAGTCCCGACTACCGGCTCAGCGGCGAGGCCGTCCACCCGGCCCAGCTTGCGGACGTCACCGCCGCCCTTGCCTGGCTGGAGGCGCGCGCCGGCGAACTCGGCCTGGACACCGCGCGGACGGTGACCTGGGGCGAGTCCGCCGGTGCCCACCTCGCCTCGCTGCTCGCCCTCACCACCCCGGTGCGCGGCTGCGTCTCCTGGTACGGGCCCACCGACCTGACCACGCTGCCCGCCCAGTCCCGGCCGGGCACCTACGACGCGGCCGATCCCACCACCCGCGAGGCACTGCTGATCGGGGCGGCCATCGGCGAGGCACCCGCTCTGGCCCGGGCGGCCAGCCCGGTGGCCCACGTGAAGCCCGGCGCGCCGCCCTTCCTCGTCCTGCACGGCACCGACGACTCGCTCATCCCCCTGGCCCAGGGCGAGCAGTTCGCCGCCGCCCTGCGCGAGGCGGGGGTCCGGGTCGACTTCCGGCCCGTGCCGGGCGCCGACCACGGGTGGGCGGGGCTGCCGGAGGAGGCCGTCGAGCGGTGCTTCACCGACTCGCTGGACTTCGCCCAAAGGTGCACGGCGGTGGCCGCGCGGTGAGCCGGCGCGCCGCACCGGTCACCGTGCGGGGCGCCGGCAGGACGCCGGTGTCGCGGACCCGGATCGGAGCCGTCCCTCCGGTCCGCCCGCGGCTCGGACCCGGTGGTTCCGGATTCCGTACTCCCTCAGGGGGTGCGGTCGAGGACCCGCTCGCTCCTCTCGGCCCACAGCGAGCGCACGTGTCCCAGGTGCCGGGCCATGCACGCCTCGGCCGCCGCCGCGTCGCCGGACAGCATCAGGTCGAGCAGCTCGTGGTGCTCCTGGGCAGAGGCGACCAGCAGGCCGCGCTCCGCGAGGGCGGTCAGGCCGTAGAGGCGGGCGCGCTTGCGGAGGTCACCGACCGTCTCGACCAGGCGGTCGTTGCCCGAGAGGGCCAGCAGGGTCAGGTGGAAACGCCGGTCGGCGTCGAGGTAGCGGATGAGGTCGTGCTCGCGGGCGCTGGTGACGATCTCCTCCGCGACCGGCCGCAGTTCCTCCAGCAGCGCACGGTCGGCCGTGGCGGTGATGGCGCCGATGGTCGGCACCTCGATCAGCGCGCGCAGTTCGGTGTACTGGTCGAGGTCGCGCTCGCTGACCTCGGTGATCCGGAATCCCTTGTTGCGTACGGGTTCCACCAGACCCTCGCCCGCCAGGTCGAGCATCGCCTCCCGTACGGGCGTGGCGGAGATGCCGAAGTCGGCGGCGAGGGCCGGGGCGGAGTAGACCGTGCCGGGCTGCAGCTCGCCGGCGATCAGGGCGGCGCGCAGGGCGTGCGCCACCTGGTCACGCAGGCGTTCCTGACTGGTGATGAGGTTCTTCAGGTGCTGGCCGGCCATGGCGCTGCCTCCCGGGGGTCGTAGGGATCGTAGGGGATCAGAGGAGGAAGCCCGCGGGGAAGGGGTCGTCCGGGTCGAGGAAGTACTGGGCGGTGCCGGTGATCCAGGCGCGGCCGGTGATGGCGGGGACGACCGCGGGCAGGCCGCCGACCGTCGTCGTGCCGGTGAGCCGCCCGGTGAAGCGCGTGCCGATGAACGACTCGTTGACGAAGTCGCGGCCTAGCGGCAGCAGTCCGCGTGCGTGGAGCTGGGCCATGCGGGCCGAGGTACCGGTGCCGCAGGGCGAACGGTCGAACCAGCCCGGGTGGATGGCCATGGCGTGCCGGGAGTGGCCTGCGTCCGATCCGGGGGCGGCCAGGTAGACGTGCTTGACACCGCCGATGGACGGATCCTCGGGGTGGGCGGGCCGGTCGGTGGCGTTGAGGGCGTCCATGACGGCGAGCCCGGCCGCCAGCAGGTCGTCCTTGCGGGCGCGGTCGAAGGGCAGCCCGAGGGCGTCCAGTTCGACGAAGGCGTAGAAGTTCCCGCCGTACGCGAGGTCATAGGTGACCGTGCCGTAGCGGGGCACCTCGACCTCGCGGTCGAGGGCGACGCAGAAGGCGGGCACGTTGGTGAGGGTGACGGACCTCGCCGCCCCGTCCGCCACCTGGACCTCCACGGTGACGAGCCCGGCTGGGGTGTCGAGGCGGACGGTGGTGACCGGCTCCGTGACGGGCACCATGCCGGTCTCCACCAGGACGGTCGCGACGCCGATGGTGCCGTGCCCGCACATCGGCAGCAGCCCGGAGACCTCGATGAACAGGACGCCGTAGTCGGCGTCCGGCCGGGTCGGCGGTTGCAGGATCGCGCCGCTCATGGCGGAGTGGCCGCGCGGCTCGTACATCAGCAGGGTGCGTACGTGGTCGAGGTGATCGATGAAGTGCCGGCGCCGTTCGGCCATGGTGGCGCCGGGGACGGTGCCGATACCGCCGGTGATGACGCGGGTCGGCATGCCTTCGGTGTGCGAGTCGACGGCGTGCAGGACGTGGCGGGTCCGCATGGTCACCCGAGCCCTTCCGCGAGCGCCTTCTCGGTGGCGGCGCGGACGGCGGCGGCGTGCGCGTCGGTGAGCGGCGTGCGGGGCGGGCGGCACGGGCCGCCGTGGTGGCCGGCGATGTCCATGGACAGTTTGATCGCCTGGACGAACTCGGGCCTGGAGTCCCAGCGCAGCAGCGGGTGCAGGGCGCGGTAGAGGGGCAGGGCGGTGTCCAGGTCGTGGGCGACGGCGGCCCGGTAGAGGGCGACGGAGGCGGTCGGCAGGGCGTTGGGGTAGCCGGCGATCCAGCCGACGGCGCCCGCCAGGGCCAGCTCCAGCAGCACGTCGTCGGCGCCGATCAGCAGGTCGAGGTCCGGCGCCAGTTCGGCGATCTCGTAGCCGCGGCGCACGTCCCCGCTGAACTCCTTGACGGCCACGATGCTGCCGTCGCCGTGCAGGCGCGCGAGCAGTTCCGGGGTCAGGTCGACCTTGGTGTCGAAGGGGTTGTTGTACGCGACGACCGGCAGGCCGGCCCGAGCGGCCTCGGCGTAGTGGGCGCGTACGGCGGCGGCGTCGGCGCGGTAGGCGTTGGGCGGCAGCAGCAGGACGGAGCCGCAGCCCGCCTCGGCCGCCTGCTCGGCCCATCTGCGGGCCTCGGCGCTGCCGTACGCGGCGACGCCGGGCATCACGCGCGCCCCGTCCCCGGCCGCCTCGACGGCGACCCGCACGACGCGGGCGCGCTCGTCCTCGGTGAGCGTCTGGTACTCGCCGAGCGAGCCGTTGGGGACGACTCCGTCGCAGCCCTGGGCGACGAGCCGGGCGACGTGTTCGGCGTACGCGTCGTAGTCGATGGTGAGGTCGTCGCGCAGCGGCAGGGCGGTGGCGACCATGACGCCGTGCCAGGGGTGGGGACGCTGGTTCATCGTTCGGCTCCTGGTGGTTGTGCCAGCTGACTGAGCGGTACGGGGCAGGAGAGCGGGCGCCGGTCGGGCGCCGGGTCCTCTCCCGCCAGGCGGGCGACGGCCGGTCCGCACACGCGGCCCTGGCACCAGCCCATTCCGGCGCGGGTGAGCAGTTTGACGCTGCGGGCGTCCCGGGCGCCCAGGTCGGTGACGGCTTCGCGGATCCTCCCGGCGGTGACCTCCTCGCAGCGGCACACCTCGGTGGCGCCGTCCAGCCAGTCGGTCCAGCCGGGGCCGGGCCGGTGGGCGGCGGACATCGCGTCGGCGAAGGCCCGCAGGCGGTCCCGGCGGCGGGTGAGCGCGGCGCTGTGCCGGCCGGTCACGGAAAGGGCGGCGATCTCCCCTTCCGTTTCCGCCAGTTCGGCGCCGCCGACGCCGCAAATCTCGCCGGCCGCCCAGACGCCGGGCACGGAGGTGCGCTGCTCGGCGTCCACCTCCAGGGCCGGGGTGCCGTCGGGGGTGCGGCGGGTGGCGCAGCCGAGGCCGGTGGCGAGCTCCAGTTGCGGCACCAGGCCGTGGCCGACCGCGAGGGCGTCGCACGGGACACGGCGGCCGGTGCCGGGGAGGGGGCGCCAGTCGGCGTCGAGCCGGGTGACCGTGACGGCCTCCACGCGGGTGGTGCCGTGGGCGGCGGTGACCGCGTGGCGGGTGAGGAGGCGGGTGGTGCGGCGCAGGAGGGCGCCGCCGTGCAGGGCGCCCTGGAGGAGCTTGGCCGGGTTGCGGGCGAGGGCGGCGGCGTGCCGGGCGTACGCGGTGTAGTCGGCCGCCTCGACGAGGGCGGGGACCCGGGCGCCGGCGGCGGCGAGCGTGGTGGCGACGGCGAGCAGCAGGGGGCCGCTGCCCGCGACGACGACCCTTGTCCGCGCTTTCGGCTTCGCCCGGGCGGGGGACGCCCCGGTGCCGGGGAGGGCGAGGCCGCCCTTGAGCATCGCCTGGGCGCCGCCCGCCCCGACGACCCCTGGCAGCGTCCAGCCGGGGAAGGGCAGCTGGCGTTCGTACGCGCCGGTGGCGAGGAGCACGGCGCGGGCGCGGACGGCGGCGGGGGTCTCGTCGGGGCCCACGACGGCGTGCAGGAGCCAGGTGTCGCGGTCGCGTACGACGGTCCAGACATGGTGGGCGGGCAGGTGGGTGACGCCGTTGCCGATGTCGTCGCCGTCGTGGGCGCCGTTGCCGGGGGCGCCGTTCAGCCGCCGCGTCAGTCGGCGCGCCGCGCGGGGTACGGGGCCGCCCGCCGGGTGCCGGTATATCTGGCCGCCGGGCCTTTCGGCGGCGTCCAGCAGCGTGACGCGCAGCCCGAGCCCGGCAGCGGTCGCGGCGGCGGCGAGCCCGGCGGGGCCGGCGCCCACGACGGCGAGGTCAGCGGTCATGGCCGGTCCCCTCCTGCGTGGTGACCGTGTCGCCGGGGCGGACGGGCAGGAGGCAGGCGCGCCGGTTGGGGCGGCCGTTCACGGTGGCGAGGCAGTCGTAGCACGTACCGATGGCGCAGAAGGCGCCGCGCGGCGCGCCGCCGTGGCGGGTGGTGCGCCAGGCGAGGATGCCGGCGCTCCACAGGGCGGCGGCCACCGACTGGCCCGGCAGGGCGGTGACGCGGCGCCCGTCGAAGGTGAACGTGAACGGCGCCGGGGTCGCGCGAGGGCGGCGGCTCCTCACGGGGCGGCTCCTTCCGTGTCGTCGAAGCGGTTCGGGCGGAACGGCCCGGTGTCCAGCGGCGTCCGCTCGCCGCGGAGCGCGGCCGCGACGAGCAGGCCGGTCGCCGGGGCCAGGCCGATGCCCGCGCCTTCGTGGCCGCACGCGTGGTGGAGGCCGGGGACGCGGGGGTCCGCGCCGATGGCCGGGAGGTGGTCGGGCAGGTAGGGGCGGAAGCCGTGGTACGCGCGGATGGCGCGTACGCCGGAGAGCATGGGGAACAGGGCGGTGGCCTGCGCCGCGAGCCGCCGCAGGGCCTCGGTGGACAGGGTCCGGTCGAAGCCGACGCGCTCGCGGGTGGCGCCGATGAGGACCGTCCCGGCGGGGGTGCCCTCGACGACGGCGGAGGACTGGAGGTCCGCCGATCCGCTGGCGACGTCGGCGATGTAGTCCGCCGCGTACACCTTGTGGCGCACCAGGCGGGGCGGCAGCGGTTCGGTGACGAGGACGAAGCCGCGCCGGGGCAGCACGGGCAGGTGGACGCCGGCCAGTTCGGCGAAGGCGCCGCCCCAGGTGCCCGTCGCGTTGACGACGGCGGGCGCGGGGAGGTCGCCGCGCGTGGTGCGGACGCCGCGGACGGCGCCGCGCCGGTCGGTGAGCACGGCCGTGACCTCCTCGCCCAGCCTGACGTCCACCCGTGCGGCGCGCAGCAGTTGGGCGGCGGCCATGGCGGGTTGCACCTGGGCGTCCTGCGGGTAGAGGAACCCGCCGGCGAGGCCGGGGGCGAGGTGCGGTTCGAGGGCGCCGATGGCGTCGGCGGGGATCTCGTGCGTCTCGACGCCGGCTTCCGCCTGCCCCCGCGCGAAGGCGCGCAGTGCGGTGAGGGCGGCCGCGTCGGGTGCGACGACGAGACCGCCCTTGCGCTCGTACTCGGTCTCCAGTGGGAGCGTTTCGGCGAGTTCGCGCCACAGTCGGGTGGACAGCAGCGCGAGGTCGAGCTCGGGACCCGCCTCCTTGTCGGAGACGAGCAGATTGCCTTCTCCGGCACCTGTGGTGCCGGCCGCCACGGGGCCGCGGTCGACGACGGTGACGGCGAGGCCGGCGCGGCTCGCGTAGTACGCGCAGGCCGCTCCGACCACGCCGGCTCCGACGATCACGGCGTCCGGCAGATCACTCACGTGTCTCGTGGGCACGGCAGTAATATTTCACATGTTACTGCCGCTGTACAGGCCGCCGTCCGGGGCAAAGCCGTTGCCCTCAGGGCCCGTTCAGCTCCGCAGCGGGCCTTCGCACACGTAGTCCGAGGTGCCCGCCCGGCGGTCGGACCAGATCTCCACCTCGCCGAACGAGCAGTTCATGTCGGCGAGGTTGGGCGAGGCGGGGGCCGCCCGCTCGAGCAGGAACCGGTCGACCGTCCCGGACATGTCCTGGAAGACCCGGTCCTCGCTGGCGGCGTCACCGAGGCGGGCGGTGATCCGGCCGGTGCAGACGAACCGCCGCATGCCCGCGTCGCCGTTGTCGGCGCAGACCGGGGTCGCCCCCGTGGCGGCGGCGAAGGAGGCGCGCACCGCCTCGGCGGTGGTGTCCCTCAGCCGGTCGTTGGGCGTGTACCGGGTGTCCGGTACGAACAGCTCGTCCACCTGGGCGATCCGCGCGTCCAGGAAGGCGTCGTAGGCCCGCTGGACCGCCGCGTCCCGGCCCAGCCGGACGCGCCAGGCGTCGAAGGCGGCCGGGTCGTCGGCGCGCAGGTGCCGGTACATCTCCCGCAGCAGCCCGGGCCGTTCGGTCCAGAGATAGGTGAAGAACGTGCCCGCGTAGGCGTAGAAACGGAAGCCGTCGCCGTCGTAGGTGGCGTGCAGCAGCTGGTCCACCGTCATCCGCGGACGGCCGTTCGCCGTGTCGGCGATGATGCTCCTGACCAGGGACTTGCGGGCCGCGACCCCGTCGTCGCGGGTGGCCCCGTCGAAGAACTCGGCCGTCCCCTCGTCCATCGCCGTGGTGCGGTCACGCTCGTACCAGGCGCCCTCGCCGAAGTATCCGGGCACGGCGAAACGACCGTTGAGGTAGTGCGTGTACTCGTGCCGGAACAGTTCCTCCAGGGTGAGCGAGGAGTCCTGGGGGACACGGCGCTGGTACGTGTAGAAGGTCGCGCCGCGCTCGATGTAGACGCCGCCGTTGTCGGTGCCCATGCCGGTCAGCAGCGGGTGGTAGTTCTCGTAGTCGGCGCGGGAGGCGTACAGGACGATGTTCAGGCTGGTGTTGCCGTCGCCCGCGAGCGGCTGCTGCGTGCCGAGCACCCGGTGGTACTGGGCCTTGACCTGCTTGCCGGCGTAGTACAGCTGGTCGACGGTGGCGCGGCCGAGGCCGGTGCGGACGTTGATGGCCGCGTTGTCGTAGCGGTACGTGTACGGGAAGATCTCCCGCTCGATGTCGTCCTTGCAGACGGCGTAGGGCTTGCAGGCCCCGTAGAAGTCCAGCCAGGACGCGAGCCGCGCCCAGGGCGCGCTGCCGCGGCCGAAGTCACGGACGACGGGGGTCAGGAGCGCCCCGAGGTCCGGCACGATCGTGGACGTCAGGGGCGCGATCTGCCCGAAGCGGCCGTACTCGGCGAGGGCGTCGCGCACCACCCACTCGTTGGGCGTGCCCTTGAGGTGGGTGTACGTGGAGAACTTCCAGAAGGCGTCGCGGTAGGGGGCGTTGCGGGCGACGAGCGTGTGGAAGGCGGTGTCCTTGTTGCCCGGGTAGACGCCCAGGTAGTTGACGGACAGCCCGGCGAGGGCGGCCCCGCCCCAGGCCGGGTCCCTGTACGTGGTGGTGTGGTACCGGTCCATGGTGGCCAGCACCTTGCGGATGAGGTCCAGCTGGGAGTGGCGCAGTCCGGGTGCGCTGCCCGCGTAGAGCGCCTCGCGCAGGGACTCGGCGTTGGCGCGTGTCACGTCGAATGAGCGGCGTGCCGTGCCGAAGGCGTGAACGGCGCGGCGCATGGCTTCGGTGGTGGGCGGGTCGGTGACGTCGATCTCGCCGCGTGAGAAGTCGTGGTACGCCACCGCGTGCAGGTAGGTGAGCATCTCCAGCAGGTGGCTGCCGTTCCTGCCGTCATGGGCGGCGGCGAGGGCGGATATGCGGCGGGAGACGGCCTGGACGTGGGCGTCGGACATGACCGGTGCGAGGCGCGCGTCCCAGGCCCAGATGAGGCCGCGCAGGCAGCCGTCGGCGGTGACGGCGGGATCCGCGAGGAAGTCGGCGAACCCCTCCGGACCGAGCCGGGTGACGTCGTCGAGGGCGCACGCGGCGGTCGCGGACGGCGCCGAGAGCGACGGGGCCGGTGCCGGGGTGGCCGGCGGGTGCGGGCCGGGGACGCGGGTGCCGCCGCGCGCCCCGGGGGCGGGGGCGGCCTTGGGGACGGACTTCGGTGCGCTGGCGAGGCGTTCGACCTCGTCGTGCGGACGGCTGTCGCCGGTGCCGGTCGTGACGGGGGCCGGTTGTGGCGTGTACGCCTCGGCGGGGGGCGCGCCGCAGACGCTCGCCCCGAGCAGCGTCGCGGTGGCGACGGCTGCGGCGAGGAGGGCTCTGCGCACGGGACGGCGACTGCCTGGGGATCGCTGGGACACCTGCGGCTCCTGTGTCGGAGGTGGGGGATGGTCCTTGCAGCGGTGCGCACGGCGAGTGGGATTGTTCAGTGCATGCCACTGCCGTGTGACGTGCAACATAGTAATGTGACATTGCACTGACAACCCTTCAGTGGCGATGGGATCCGGAGCGCCGCCTTCCCGGTGGGACCCGCGGCGCCCCTCACGCCTCACACGTCGGCGATCAGCGCGTACCGCTGGTCGTCCACCGGCCCGCCCCACAACTCCGCCTCGCCGCCGAGCGGTTCGGCCACCCAGTTCCGCAGGCCCTCGCGCCCGGCGGTCGCGAGCTTGGCGCGGGCCCGCCCGACCAGGCGCGGCGCCAGGTCGCACCGGTCACCCGGTGGCCGTCCTCGGCCGGCAGCAGGGGCAGCGATCCGGTGCCGCAGCCCACGTCGAGGACGTCGGCCGGTCCGGCCGGCAGCCACGACCGCGGCAGCCGGGCCCGGGCGGCGCGGGTCCCGGCCGCGCGCGGACCGTGGTCGGGCTCGTCGTCGAAGGACGCGGCGGCGTCCCGGTAGGCGGCGATCCCGGCACGGCGGCCGGACCGGCCGCCGGAGCGGCCGGAAGGGCGGCCGGGAGGGCGGGGCTCGGCGCGGCGGTCGGGGGCGGGGCGGGGGCGTCGCCCGCGAGCGGGCGGCCCATCCCCCGGTACATCGACATCGGCGGCCTCATGAGCGGTCATGGTCCCGGTGCTCGCACCCGCCTCTGACCGTCAGTCCAGAACGGCGATCCCGTCCAGCTCCACCAGCGCCTGTTCGTCCCACAGGCGGGCGGCGCCGATCACCGCCATCGCCGGGTACTCGCGGCCCGCCAGCCGGCGCCAGAGGCGGCCCAGTTCGGCGGCGTGCGCGCGGTAGTCGCCGACGTCCGTGGCGTACACGGTGACGCGGGCGAGGTCGGCGGGGGTGCCGCCCGCAGCCTTGAGGGCGGCCAGCAGATTGCCGAGCGCCGTCGCGAACTGCTCCGGGAGGGTGTCCCCGACCACCCGCCCGGCCCCGTCGAGGGCGGTCTGCCCGGCGAGGAACACGAGGCGGGAGCCGGTCGCGGTGACGGCGTGGGAGAAGCCGGAGGGCGGCGACAGTTCGGCCGGATTGTGGCGCTCCAGGCTCATGACGCGTACAGCTCCTTCGCGATGACGGTGCGCTGGACCTCGGTCGCGCCCTCGTAGATGCGCGGCGCGCGCACCTCCCGGTAGAGGTGCTCCAGCAGGTGCCCGCGCTGCAGCGCCCGGGCGCCGTGCAGCTGGACGGCGGCGTCGACCACGTACTGGGCGGTCTCGGTGGCCAGCAGTTTGGCCATGGCGGCCCGCTTGGGCACGTCGGCCGCGCCCGCGTCGTACGCCGCCGCCGCCGCGTACACCAGGAGGCGGGCGGCCTCGGTGCGCGTCGCCATCTCGGCGACCTGGTGGGAGACGGCCTGAAGGTCCTTCAGCACGCCCCCGAAGGCCGCCCGCCCGGCGGTGTGGGCCAGCGTCGCGTCCAGGGCCGCCTGGGCCATGCCGACCGCGAAGGCGCCGACGCTGGGCCGGAAGAGGTTGAGGGTCGTCATGGCGACGCGGAAGCCCCGGTCCACCTCCCCGAGCACATCGGCCGGGCCGACCGGGACGCCGTCGAACAGGAGGCTGCCGATGGGGTGCGGGGACAGCATGTCCAGGGGGCCGCCGGTGAGGCCCGGCCGGTCGGCGGGCACCAGGAACGCGGTGACGCCCCGCGCCCCGGCACCCGGGGTGGTGCGGGCGAACACGGTGGAGAAGTCGGCCTCGGGGGCGTTGGAGATCCAGCGCTTCTCGCCGCTCAGCCGCCAGCCGTCCCCCTCCGGCACCGCCTCCAGGGCGAGCGCCGCCGCGTCCGAGCCCGCGTCCGGCTCGCTCAGCGCGAAGGCGGCGACCGCGCGCCCCGCTCTGACCTCCGGGAGCCACCGCGTCCGCTGCACCGCGGTCCCGAACGCGGCGACCGGGTGGGCGCCGAGGCCCTGGAGGGCGAGGGCCGTCTCCGCCTCCGTACACGTCCGGGCGAGTGATTCGCGCATCAGGCACAGGTCGAGGGCGCCCGCGTCGAAGAGCCGGCCGATGAGGCCCAGTTCACCGAGCGCGGCGACGAGCGGGCGGTTGACGTGCCCCGGCTCGCCCTTCTCGGCGAGTGGCCGCAGCCGTTCGGCACCCAGGGCGCGCAACTCGGCACACCAGGCGGTTTGGGCCGGATCGAGTGAGAATACGGGCATTCATGCCCCCTCAAAAGTCATCTATCGCGGGCCGTTGACTGTCGTCACATGAACGATACGCTCGATGAGCGTTCCCACCACGACAAGGGGGCGAACCATGGAGCTCACGCCATCGGCGCATCGTGACACCTTCGCCCGGGACCATCTGCCGCCACGCGAGCAGTGGCCGGAACTCCTCTTCGACCTCCCGGAACTGCGCTACCCCGACCGGCTCAACTGCGGCGCGGAACTGCTGGACCGCACGGTGGAACGATTCGGCGCGGACCGTCCGGTCTTCCGGGACGGCGCCGGCCGCGTCTGGACGTACGGCGAGCTGCGCACCCGCGTCGACGGGATCGCCCACGCGCTCACCCGCGACCTGGGCGTCGTCCCCGGCAACCGGGTGCTGCTGCGCGGGCCCACCACGCCCTGGCTGGCCGCCTGCTGGCTGGCGGTGATGAAGGCGGGCGCGGTCGCCGTCACCGTCCTGGCCGGGGCGCGCGCCCCCGAGCTGGCCGTCATGTGCGAGATGGCCCGCGCCGGCCACGCCCTGTGCGACGTCCGGGCGGTGGACGACCTGGTGAAGGCCGAGGTGCCCGGACTGCGGGTCACCGCGTACGGCGGCGACGCGCCCGACGACCTGCTGCGCCTCGCGGCCCGGCACACCGGCCCCTACGAGGCGGTCGGCACGGCGGCCGACGACGTCGCGCTCATCGCGTTCACCTCGGGGACGACCGGCCGGCCCAAGGGGTGCATGCACTTCCACCGCGACGTGCTCGCCGTCGCCGACACGTTCTCCGCGCACGTGCTGCGTCCCGGGCCGGACGACCTGTTCGCGGGCAGCCCGCCGCTCGGGTTCACCTTCGGGCTGGGCGGGCTGGTGATCTTCCCGATGCGGGCGGGCGCGTCGGCTCTGCTGCTGGAGCAGGCCGGGCCCCGGCAGCTCCTGCCCGCCGTCGCCGAACACCGGGTGACCGTGCTGTTCACCGCTCCGACCGCCTATCGGGTGATGCTGGACGAGCTCGACGGGTACGACACCACCTCGCTGCGCCGCTGCGTCTCGGCCGGCGAGAACCTGCCCGCGGGCACCTGGCGGGCCTGGTACGAGCGGACCGGGCTGCGCCTGATCAACGGCATCGGCGCGACGGAGCTGCTGCACATCTTCGTCTCGGCGGCCGACGACGCCATCCGCCCCGGCACCACGGGAGTCCCGGTCCCCGGGTGGCACGCGCGCGTGGTGGACGATTCCGGTGAGCCGGTACCGGACGGGCGGGAGGGGCTGCTGGCCGTACGCGGACCGGTGGGCTGCCGGTACCTGGCCGATCCACGCCAGCGCGAGTACGTCCGGCACGGCTGGAACGTCACGGGCGACACGTACGTGCGCGAACCGGACGGCTACCTGCGCTACGTCGCCCGCGCCGACGACATGATCATCTCCGCCGGGTACAACATCGCCGGACCCCAGGTCGAGGAGGCCCTGCTCGCGCACCCCGACGTGCTGGAGGCGGCGGTGGTCGGCCATCCGGACGAGGTGCGCGGCCAGGTCGTCGTGGCGTACGCGGTGCTCCGCGACGGCCTGCCCCGCGACGACTCCACGGCCGACGCCCTGCGCGCCTTCGTGAAGGACCGTCTCGTCCCGTACAAGTGCCCGCGCCGGATCGTGTTCCTGGACGCGCTCCCGCGCACGCCCACCGGGAAACTGCAACGGTTCCGGCTGCGCGGCCAGGACACGCCCGAGGGCGCGCCCGTAAAGTGATCACGTGGCCGAGCAGCACACCCCGCGTTCCCTGATCGTCTCCCTGTACGGCGCGTACGGGCGGACGGCCGACAACGCCCCGCTGCCGGTGGCCGAGCTGATCCGGCTGCTGGCGGTGCTGGGGGTGGACGCGCCGTCCGTGCGCTCCTCGGTGTCCCGGCTCAAGCGGCGCGGGCTGCTGGAGCCGCGCCGCACGGCCGACGGAGCCGCCGGGTACGCCCTTTCGGGGGACGCCCGGCAGCTGCTGGACGACGGCGACCGGCGGATCTACGCGGCGGGCGAGCCGCACGAGGACGACGGCTGGGTGCTCGCGGTCTTCTCGGTGCCCGAGGCCGAGCGGCACAAGCGGCACCTGCTGCGCTCACGGCTGGGCCGCCTGGGCTTCGGGACGGCGGCGCCGGGCGTGTGGATCGCGCCCGCCGCGCTGTACGAGGAGACTTGGCACACCCTCCAGCGGCTCCAGCTCGACCCGTACGTGGACCTCTTCCGCGGCGAGCATCTGGGCTTCGCGGCCACCGCGGAGGCGGTGGGCCGGTGGTGGGACCTGGCGGCGATCGCCAAGCTGTACGAGGAGTTCCTGGACCTTCACGAGCCGGTGCTGCGCGCCTGGTCGACCGGTGAGCCGTCGCCGGAGGAGGCGTACCGGGACTACCTGCTCGCGCTGGACTCCTGGCGGCGCCTGCCCTACGCGGACCCCGGCCTGCCGGCCGCCCTGCTCCCGGCGGGCTGGCCGGGCGGCCGGGCGGCCGCGGTCTTCGGCGGCCTGCACGGGCTGCTGCGGGACATCGGCGAGCGGTTCGTCAGGGGCGCGGGGCCGGGGTGAGGCGCGGTTCCGGCGCGTCGGTGCGGCCCGTCGGGGGTTTGCGGCTGCCCGCGCGGTACGGGGCGGGCCAGGGGGCGCCGGGGCCTTCGTAGCCCTGGTCGGCGGCGGCGTGCAAAGTCCAGTGCGGGTCGTACAGGTGGGGGCGGGCCAGCGCGCACAGGTCGGCCCGGCCGGCCAGCAGGAGCGAGTTGACGTCGTCCCAGGAGGAGATCGCGCCGACCGCGATCACCGGGACCTTGAGGGCGTTGCGGATCCGGTCCGCGTAGGGGGTCTGGTAGGAGCGGCCGTATTCGGGGCGTTCGTCGGGCACGACCTGGCCGGTGGACACGTCGATCGCGTCGGCGCCGTGCTCGGCGAACGCACGGGCGATCTCGACGGCCTCCTCGGGAGTGGTGCCGCCGGGCGCCCAGTCGGTGGCGGAGACGCGCACGGTCATGGGCCGTTCGCCCGGCCAGGCGGCGCGTACCGCGTCGAAGACCTCCAGCGGGAACCGGAGCCGTCCGGCGAGGGAGCCGCCGTAGGCGTCGGTGCGGCGGTTGGTGAGCGGTGAGAGGAACCCGGACAGCAGGTAGCCGTGGGCGCAGTGCAGTTCGAGCAGGTCGAACCCGGCGCGGGCGGCCCGCCGGGCGGCGGCGGCGAACTGTTCCCTTATGTCGGTGAGCGCGGCCCGGTGCAGCTCGTGCGGGACCTGGTTGACGCCGGGGCGGTACGGAATCGGGGAGGCGGCGGCCACGGGCCAGTTGCCGGAGTCGAGGGGCTGGTCGATGCCCTCCCACATCACCTTGGTGGAGCCCTTGCGGCCGGAGTGACCGAGCTGGACCCCGATGGCGGTGCCCGGCGACTGCTGGTGGACGAAGTCGGTGACGCGGCGCCAGGCGGCGGCCTGGCCGGGGGTCCACAGTCCGGCGCAGCCGGGGGTGATGCGGCCCTCGGGGCTGACGCAGACCATCTCGGTCATGACGAGTCCGGCGCCGCCGAGCGCGCGGGCGCCGAGGTGGACGAGGTGGAAGTCGCCGGGCACACCGTTCCTGGCCGAGTACATGTCCATGGGGGAGACGACGACCCGGTTGCGCAGGGTCAGGCCGCGCAGCCGGAACGGGGTGAACATCGGCGGGGTGCCGGGCGGGCAGCCGAAGTCGCGTTCGACGGTGTCGGTGAAGCGGGCGTCGCGCAGCCGCAGGTTGTCGTGGGTGACGCGGCGGCTGCGGGTGAGCAGGTTGAACGCGAACTGGCGGGGCGGCTGGTCGAGGTAGCCCGCCAGGTCCTCGAACCAGCGCAGGCTGGCGGCGGCGGCGCGCTGGGTGGACTCGACGACGGGGCGGCGTTCGGCCTCGTACGCGGCGAGCGCACGGTCGAGACGGGGGTGTTCCCCGACGCAGGCGGCGAGCGCCAGGGCGTCCTCGACGGCGAGTTTGGTGCCGGACCCGATGGAGAAGTGCGCGGTGTGGGCGGCGTCGCCGAGGAGCACGATGTTGCCGTGGGACCAGTGCTCGGTGACGACGGTGCGGAACGCGGTCCACGAGGAGCGGTTGGAGGCGAGCGGCCGGCCCCGGAGCGGCTCGGAGAAGATCTTGGCGCAGCGGGCGACGGACTCCTGTTCGTCCAGTTCGTCGAAGCCCGCCGCCCGCCACACCTCCTCGCGCATCTCGACGATGACGGTGGAGGCGTCCGCCGCGTACGGGTAGCCGTGCAGCTGCATCACCCCGTGCTCCGTTTCGGCGATCTCGAAGCGGAAGGCGTCGAAGGCGAAGTCGGCGGCGAGCCAGATGTAGCGGCAGCGGTGGGTGGTGACGTGGGGCGCGAACACGTCGGCGTGCGCCTGACGGGTGCGGCTGTGGACGCCGTCGGCGGCGACGACGAGGTCGTACGTGGCGGCCAGCTCGGCGGCGGGCGGGGCCTCGGAGCGGAAGCGGAGGGTCACGCCCAGGTCGGCGCACCGGGCGTGGAGGATTTCCAGGAGCCGGCGGCGGCCGAGTGCGGCGAAGCCGTGGCCGCCGGAGGTGAGGGCGTGGCCGCGGTGGACGATGTCGATGTCGTCCCAGCGGACGAACTCCCGCTGGAGGGCGGCGTGGACGGTGGGGTCGGCGTGCTCGATGCCGCCGAGGGTCTCGTCGGAGAGGACGACGCCGAAGCCGAAGGTGTCGTCGGGGGCGTTGCGCTCCCAGACGGTGATGTCACGGGTGGGATCGAGGCGCTTGAGCAGGGCGGCGGCGTACAGCCCGCCGGGCCCTCCCCCGATGACGGCCACGCGCACGGCGGCTCACCGCCCCTGCCACTTGGGCGGCCGCTTCTCGGTGAACGCGGCGTGGAACTCCGCGTAGTCCTCACCGTTCATCAGCAGGGCCTGGGTGGCGGCGTCGAGCTCGACGGAGGCGGCCAGCGGCATGTCGAGCTCCGCCGTCAGCAGCGCCTTGGTCTGGGCGTACGCGAGGGCCGGGCCGTCGGCGAGCCGGCGGGCCAGCTCCGCGGCGCGGGCGTCGGCGGCGCCCTCCTCGGTGAGCTCGCTGATCAGGCCGATGCGCTCGGCCTCGGGGGCGCGGACCGGTGCGCCGAGCATCAGCAGCCGGGTGGCGTGCCCGAGGCCGACGACCCGGGGCAGGAGGTACGCGGCACCCATGTCGCCGCCGGAGAGACCGACCCGGGTGAAGAGGAACGCGAAGCGGGCGGAGGGGTCGGCCACCCGGAAGTCGGCGGCCAGCGCGAGGACGGCGCCGGCGCCGGCGGCGACCCCGTGGACGGCGGCGATCACCGGGAAGGGGGCTTCGCGCAGCGCCCGGACGACCTGGCCGGTCATCCGGTTGAAGTCGAGGAGCTGGGCGGTGTCCATGGCCAGGGTGGCGCCGATGATGTCGTCGACGTCGCCGCCGGAACAGAACCCCCGTCCTTCGCCCGCGAGGACCAGGGCGCGGACGGCGCGCTCCCGGGACAGCTCGGCGAGCAGGTCGCGCAGGTCGGCGTAGGCGCCGAAGGTGAGGGCGTTGAGCCTGGCGGGCCGGGCGAGGGTCACGGTGGCCACTCCGTCGTCGACGGCGAGCCGCACGTGGTGCCACTCCTCGGTGCGGGGCGCGGAGCTGGAGAACGGGCTCATGAGGTGCGGCCTCCCTCGGTGCCTGCGCAGATGCCTGCCTCTCGAAGCTATCACTTGTACGTGACTTCCGTCACGTATGCGCGATACGCTGAGCGGTGACCAGGTAACAGCAGTCCGTAATCGACGGAGGTCCCGTACCGGCTGTGGCACAGGTCTCCCGGTGGGTGGGTGGGGGCCTCTGGTGCGGCGGGCGGGCCTACGTATGGTGGAACGCAGACCTCAGCGGTCTCCTCCGTCACACCGCTACTCGCCCCTCCCCCTCCCCGCCGCTCCCGCCCTCCCCGCCGGCTCCCCCGCCGTACTCGGTGGCTCCCCGCCGTACCCCGGTGGCTCCCCCGCCGTCCGGGCGTCCCCGCGCCCGCCCGGCGCCGCTCCCGCCCACCCCGTCCGCCCCGCCCGCCTTCCCTGCTCCCGAACGGAACCGGCTTCACCGAACGGATCCCCGCCTTGCCCGAAGCATCCGGCCCCTCCTCCTGGCGCATCGCGCTGCCGCACACCACGGCCGCGGTGCCGCTGGCCCGCGCCCTGATACGGACGGCACTGGTGGACCTGGACGCCTCGGCGTACCGGGACACGGCCGAGCTGCTGACGGCCGAGCTGGTGGCGAACGCGGTGGAGCACACGGCCGGCAAGGGCCCCATCGAGCTGGTGGTCCGCCTGCTGCCGAGCGGCTGCCGGGTCGAGGTCCACGACCGGGACCCCGAGCCGCCCGGCGACCTGGTGCCGGAGCACGACACCCCGCCCGACCCCTGGCAGGAGCACGGGCGGGGCCTGCTGCTGATCCGCACGCTCAGCGCGACGTGCGGTCACCGGCGGACCGACCGGGGCAAGGCGGTCTGGTTCACGCTCCCGGAGCTGCCGGCCCCGTAGCCGCACCGGCGCCGGCCAGCCGCGACTTGCGCCGCCCGTACAGCGCGTACACCAGGGCGCCCACGACCAGGAAGACGGCGAACTGCACCCACGTCGTCCAGCCGGTCCCCCAGATCAGGTAGAGGCACATGGCGACGCCCAGGACCGGGCTCAGCGGGTAGAGCGGCACCCGGAAGCCGCTGTCCGTGTCCGGGTAGCGGCGGCGCAGCGCGATGACCGCGATGTTGACCACGACCATGATGGCGAGCGTGCCGATGGTGGTCAGGTTCAGCACCACGTCGAGCGGGACGACGGCCGCCGGGACGGCGAAGACGACGGCGACGATCCAGGTGTTGGCGACGGGAGTGGCCGTCCTCGGCGAGACCTTCTCGAAGACGTGCGGGACCAGCCCGTCCCGGGACATCGACATCAGGATGCGGGTCTGGCCGTACATCACCGCCAGGACGACGGACGCGATGGCGACCACGGCCCCGAAGGCGATGATGCCGCCGCCCACCGCCGACTCGGTCACCCGGTCGACGATCAGCGACAGCGCGGCCGGCTGGTCGGCGACCTCGTCGGCGGAGAGCGCGCCGATGGCGGCGACCGCGACGAGGCAGTAGAGCACGGTGACGATCCCGATGCAGATCATGATCGCCAGGGGCACGTTCTTACGGGGGTTCTTGACCTCCTCGCCGGCCGTGGTGATCGCGTCGAAGCCGATGTACGAGAAGAAGGCCACCGAGGCGCCCGAGGTGACGCCCGCGACGCCGTGCGTGACGAAGGGCGTGAGGTTGTCGCTCTGGTGGGCGCGGAAGGCGATCGCGCAGAAGAGGACCAGGATGGCGATCTTCACCACGGCCATGACGGCGGTGGCGCGGGCGCTCTCCCGGACGCCACGCACCAGGAGGACCGCGGCGAGACCGATCACGACCACGGCCGGGATGTTCACGACTCCGCCGTCGCCGGGCGGGCTGGACAGCGCGTCGGGCAGCCGCCATCCGACGAGGCTGTCGAGGAGCTCGTTGAGGTACTGGCCCCAGCCCACGGCGACGGCGGAGACGGAGACCCCGTACTCCAGCAGCAGGCACCAGCCGACGAGGAACGCGACGCGCTCGCCGAGGGTGGCGTACGCGAACGAGTAGGAGCTGCCGGACACCGGGATCGCGCTGCCCAGCTCGGCGAAGGAGAAGGCGGTGAAGACACAGGTGATCGCGGCGAGGAGGAAGGAGACGACGACCGCCGGGCCGGCCTCGGCCACACTGTCGGACAGCCCGACGAAGATCCCGGTGCCGACGATGGCGCCGACGCCGAAGCACACGAGCTGGAAGAGGCCCATGGTGCGCTTGAGGCCGTGCCCCTCGAGGTCCGCGCCGGAGTCGGCGATCAGCTGGGCGGGACTCTTGATACGCGGCGGTCCGCTGGGACGCATGGGGTGGTTCTCTTCTCTGGGCCGAGAGGGCGGGCACAAACGAAGCGGGGTCCGAGCGTGCGAGCCCGAACCCCACCATGTGCAGCGATTTTAGCCGCAACACCGCATATTTCCCCCATCAGGCGCCTCGCCGTCCGGGCGTCATCCCAGGGTGGCCACCAGGACGGCCTTGATGGTGTGCATCCGGTTCTCGGCCTCGTCGAAGACGACCGAGTGCTCCGACTCGAAGACCTCGTCGGTGACCTCCAGCTCGGTCAGGCCGTGGCGTTCGTGGATCTCCCTGCCGACGGCGGTGCCCAGGTCGTGGAAGGCGGGCAGGCAGTGCAGGAACCGCACGCGCGGGTTGCCGGTCGCACGCAGCACGTCCATGGTCACGGCGTACGGGGCGAGGGCGGAGATGCGCTCGTCCCACACCTCCGCCGGCTCCCCCATGGAGACCCAGACGTCGGTGGCGACGAAGTCGGCCCCCCGGACGCCCTCGGCGATGTCCTCGGTGAGCGTGACCCGGGCGCCACTGGCCGCGGCGAGCTCGCGGGCGCGGGCGACGACGTGGTCGGCGGGCCAGTACGCCCTGGGCGCCACGATCCGGACGTCCATCCCGAGCAGCGCCCCGGTGATCAGGTAGGAGTTGCCCATGTTGTAGCGGCCGTCGCCGAGGTAGGCGAACGCGACGGCTTCCAGCGGCTTGTCGGTGTGCTCGGTCATCGTGAGCACGTCGGCGAGCATCTGGGTGGGGTGCCAGTCGTCGGTGAGACCGTTGTAGACCGGAACGCCGGCGTGGGCGGCGAGCTCCTCCACGGTGGCCTGGGCGTCCCCCCGGAACTCGATGGCGTCGAACATCCGGCCGAGGACCCGGGCGGTGTCCTTGGCGGACTCCTTCTTGCCGATGTGGGTCCCGGCGGCGTCGAGGTAGGTGGTGGAGGCCCCCTGGTCGGCCGCGGCCACTTCGAACGCGCAGCGGGTACGGGTCGACGACTTCTCGAAGATGAGCGCGATGTTCCGGCCGCGCAGCCGCCGCACCTCGGAGCCCGCCCTCTTGGCGGCCTTGAGTTCGGCGGCCAGATCGATCAGGCCGCGGAACTCCTCGGCGGTGAAGTCCAGCTCCTTGAGGAAGTGGCGGCCGGTGAGGTCGGTGGCCATGGGGGCGCTCCTGGGATTCCGAATACGGGGACTCATGGAACTCTATACGAGCGCCCACATTTATATACAGGCGGGGCCACTCCGAAGAGCCGTCCCCGATCACGGTTCTAACCCGGGTCGGCGTCGCGCACCACCGGGCAGCTCATGCAGCGCGGGCCGCCCCGCCCACGGCCCAGCTCGCTGCCCGGGATCTCGATCACCTCGATGCCCTCGCGGCGCAGGTGGGTGTTGGTGGTGACGTTGCGCTCGTACGCGACGACGACGCCCGGCTCCACGGCCAGGACGTTGCACCCGTCGTCCCACTGCTCGCGTTCCGCCGCGTGGACGTCCTGGGTCGCGGTCAGCACCCGGATCGCGGGCAGGCCGAGGGCCGCGGCGATGGCGCTGTGCATGTGCTGGGGCGGGTGGTCGGTCACCTTGAGCGCGCGGTGGCCGTCGCCCGGCTCGATGGTGTACGAGCGGAGCATGCCGAGCCCGGCGTACTGGGTGAACGTGTCGTGGGCGACCATCGTCATGACCGTGTCCAGGTGCATGAAAGCCCGGCTCTTCGGCATGTCCAGCGCCACGATGGTGTGGGCGGAGCCGGCGGCGAACAGCCCGCGGGCCAGCATCTCCACCGCCTGGGGCGTGGTGCGCTCGCTCATCCCGATCAGCACCGCGCCGTTGCCGATGACCAGGACGTCTCCGCCCTCGATGGTGGACGGGTAGTCGTCCTGCCCCTCCGACCAGTGGTGGAAGGTGCCCGCCTCGGGACCGGTGAAGAGCGGGTGGTGCTTGTAGATGGCCTCGAAGTGGACGGTCTCGCGCTGCCGGGCGGGCCACCGCATGGCGTTGATGGACACGCCGTCGTAGATCCAGGCCGACGTGTCGCGGGTGAAGAGGTGGTTCGGCAGCGGCGGCAGCAGGAAGTCGTCCAGGTCCATCACGTGGAAGCGCACGGACGTCGGCTCGGAGTGACCGGCCAGGAAGTCACGCTTGGTCATCCCCCCGATCAGGGCCTCGACGAGCGAGGCGGTGTCCATGCCGTCGAAGACGGCCCTTATGTGGTCGGTGGCGAGCGGCCCGTACTCCTTCTCGTCGAAGACCCGGTCCAGGACGAGCTTCCTGGCCGCCGGAGTCTCCAGCGCCTCGCGCAGCAGGTCGCCGACGAGGTGCACCTCCACGCCCCGGTCCCGCAGTACGTCGGCGAACCCGTCGTGCTCCTGCCGCGCCCGCCGCACCCACAGCACGTCGTCGAAGAGCAGCGCGTCCTTGTTGGTGGGCGTCAACCGCTTCAGCTCCAGATCGGGCCGGTGCAGGATGACGCGGCGGAGCCGCCCGGTCTCGGAATCGACATGGAATCCCATGCCTCCATCCTCACCGCGCGAGCCCCACTTCACCCACGAACGGTCGGACATCCCGCACGCCCCGCCCCCGCCCCCGCCCCGGCGACCGCGGGCGCCGGGGCGACCGGGCACGGGCCGCGCGTCACCCGCCGCTGGCGAGCCGCGCCGGTGTCCCGGGCGTCACAGCCGGGGGTCGACCGGCTCCGACTCCAGCGCCAGCACGGCGAACACCGCCTCGTGGACGCGCCACAGGGGTTCGCCGTCCGCGAGGCGGGCGAGGGCCTCCAGCCCGAGGGCGTACTCGCGCAGGGCGAGCGACCGCTTGTGGCCGAGGTGACGCTCGCGCAGCCGGGCCAGGTTCTCCGGGCGGGTGTACTCCGGACCGTAGATGATCCGCAGGTACTCACGGCCCCGCACCTTGACGCCCGGCTGGACCAGGCGGCCCTTCCCGTCGCGCACCAGGGCCCGGAGCGGTTTGACGACCATGCCCTCACCGCCGGCGCCCGTCAGGTCCAGCCACCAGTCGGTACCGGCGCGGACCGACGCGTCGTCGCCCGTGTCGACGACCAGCCGGCGCGTGACCTGGAGCAGCCCGGTCGGGTCGTGCTCCACCAGCCGGTCCAGCCAGGCCAGTTGCTCGTCGTGCGGGACGTCCGCGAGCGACCGGCCCTGCCCGGCGAGGATCTGGAACGGCGCGAACCGCACGCCGTCCAGCCCCTCCGTGTCCCAGCAGTAGCGCCGGTACGCCTCGGTGAACGCCGCCGCGTCCGCCGCCCGCTCGCGCTGCCTGCCCAGCAGCCCGGCCACGTCGACACCCCGGCCCGCCGCCGCCTCCAGCGCCGCGACCGCGCCCGGGAACACCGCGCCCGACGCCGCGCCGACCGCCGCGTACTGGGTGCGCAGCAGACCGGACGCCTTGAGCGACCACGGCATCAGCTCGCCGTCCAGCAGCAGCCAGTCGGTGTCCAGCTCATCCCACAGCCCGGCGGCGCCGACGGCCGCGCGCAGCCGGTCGAGGACCCGCTCGGTCAGGGCCGCGTCGTCGAAGAACGGCCGCCCGGTACGGGTGTGCAGCGCGCCCGTCGGGCCCTGCGCGCCGAACCGGACCCGCGCCGCCTCCGCGTCCCGGCACACCAGCGCCACCGCCCGCGAACCCATGTGCTTCTCCTCGCACACGACCCGCTCGACACCGTCGGAGCGGTACTGCGCGAACGCCTCCGCCGGGTGCTCCAGGAAGTGTCCGTCAGCGGCTCCGCCGCGGGCCTCCCCCCTGGAGGTCGCCGTCGGGGCCATCGTCGGCGGCAGGTACGCCAGCAGCCGTGGGTCCACCGCGAAGCGGCTCATCACCTCCAGCGCGGCGGCCGCGTTCTCCTCGCGCACGCCGATGTTGCCCGCGTACCGGGTCTCCACGATCCGCCGCCCGTGCACGTCCGCCAGGTCCAGCGGCCGGCCCTGGTGCCCGCCGGGCGCCTCGACGGCGAGCGGCTTGACCGGCTCGTACCAGACCCTCTCGGCCGGTACGTCGACGAGCTCCCGCTCCGGCCAGCGCAGCGCGGTCATCCGCCCGCCGAACACCGCCCCGGTGTCCAGGCAGATGGTGTTGTTGACCCAGGACGTACTGGGCACCGGTGTGTGGCCGTACACCACCGCGGCCCGGCCCCGGTAGTCCTCCGCCCACGGGTAGCGCACCGGCAGCCCGAACTCGTCGGTCTCGCCGGTCGTGTCGCCGTACAGCGCGTGCGACCGCACCCGGCCCGATGTGCGCCCGTGGTACTTCTCCGGCAGCCCGGCGTGGCAGACGACGAGCCTGCCCTCGTCCAGGACGTAGTGGCTGACGAGCCCGTCGATGAACTCGCGCACCCGCTCGCGGAACTCCTCGCTCTCGCCCTCCAGCTGGGCGATCGTCTCGGCGAGCCCGTGCGTCCGCTGCACCTGACGGCCCTTGAGCCAGCGCCCGAGCTTGTTCTCGTGGTTGCCGGGCACGCACAGCGCGTTGCCGGACGCGACCATGCCCATGACGCGGCGCAACACGCCGGGGCTGTCCGGGCCCCGGTCGACGAGGTCGCCGACGAAGACCGCGGTACGCCCCTCGGGGTGCGCGCCGTCCTCGTACCCGAGCTTGGTGAGCAGGGTCTCCAGCTCCGCGCTGCACCCGTGGATGTCACCGATGATGTCGAAGGGGCCGGTGAGGTGACGCAGGTCGTTGAACCGCTTCTCCAGGACCACCTCGGCGGACTCCACCTCCGCCACGCTTCTCAGCACGTGCACCTTGCGGAAGCCCTCGCGTTCCAGGCCGCGCAGCGAACGCCGCAGCTCGCGCCGGTGGCGCTGGATGACGTGGCGGGGCAGGTGCGCGCGTTCGGGCCGGGCGGCGTTGCGCTCGGCGCACACCTCCTCGGGCAGGTCGAGGACGATGGCGATGGGCAGGACGTCGTGCTCGCGGGCCAGCCGCACCAGTTGCCTGCGGCTCTCCTGCTGCACGCTGGTCGCGTCCACGACGGTGAGCCGGCCGGCGGCGAGCCGCTTGCCGGCGATGTGGTGCAGGACGTCGAAGGCGTCCCCGCTCGCGCTCTGGTCGTTCTCGTCGTCGGCGACGAGCCCGCGGCAGAAGTCGGAGGAGATGACCTCGGTGGGCTTGAAGTGCTTGCGCGCGAAGGTCGACTTCCCGGATCCGGTGGCGCCGATGAGGACGACGAGGGACAGGTCGGTGACCGGCAGCCTGCGGGGGGTGTGCGCGGACGTCGTGGTCGTGGTGTCGGTCATGCGGCCTTCTCCTCCTTCGGGCCGCTCGTCAGGGTGAAGACGGCCATCTGCGTGGGCGGTCCGACCTCCGGGTCGTCCGGGCCGACGGGTACGAACTCCACTCCGTACCCGTGCCGCTCCCCCACCTGCCCCGCCCAGCCGCGGAACTCCTCGCGCGTCCACTCGAACCGGTGGTCGCCGTGGCGGGCGTGCCCGGCGGGCAGGGTCTCCCAGCGGACGTTGTACTCGACGTTGGGCGTCGTCACGATCACGGTCGCCGGCCGCGCGGAGCCGAACACCGCGTACTCCAGGGCCGGCAGGCGCGGCAGGTCGAGGTGCTCGACGACCTCGCTGAGCACGGCCGCGTCGTAGCCCCTGAGCCGCTTGTCGGTGTACGTGAGCGAGCCCTGGATCAGCTTGACCCGGGCGGCCTGCCGCTCCCCCATGCGTTCCAGCCGCAGCCGGCGCGCGGCGACGGTCAGCGCCCGTACGGACACGTCGACACCCACGATGTCGGTGAACCGGACGTCCCCCAGCAGCGCCTGCACCAGCTGACCCTGGCCGCAGCCCAGGTCGAGCACCTTGGTCGCCCCCGCCGCGCGCAGCGCCCCGAGGATCGCCCGGCGCCGCTGCTCGGCGAGCGGCACCGGCTTCTCCTCCGTGTCGGTGCTCTCGTCGACCGCGTTGTCGACGTCCTCGACGTCGAGGTCGTCGGCCTCGGCGAGCCGGACCAGCTCCAGGCGCTCCATCGCCTCGCGGGTCAGGCCCCAGCGGCGGGAGAGGTAGCGGCTGGTGATCAGCTTGTGCTCGGGGTGGTCGGCCAGCCAGCCCTCACCGGCCCGCAGCAGCTTGTCGACCTCGTCGGGCGCCACCCAGTAGTGCTTGGCGTCGTCCAGGACGGGCAGCAGGACGTACAGGTGCCGCAGGGCGTCGGAGAGCCGCAGCTCCCCCTCCAGCACCAGGCGTACGTAGCGTGAGTCGCCCCACCGCGGGAACCGCTCGTCCAGCGCGACCGGCTCCGCGTCGACGGACGTCCAGCCCAGCGGGCCGAAGAGCGCCCGCACCAGATCGGCACCGCCCCGCGCGGGCAGCGCCGGGATCTCGATCCGCAGCGGCAGCGGCTCGGCCGCCCGCTCGGGCTGCGCGGCGCACACGCCGCGCAGCGCGCTCTTGAAGACCGTGCTCATCGCGACGGACAGCAGCGACGAAGCGGCGTACGGCCGGTCGTTGACGTACTGGGCGAGCGCCGAGTCGGGTGCGCCGCCCCGGCCCTTGCCCCGGCCGCGCCGGACCAGCGCGACGGGGTCCACCTCGAGCAGCAGCGCGGCCGTGCAGCGCTCGGCGGACGCCTCCGGGTAGAAGACGTGCGCCGTGCCGTGCGAGGTGGAGAACGCCTGCGCCTTGCCGGGATGCTTGTGCAGCAGGAAACCGAGGTCGGTGGCGGGACGCCGTGGGTTACCGGTCGTGCTGATCGTCAGGAACACACGTCCGAGTATCGCCTGGTGCCCACCGCCCGACCAGCGGTTTTCCACGCCGGGCCGTGGGCCTCAGCTCAACTGGGACATGACCTGGGCGGAGATCAGCTCCAGATGATCGAGGTCGTCCAGGTCCAGGACCTGGAGGTAGATCCGCGAGGACCCGAGCGCCCCGTACCTGCCGATCTTGTCGACGACCTCGTCGGGCGAGCCGGCGAGACCGTTCGCCTTGAGCTCCTCGACCTCCCGTCCGATGGCCGCCGCGCGACGGGCCACCTCGGCGTCGTCCTTGCCCACGCAGACCACCAGGGCGTTGGAGTACACGAGGTCGTCCGCCTTGCGCCCGGCCTCCTCGGCGGCGGCCCGGACCCGGCCGAACTGCCGCTCGCTGTCCTCCAGTGAGGCGAACGGGATGTTGAACTCGTCCGCGTACCGCGCGGCCAGCCGCGGCGTGCGCTTCGCCCCGTGCCCGCCGATCAGGACGGGCACCTTGGCCTGGGCGGGCTTGGGCAGCGCGGGCGAGTCGGTGAGCTGGTAGTACGTCCCGTCGTACGAGAAGGTCCTCCCGGTCTCGGTGGCCCACAGGCCCGTGACGATCGCCAGTTGCTCTTCCAGGCGGGCGAACTTCTCCTTGGGGAAGGGGATGCCGTACGCCTTGTGCTCCTCCTCGAACCAGCCCGCGCCGAGACCGAGTTCGACCCGGCCGCCGGACATACGGTCGACCTGGGCGACCTGGATGGCCAGCACGCCGGGCAGCCGGAACGTCCCGGCGGTCATCAGCGTGCCGAGCCGGATCCGCTTGGTCTCCCGGGCCAGCCCGGCCAGGGTGATCCAGGCGTCCGTCGGTCCGGGCAGTCCGTCGGCGGACCCCATCCGGAGGTAGTGGTCCGAGCGGAAGAAGGCGTCGAAGCCGAGGTCCTCGGTGGCCCTGGCGACGGTCAGCAGGGTGTCGTAGTCGGCCCCTTGCTGGGGCTCGGTGAAGATTCGAAGATCCATACCCCCATCCTGCACCGTCCGGCGAACGCCGGCCCCTCCCTGCCCGGCCGGGTGAACCTGCCGGGAGCCGGCGCCCGGGGCCGCGCCGCCGGTGACCCCCGGCCCGGACGCGTCGTCGGCTCGGGCGGTGCCGGACCACCCGGCCCGCGCGCCGGCGACGGATACCGTCGCGCCGCCCTCTCCTGTCGCCCGCGCATCGCGGCCGCCCTCGCCGTCAGAACGAGCCCGCCGGGGAGTCGGCCGGGTCGGGGGGTCTGGCGTGCTCCCGGACGACGAGGCGGCGGAGCATCACGCGCACCCGGTCACCCGCCTCGTCCGCGGCGTCGATCGCTTCGACGCACTGCCAGTACAGCCCCTCCTCGTCGGTGGCGCAGGCGACGCCGACGAGGGCGATGCCCACCTCGCCCAGCAGCGCGCGCAGGCCCAGTAAGGTGCCGCGCACGTTCCCGACCCCCGTGAGCCGCAGCGCCCTCGCCGGGTGGGACGGGCCGGTTCCACCCCGGCTGCCCGTCTCACCGAGCTCCCGCGCCTCGCCCCTCAGCTCGGGAGGCCCGGTCAGCGCCAGATGGTTCCCGATCGCCTGCGCGAGCATCTGCGCCTGCCATGCCTCCCCCACGATGTCCAGCGCCACCCGGCTGTCCGCCAGGGCGCGCCGACCGGTCGCGATGAGCCGCTCCGCTTCCATGCACGCCGCCCCCGTTCGTACGACTGTCCGCCCATATACTCACTACCCAGAGTGAAGGTGAACCGACCCAAAAGCCAGGGGAATTCGGAAATCTGTGGACAGGAAGCTCAGTGTGAATAAGTGGATCACTCCGTAGAGTGACGATCGGCCTCCTTCGACGCCCTGGCGGCCCTCCCCGGCGGCCGTCCGACGGGGAATCGCACCTCGTTCCGGTCGATCTTCGCGGACAGGGCCGCCAGCGGGTCGACGCCGAGCGCACCGCAGAACTGGAGCAGGTAGGCCAGGACGTCGGCCACCTCGTCCGCCACCCGGTGCGCCGTTTCCGGGTCGTCCATCACCCGGTCCGCTTCCTCTGGCGTCAGCCACTGGAAGATCTCCAGCAGTTCCGCCGCCTCCACGCTCAGCGCCGCGGCCAGGTTCTTCGGCGTGTGGTACGGCTGCCACTCCCGCGAGGCCGCGAACTCGGCGAGCCTGCGCTGCAATCCCTGCACATCCGGTTCCGTCACGGGTTCAGGTCTACCACCGTCACTCCGGCGCGCCCGCGCGCGGCCCTCGCGCCCGCCTCGCCGACCGTGCCCACCAGCCGGATGTGTCCGTCGGCGCAGATCTGGGCGGCCAGGCCCGCCAGTTCCCGGACCTGCCGGCGGTCCAGGCCCCGGTCGAACCCGTCGGCGAGCACGGTGAGCGTCTGCATGGCGGGCGGCACCTCGGCGGCCGGGTCCATGGCCAGCACGCCCGGACCGGTGAGCAGTACCAGCGCGAGGGCCAGGTAGCGCAGTTCGCCCTCGCCGAGCCGCCCGACGGGCATGTTCCCGCCGTCGGTGCCGCGGCCCAGCACCGCCCGGACCGTCCCGTCGGCCAGCTCCTCGACGTCCAGGTCCCGCACCGGACCGGCGCAGCCCGCCCGGGCGACGGCCGCCAGCCGGGCGTGCCGGCGCGGGCAGCCGGTGCGGGTGCGGTGGAGGACCTCGGCGAGGTTGTCGCAGCCGCGCCGCAGCCGCCCCTCGCCCACCGGCACGGGGCCCCGCATCCGCTGCGGCTGAGGGTCGCAGGGGAACACCGACCGGAGGGCCACGACGACCTGCTCGGCGGCGGCCAGGACGTGACGCTGCCCCTCGGTCTTGCCCGCCACCCGCAGCGGCAGCAGCGCCGTACCGAGCCGGTCCCCGGGGAGCGGGGCGCGGGTGACCGGCACCGAACCGGCGGTGTGCCACTCGGCCTGGACGGTGCCCCGGCCCGGGTCGCGCAGCGCCGTGGTGAGCAGCGTCCGCCCGTCGCCACCCGTCAGCCGTTCGCCGACGACCCGCAGTTCCGGCTCGGCCTGGACGGCCAGGTCGAGGCGCACCGGCCCGGCCGGGCCGTCCACCGTGCAGCCGATCCGGAAGCCTCGCCGCCCCTCCGCGTCGGCCTCGGCCCGTGCGGGAACACAGGCGACGGGATCGGGGAAGGCGCTGCCGAGCGTGGCGCCCGCGCCGAGGAGGGCGAGGGCTTCGTACGCCTGTAACGCGCTCGACTTGCCGGCGCCGCTCGCCCCGGCGAAGAGCGTCACCGGCGCGAGCCGGAAGGCGGCGCCGCGGTGTGCCTTGAAGGCGGACAACCGCAGTTCCGTGACGACGGGACGGGTGGGTGATGCGGAGGGCGCCGAGGAGGGCGCGGGGCGGGTTGCGTGCATGCTCGGACCGTACGAGGACGGGTCATGCTGAACCGTTCCGCCCGAACAGCCTTCCTACGAATGAGGGAAACCGCCTAGGAATGCGGAACCGCCGCCGCGGCGGCGCCCTCGACCTCCGTACCGGCCGGGGCCAGCAGGAAGACGTTCCGGTCGACGCGGTGCATCCCGCTGCCGAGCCCGAAGACGACACCGCTGCTGAAGTCCAGGATCCGCTTGGCGACGTCCGCGTCGGCCGCGGTCAGGTCCAGCAGCACCGGGATCTGCGCGATCAGGTACTCGGCGACCTCCCGCGCGTCGGCGAACACCTGCACCCGGAGGACGATCATGCGGCGCTGCTCGACGGCCTCGTAGTCCTGCGGGATCGTGCTGTGGTCGACCCGGGACGGCCACTCGTTGCGCCCCCTCAGCGGAACGACCTGCGCCAGGCCCTCCCACTGTTCGTCGGTGACGTCGTACCTCTCGTACCTACTCATACGCCTATCCTCGCCTCCCTCACCCGTTCGGCCCAACTGCGACACGACGCCACCCGTACCGGCCCTCCGGCCCGCGGCCGGAGCACGCGGCCGGAGCACGCGGTGGCGCGATCGCCGCCGACGGATCTGACACCTCGTCCTGTCGTGTGCCCCGCATGCGCCGTGACGTGTCGTCCGAACGAGTGGGGGGACGGCACCAGGACCGTCACGGTGGCTCGCCGGGTGGCCACGGACGGCACGGCCGCGCAGCATTGACAGTGCAAAACAGCCCAGCTACTTTCGGCCCAGGCCGAAACTGTCCAGGTTTTGACAGGCCTTCCGGAGGCCCAGCATGAAGACAGGGTTCAAGCGCGCCACCGTTCCTCTCGCACTCCTCACCCTCACCGCGCTCACCGCGGCCGGCTGCGACGGCGGCGACAGCGGCTCGGCGGCGAACAAGGTCACCGTCTGGATGTACCCGGTGATCATGGATCCGAAGGCCAATACCGCGTACTGGGACAGCGTGGAGAAGGGCTTCGAGGCGGTCCACAAGGATCTCGACCTCACCGTCGAGCAGCTGCCCTGGGAGAACCGGGACCAGAAGCTGGCCACCGCCTTCGGCAGCGGCAAGGGCCCCGACGTGGTGCTGCTCGGCCCGGACCAGATCCCCCAGTTCCAGGCGAACGGCGCGGTGCAGCCCGTCGACCGGGCCATCGAGAAGTCACGGGACGCCTTCCGCCCCGCCGCCCTGGAAGCCATGACGCAGGACGGCAAGGTCTACGCGGCCCCGATCTACCACACCGTCACCAGCACGCTCTACAACAAGAAGCTGCTGGACAAGGCGGGGATAAAGGAGCCCCCCGCCACCTGGGACGCCCTGCGGGCCGCCGCGCCGAAGCTGAAGCAGGCCGGCGTCGCCACCCTCGACTACTCGGCGAGCAACGAGGCGTCGCTCAACATGAGCTTCTACCCACTGCTGTGGCAGGCGGGCGGCCGGGTGTTCGACGAGAGCGGCGAGAAGACCGCGTTCTCCAGCCCCGAAGGCGTCGAGGCGCTCACCTTCCTCGTCGACCTCTACAAGAGCGGCTCCGTGCCCCGGTCGGCGCTGACGAACGCCAACCTGTTCACCGACCACGCGCTGGGCAAGGAGCAGGTGGCGATGGGGTACACCAACACGCCCTCCGACGCCGCCCTCGCCGAGCAGACCTGGGGCAAGGGCAACGCGATCGTCGGCCCCGCCCTCACCGGACCCAGGAAGCAGGTCTGCTTCGGCATGCCGGGCGGCCTGGGCATCAACGCCCGGACGAAGAACCTGGCGGGAGCGGAGAAGTTCATCGCCTACATGACCGAGCCCGCGCAGATCGCCTCCATGGGCAAGGCGGGCGGGTTCTTCTCGCCGCGCACGGACGTCTCCGTCCCCCACGAGAGTGCCTTCGCCAAGGAGTACGAAGCGGCCCTGGCCCACACCTTCCCCGGCGAGCCGCACCCCGCCGCGCGCCAGCTGATGGCGCTCATCACGCCCGAGATCCAGGCCGCGCTCACCGGCAAGAAGACACCCGAGCAGGCGCTGGAGGCAGCGGCCAAGGAGGGCGACGACCTGCTGGCGCGGCAGCGTTGAGCAAGGTCGAGCCGCGCGAGGCGACCCCCGACGAGCCGGAGCCGCAACCGGGCTCCACCGCGAGGCGCGGTGTGGCCGCGCGCCCCGCGCCGCCGGGCGGCCCGCCCCCGGTGGCGGCACCGAAGAGCCTCCCGGGCCCCGTGCCGGGCCCCGTGGTCGCCCCGCCGGGTGCGCCGCCCCGGGGGGCGCGCGGGCGTGGGGGGCGCGGCGCCGTACGGCGGCGCGAGGCGCTGGTCGGGCTGGCGTTCGTGGCGCCGATGCTCGTGCTGTTCCTGGTGTTCCGGTTCGGTCCCACGCTCGGGGCCGCGTTCCTGTCGCTCACCGACTACCGCCTCAGCGGTGAGTGGACCTTCATCGGGGCGGCCAACTACACCCGGCTCCTCGACGACCACCTCTTCTGGGAGAGCCTCGGCGTCACCGCCGTCTACACCGCCCTGTACGTGCCGATGACCGTGCTGCTCGCCCTCGGCACGGCGGTGCTGCTGCACCGCACGCTGTGGCTGCGCGGCTTCTTCCGGGGCCTGTTCTTCCTGCCGTACGTCACGAGCGTCGTGCTGGCCGCGGTCATCTGGAAGTGGATCTACGAGGTGGAGGACGGGCTGCTCAACGCGGCGCTCGGCGTCCTCGGTGCCGGCCCCGTCGACTTCCTGGGCGACGAGTCCCTCGTGCTGCCCTCCATCGCCGCCGCCACCGCCTGGAAGGGCTTCGGCTATTCGATGCTGATCCTTCTCGCCGGGCTCCAGTCCATTCCGCGCGAGGTGGCCGAGGCCGCCACCATCGACGGCGCGAGCGCCTGGCAGCGCTTCCGCTGGGTGACCCTGCCCCTGCTGCGACCCGTGCTCTTCTTCGTCCTCGTCATCGAGGCCATCCAGGCCTTCCAGGTCTTCGACGCGATGTACGTCATGACCGCCGGCGGCCCCGTGCGGGCCAGCTACTCCCTGGTGTACTTCCTCTACGACTCGGGCTTCAAGTTCTTCGACTTCGGCTACGCGAGCGCGGTCGGCCTGGTCCTGTTCCTCGTCGTCCTCGTCTTCTCACTGATCCAGCGGCGGCTCATCGGAAGGGAGGAGGACTGATGGCGCGGCTGAGGCTGCCGGTCCTGCTGGTCCTGGTCGCGTTCGTGACCGTCACCCCCTTCGTCGTCATGGTGCTGGTGGCGTTCGCGCCGCCCGGCGGCCGGACCCTGCCGGGCGCGTTCGACGTCACCCGCGCGACCCTGCGGAACTTCACCGACGTGCTGCGCAGCGCCGACATCGCGCGCTGGGCGCTCAACTCGCTGGTCTACTCGCTGGTGTCGGTGCTGCTGATCCTGCTGTTCGCGTCGATGGCCGGGTACGCCTTCGCGAAGAAGCGCTTCCCGGGGCGCGAGGTGCTGTTCTGGTCGTTCCTGGCAACCCTGATGGTGCCGTTCCAGGCGACCCTCATCCCGTACTACATCCTCGTCTCCGAGATGGGCGGCGTGGACACGTACTGGGGCCTGATCGTGCCGACCCTGGCCAACTCGCAGGCCGTCTTCCTGATGCGGCAGTTCATCGTGCAGCTGCCCGACGAGCTGTTCGAGGCGGCGAAGATCGATGGGGCGTCGGAGTGGCGGGTGTTCACGACCGTCGTGCTGCCGCTGATCCGGCCGGTCCTCGCCACCCTCGGCGTGTTCGTCTTCCTCTGGCACTGGAACGACTTCCTGTGGCCGCTCGTCATCGGCCAGTCCGAGGCCATGCGTACGCTCACGGTCGGACTCGCCACCCTGGAGGGCGAGAACGTGACGATCAACCAGATCATGGCCGGCGCCACCATCACCGTCATCCCCTGCCTGCTCGTCTTCGGCCTGCTCCAGAGGTACCTGACCGACTCCGTCGCCACCAGCGGCATGAAGTCATGACCGCGGTCGTCGACATCAACCGCACCCTCGGTCCCCTCCCCCACGACGACGTCCCCAGCCGCGACGAGGCCGGCCTCGTCGCCGAGCTGGACCGGTTGCGCATCGACGCCGCCTGCGTCAGCCACTCGTACGCCCTCCACGGCGACCCGCGCGACGGCAACGCCGAGCTGACGCACGTCGCCGACCCGCGGCTGTGGCCCGTGCCGGTCCTCGTTCCCGGGCCGCTCGGCACCGGCCCGTGGGCGGGCGACGCGCCGCTCGTGCGGCTGTGCCCCGGCCGGCACGGCTGGGCCGTGACCGGGCCGCACGCCCGGAGGCTGCTCGCCGAACTGGCCGCCAGGGGCACGACCGCGCTCCTCCCGTGGGACGAGGTGACGACCGGGGAGGTGCACCGGCTGGCCGCCACCGCGCCCGCCCCGCGGATCGTGCTGACCGGCACCGGGTACCGCGCGCTGCGGCGGCTCGCCGAGCTGCTGGAGGCCCACCCGGCGCTGTACGTTGACACCTCGACGCTCTGCGGCCACCGCCAGGTGGAGTGGGTCGCCGAGCGGTACGGCGCGCACCGGGTGCTGTTCGGGACGGGCGCCCCGGTCACGGACGACGCCGGTCCGCGGTACCTGCTGGACACCCTGGACCTGCCGGCGGACGACACGGCGCTCATCGCGGGCGGCAACGCGCTGGAGCTCATGGGCGGCGGGCCGTGAGCACGGCCGGGCGCACGGCCATGGACGTCATCGACGCGCACGGGCACATCGGGCGGTGGGGGGCGTTCGCCGTCACCGACGGTTCGGCGCGGAGCCTGGTCGACATGATGGACCGCTGCGGCGTGGCCACCGCGTGCGTGTCGCACCTGCTGGCGGTGGGCCCCGACGCCCGCGCCGGGAACGCCCTGCTGGTCGAGGCCCTCCGGGCGCACCCCGGCCGGCTGCTGGGCTGGGCCGTGTACCAGCCGCACGACCCGCAGGGCCCCGCACGGCTGCGGGACCTGCTGGAGGTGCCCGGGGTGATCGGGGTGAAGCTCCACCCGGAGGTGCACGAAACGGCGCTCGACGACCGCGCGTACACCGCCGCCTTCGAGGCGGCCGCCGAGCGGAGGCGGCTCGTCCTGGCGCACAGCCAGCACGGCGGCGCCTGGTCGGACGCCCGCCACTTCGCGGCCGTCTCCCCCCGCCACCCGGGCGTCCCCCTGCTGATGGGCCACGCGGGGCTGTTCCCGCAGGGGCTGCGCGCCGCCGTGGACGCCGCGGCGCGCTGCCCCGGCCTGGTGCTGGAGACCTCCGGCTCCCGGATGACGGCACGGCACCTCACCCGGATGGTCGCGGGCGTGGGGGCGGACCGGGTGGCGTTCGGGTCGGACGCCGTCTTCCTGGACCTGCGCGCCGGGCTCGGCCGGGTGCTGCTCGCGGACCTGTCGGAGGAGGACCGGGAGCAGGTCCTGCACGGCACCATGGACGAGCTGCTCAAGGGCATCGCGTGAACGGGCCGCCCCGGTGGCCCGCCTGGCCGCCGCCCGCGACCGGTGAGCAGCGCCGGGCGTTGCTGCGGGTGCTGGACAGCGGACGCTGGGGGGCCACGTCCGGCACCGCGACCGAGGAGTTCGCCGCCGCCTTCGCCCGGCGTGTCGGGGCGGCGCACGGCGTGTGCACGGTCAACGGCACGGTGGCGCTGTTCCTGGCGCTGCGGGCGCTCGGCGTCGGCCCCGGTGACGAGGTGGTCGTCCCGGCGTACACGTTCGTGGCCACCGCGACGGCCGTGGTGCTGGCCGGCGCCGCCCCGGTGGCCGCCGACGTCACCGAGGACACCCTCCACCTCGACCCCGAGGCCGTACGCGCGGTCGCCGGGCCGCGTACGAAGGCGGTCGTGGCGGTGCACCTCGCGGGGGCGCCGGCGGACACGGACGCGCTGCGGGCGCTGGGGCTGCCGGTGGTGGAGGACGCGGCACAGGCGCACGGAGCGGCGCGCGACGGCCGTCCGGCGGGGTCGCTCGGGGACGTGGCGTGCTTCAGCTTCCAGTCGAGCAAGGCGATGACCGCCGGGGAGGGCGGCATCGTGGTGACCGGCGACCGGGCCCTGTACGAGCGGGTGTGGTCGTTGCACAACGTGGGGCGGAGCCCGGAGGGCGGCTGGTACGACCATCCCGAGCTGGGCTGGAACTTGCGGATGACCGAGTTCCAGGCGGCGGTGCTGCACCCGCAGCTGGCCCTCCTCGACGGCTGGACCGACCGTCGTGCGCGGGGTGCGGCCGTGCTCGCCGAGGCCCTGGACGCCGTACCGGGGCTGGACCTGGTCCCGGCGCCGGTCCGGACGTCGCGGCACACCTGGCACCTGGCCATGCTGCGGTACGACGCGAGGTCCTTCGGCGGCCGCCCCAAGGAGGCGTTCCTGGCAGCGATGGCCGCCGAAGGGGTGCCGCTGGACGCCGGGTACCGGTCCTTGAGCCGGCTGCCGTACGTGGTGACGCGCGCGCCGTGCCCGGTCGCGGAGGCCGCGGAGGCCGGCGTGGTCTGGGTGCGGCAGCCGATGCTGATGGCGGACGGGGCGGCGATCGCGTACATCGCCCGTGCGGCGCTCGCGGTCCGCCGGCGTCCCGGCCGGCCCGCCTAGCCCCCCGCAGCCCGGGACCCTCCCGCGTTCGCCGAGGAAGTTCTGCAAAAAACTGTTGGCGGAGCGGAAGCGCCGCTCTACTCTCGCCCGCATGACCGACGAAGCCCTCCCGGGCCCGGCCGGCCGCCGTGCCCTCGATCCCCGGAAGGACACGGCCGCCTTCAAGGCTCTGACCCACCCTCTGCGCATCCGCCTGCTGGGGCTGCTGCGGCAGGACGGCCCGGCCACCGCCAGCGAGCTGGCCGCGCGGACGGGCGAGTCGTCCGCCTCGACCAGTTACCACCTGCGCGTCCTGGCCAAGTACGACTTCATCGCCGAGGCGGAGCACCGCGACGGCCGCGAGCGGCGCTGGAGGGCGGTGCACGAGGTCACGACCTGGAGCAACTCCGCCATGGCGGGCTCGGACGACACGGGACGGGCCTTCCTCGCGGCGGTCCACCGCGCCCAGGCGGACCACTTCGAGCGGTCCCTCGCGCTCCACCAGCGCAACCTGGACGCCGGGCGGGTCGCACCGGAGTGGCTGGAGCCGGCCGGCGTGACGGACCTCCTGGTCCGGCTGACGCCCGAGTCCCTCGCCGAGCTGTTCGAGGTGGTCGAGCGCACCATCGGTGAACTGGCCGCCCGTGACGGAGACGATCCGCGAGCCGAGCAGGTCGTCCTCTTCCTCGCCGGTCTCCCCCTCGGCGCGCCTCCGCCGCAGCCCGACCCGGCGGGTGACGGGGCGTGAGGCGGCTCCTCGATCCGACCGCCGCTCGCCGTCGCTTCGCCACCGTCACCTTCCTCTTCTGGCTGCCGGTGGGGCTCTACCTGCCCTCACAGGTACTGCTGCTGACGGAGCGCGGCCTGGGCCTCACCGCCGTCGCCGGGCTGTACGCCGTCTACTCGGTGACCGTTTCCGTCATGGAGCTGCCCACCGGCGGCCTGTCCGACGTCGTCGGCCGCCGCGCCGTGCTGGCCGCCGCCGGACTGCTGAACGTCTGCGCCCTCACCCTGCTGGTGCTCGGCACCACCCTGTGGACCCTGACCGCCGCCATGCTCCTGATGGGCGGGGGCCGCGCCCTGGCCAGCGGGCCCGCCGAGGCGTGGTACGTCGACACGGTCCAGGCGCACTCAGGCGCCGGTGCCGAGCTGCGCGGCGGCCTGGCCCGCGGCGGTACCGCCTGCGCCGTGGCGCTGGCCGCCGGAACGCTCGCCGGCGGCGCTCTGCCGTTCCTGCTCGGCCCCGGCACCGGCACCGGCCCGGGCGGCCGGCTCGCCCGCGCCACCGACGGGCTCGTCCTGCCGCTCTCGGTGCCCGGGCTGCTCGGTGCCGCCGTCTGCGCCGGGTACGTCGTCTACGTGCTGACCGCCCTGCCGGAGCCGCCTCGCCCGCCCGCGACCCTGCGGACGGTGCTGGGCGGCGTACCGGCGACGATCGCGGGCGGACTTCGGCTGGGCGTACGGGAGTCACTGGTCCGCCGGGTGCTGCTGACGGCGGCGGCGGCCGGTGCCGCGCTCGCCACCGTCGAACTCCTCGCTCCGGTACGGGCGGCCCGGTTCACCGGTACGCCGGAGTCCGGAGCCGTGCTGTTCGCCGCGCTGGCCTGTGGGGGTTTTCTGTGCACGGCGGCCGGGAGCCACGGCGCGCCGTTCGTCGCCCGGCTGACCGGCGGCAGCGCGCACGCCGCCCTGGCGAGCCTCGCGGTGAGCGGGGCCGGTCTGCTGCTGCTCGGTGCTACGGCCGCTTTCGGCGGCACGGTTCCGGCGGTCCTCGCCGCGGCCGGTTACGCACTGGTGTACCTGGGCATGGGTGCCGCCGGCCCGAACGAGAACGACCTGCTGCACCGCGCGGTGGGCAGCGCGACCCGCGCCACCGCGCTGTCCGCGCAGTCCCTCGCCCTCCAGTTGGCCGGGGCGGCGGCCGGCCTGGTCGCCGGGTCCCTGCCGATCGGTCCGCTGCCGTGGCTCGTGGCGGCCCTCGCCCTCCTGGCGGGCGCGGCCCTGTGGGCCGTACGGGTGGAGCCCGTGACCGCGCCGCCGGCCGGGGCCGGGCACGCGCCTCCCACGGGCGAGGCCCTGCCGGGGCGCTGAGGCCACTACGACGTGAACGCGCCGAACGCCTCGATGGCGCGGAGCGCGTCCGCCTGCGGCATGCCGGGCGGCTGGACGCGCAGGACGATCCCGTCGGCGCCCATCTCCGCGTAGCGGCCGATCCGTTCGGCGCATTCGGCGGCCGAGCCGATGACCGACCGGGCGGCGATGTCCTCCCACGGCTGGGCGTAGCGGGCGGCGTCGGCGGAGGTGCGCTTCCAGTCGCCGTACGCGTCGTACAGCCCGCGCAGCGGGCCCTCCAGGGCGGAGCGGGCCTGGGCGGTGGTGGGCGCGGCGTACCCCTCGCGGCAGACGATGACCTCGGCTCCCAGGGAGCGCGGGCCGCGGGGGAAGGCCCGGTAGGCGGCGATCTTCTTCGGCAGTTCCTCGTCGGTCTCGTTGAAGGAGGTCGTCCAGCCGTCGCAGGTCCAGGCGGTGCGCTCCAGGGCGGCGGGTACACGGCCCCCGTTCCAGATGCGGGGCCGGGGGCGCTGCGCGGGCCGGGGCGAGAGGAAGGCGTCCTCGACCGCGTACCGGCGGCCCTGGTGGGTGACCTTCTCCTCGGTCCACAGCCGGGTGACGAGCTCCAGGCACTCCTCGAAGCGCGACACGCGCTCCTGCGGCCGGGTGCCGTACAGGGCGAACTCCTCGGGGCGGTAGCCCAGGACGAACCCGGCGGTGAGGCGGCCTCCCGACAGGACGTCGATGTGGGCGAGCGTCTCGGCCAGCATCACCGGGTGGTGGACGGGTGCGATGAGGCCGGCGGTGGCGAGCCCGATCCGGTCGGTGTGGGCGGCGAGGTAGGCCAATGAGGTGAGCGCCTCGTGGTAACCGGGCCGGTGGAGGTGGCGTTCGCCGAGGACCGCCCAGGCGAAGCCCGCCTGTTCGGCGAGGCGCACCTGCTCGACGGCGTCGGCGAGACGCGGCCGGTCGGCCCGGTCGGCGTAGAGGTTGACGTACAGACCGAGTCGCATCAGAGCGCCGTCCCTTTCGTCGGTGGCCCTTCCTTTACGGTCCGGACCGTAAAGGCTAGCGTGTCGAGGACGGCCGCGACAGACGGGAGCGCACCCATGTCGGCTTGCGAGGACCTGGTACGGCGGTTGCGCGGGACCGTCGTTCCGGCGGTGGCGACCCCGATGGACGCGGCCGGCGTGGTGGACGCCGGGGCGCTGCGGGGGTACGCGGAGCGGATCGCGGCGGAGCCGGTCGGCGGGGTGGCGGTGTGGGCCCACACGGGGCGCGGGCTGTACCTGTCGGAGCGGGACCGGCGCCGGGTCCTCGCGGTGTGGCGGGCGGCCGTGGACGCGCCGGTGGTGGCGGGCGTCGGGGTGCCGCGCGCGGCCGGGGCGGTGGGCCTCGCGGACGCGGTGGACGCGACGGTGGCGATGGCGGTGGCGGCCGCGGAGGGCGGCGCGGACGCGGTGATGGTCTATCCGCTGGCGCAGCTGGACGGGGACGACGACGCCGCGGTGGAGCTGCACGAGCGGGTGGCGGCGGTGAGCGGGCTGCCGGTGCTCGGGTTCTTCCTGCACGGGGAGGCGGGGGGGTATCCGTACCCGTCCCGGCTGGTGGAGCGGCTGCTGGCGCTGCCGTCCGCGGTGGGGATCAAGCTGGCGACGCTGGACCGGGCGATGGCCTGTCAGGACGCGATCGGCGCCGCCCGGCCGAGCGGCCGCCTGGTCGTCACCGGCGAGGACCGGATGTTCGGGCCGTCGCTGATGTGGGGGGCGGACACGGCGCTGGTGGGGATCGCGGCGGCCCGGGTGCCGTTGACGAGCGCGGTGCTCGCGTGCTGGCGGGCGGGTGACCACGAGGGGTTCGTGCGGGCGTCGGCGCGGCTGGACCGGTTCGCGGCGGTCACGTTCCTCGCGCCCATCGAGGGCTATGTGCAGCGGATGCTGTGGGCGGCGGTGTGGGAGGGCCTGATCCCGGAGGGGGCCGCGCACGACCCGTACGGCCCGCGCCTGCCGGAGGGCGAGCGGCGGGCGGTCGAGGACTGCCTGGAGGCGCTCGCCGAGGAGCCGGTCCCGGACCGCGCCTGAGCCGCCGGTGAACGGGCGTGTCCCCGGCGGATTCCCGGGGCCGCCCCGGGGTGTCCCCCGCGCGTCCCCGGCGTCTTCCCCGGGCCGCCGGTGAGCGGCGGGTGCCCCCGGCTCGTGGCCGGGGGCACCGTGGGGCCGTCAGTTGGCGAGGAGGCCCTTCAGGACCGCCTCGTACTGCGCGGTGAGCTCCGACGGGGTTCCCGACGGGCACAGCGGGTCGAGCCGGAGCCGGGCGAGGGCGCGGGTGGCGACGCCCCAGGCGTGCCACGTGGCCCGTTCCCACGCCAGTTGCGGCGGGTTGTACCAGCCGTCGCCCAGGCCGCCGAGGACGAGTTCGGCCTCGGCGTCGCCGGACTGCAGCGGCCCTAGCCGGTAGACGGAGCCGCCGAAGACGGAGGCGTACACCTGGCCGAAGTGGACGCTGATCTCGCCGTAGCTGGGGAGCTTGCCGGTCCTGAGGATGGTCCGGGACTCGATGTCCATGGCGAACCAGTTGCCCGACTGGCGCTTGTAGAGGCCGTACAGGATGCCGTTGTGGACCTCGATGTGCTGGAAGCTGGCGTTGCCCTCGACGGGGGTGACCTCCCACAGCACGGTGCGGCGGCGCAGGTCGTAGGCGACGACGGTGGCGTTGGGCCGGGTCGGGGTGACGCTGCCGCCGCCCCAGGTGTCGCCGGCGAGGTAGGCGGTGCGGTGGCCGATGCGGTCGTCGACCGCGACGGACATCACGCTCTGGTCGGTGATGACGTCCTTGTGGACGGTGAGCCGGCCGCGTGAGCGCTCCACCAGGGTGAGGGCGCCCTTGAGGCCGCCGGCCGGGGGCGCGCTCGCCACCAGCAGGAGGTCCTGTTCGGGTACGTACGCCATGTCGGTGGGGCGTTGCTGGTCGCTCTCGATGAAGCCCATGGAGCGGACTTTGCCCCGGCGGGGGTCGATCTCCAGGAACTCGGTGCTCGGGTACATCGCCGCGTACACCTTGCCGCCGACCACGCGCAGTTGCTTGGGCTCGCCGGGGATGCGGATGCGCTTGGAGGTGCCGTGCGCGGGCCGGTGGGTCGTCAGGGAGTAGTGCCCGCCGACGTGGACGGTGCCGCCGGACTCGTACGCGATGGACTGGACGGGGTCGGGGCCGGACAGGCCGATGTCGATCAGCTCGACGATCTCCGACTTCCCGGTGGCCAGGTCCAGCCACCACAGCCGGCCGCTGCCCACCGCGCCCAGCATCCTGCCGTCCGGGAGGGGGACGAGGGCGCGGTGTTCGTCGCCGGTGGCGGGGGCGGCGACCTTGACGAGGGTGTCGCCGGCGCGCCGGTAGACGGTGCCGGTGGGGCGGCCGACGCAGTACAGGGTGCCGTCGGCGGTGACCGCCATGGCGTCGGCGATGCGCTCGGGGGCGGGGATGGGGATGACGTGGGCGTCGCTGCCGTCGGGGGCGAGGTCGACGATGGACCGGCCGAAGGAGCCGAGAACCCGGCCGCCGCGCGCGAGGAGCGCGGAAGCGCCGCCGTACGGGGTCGGGGTGATGTTCCGTCTGACGCCGGTGGCCCGGTCGTAGGCGACGATGAACCCGCGCGGCAGGGTGCCGGCGTAGACGTACGTGTCGTCGGCGGCGATGGCCCGGACGTACTGTTCGCCGGCCATGGCGGCGCCGAGGTTGCGGAGCGTGCCGGTCCCGGGCTTGTACTCCCAGACCTCGCCGCGCGGGCTGGTGCCGGCGTACACCGTGCCGTCGGGGGCGGTGGTGAGGCACCAGACGAAGCCGCCGGCCGGGCCCACTGTGCCGATGCGGGTGACGGTGCCGGTGGTGGGGTCGATGCGGTGGATGTCGGGGAAGGGGTAGGTGCCGATGTACACCTGGCCGCCGGAGACGGTGGCCGCCCAGCCGCCGTCGCCGCGGTCGAGCCGGAAGGTTCTGGTCAGCTTTCTCGTCGTCAGGTCGATCTCGCCGACGAGGGTGGGGTTCTGGCCCCGGGCGACGACGTAGGCGTGGTCGCCGAGGACGGTGGTGCCCACGATCGCCGCCGTCAGGGACGCGACGCCGTACGTGGTGACCGGGGCGCCGGAGCAGCGGTGACCGGCCGTGCCCGTGCCGTCCGCCGGTGCGGTGTCGGCCGTTGGTGTCGTGGCGGCGTGTGCCGCGCTGGGGGTGATGGTCTGTCCCGCCACTGCCGCCAGGGTGACCCCGGCTCCGGCGTTGAGCAGTCGCCTGCGTTCCATGCGTCCCTCTCCTGTTCCGGTGGTTCGGATCGCCTCACACGACCGGTGGCAGTGCCGTGCCGACCTTCAGGCCGAACAGCTCCGCCGCGTTGCGCCACAGCACTCGCTCCAGCTCTTCCTCCGTGAACCGCGCGTCCCGGATCACGCCCAGGGACACGCAGGGGTCGATCAGTGTCGCGTCGGTGCCGAAGAGCATCCGCTCGACCGGGACGCCGGCCTCGCGGGCGTACGCGATCCGTCCCGCGTCGGTGGCCGTACGGCAGTGCTCCAGGTAGAGGCGGTCGCAGGCGGCCGCGGCGTGCGCCGCCTCGCGCCAGGCGTCACCGCCCGCGTGGCCCATGATCACGCGCAGTCCGGGCCGGGCGTCCACGAGCTCCGGCAGGAGGGTGACCTCCCGCCCCCAGGTGTGCAGCAGGAGGGGTACGCCGGCTTCGGCGACCGCGTCGAACGCCTCGGCCATCTCGCGGGTGCCCGGCATCCGCCCCGGGTAGTGGGTGTGGATCTTGGCGCCGACGAACCGGCCGGTGTCCAGGCAGCGCCGGAGGTCGGCGGCGCTCTCCTCGACGCGGTTCGGGTTGACGACGGCGTACCCGTGCAGCCGGGGCCGGGTGTCCAGGGCTCTCCGGAGCGCCGCGTTCCCGGCGACCGCGTCGTACACCACGGCCTCTGACGCCGAGACGATCTGGAGGTCGATGCCGTAGCGGTCCATCTGGGCGAGGTTGGTGTCCGCGTCGCCGGTCGTCAGGTGGAACTGCCAGCGGCCCACGTGCGCGTGCACATCGATGATCGGCATCAGGCGAGCAGCTCCTCGACGTTCTTGGTGGCGATGGCGGCGCGGTCGTCGGGCGAGATGTCGGCGTACCGCAGTTTCAGCGTCTGCGGCGAGATGTCCATGAACGGGGTGCGGGAGCCGAAGACCAGGTGGCGCGGACCGACGGTGTCGACGACCCGTTCGATGGAGTCGGGGCCGGACAGCATGCGGGTGGTGGCCCGGAAACCGGGCTCGTCGCGGGCCATGAGGAGGAAGTCGGCGAGCAGGTAGGCGTGCAGGTCGAGGAAGATCACGTCGGCGCCGCGGTCCATGAGGGGCGGTCCGAAGCGGCGCGGGTCGCCGTCGTGGAGGAGCACCATGCCGCGGTCGATCGCCAGCCGGGCCACGTGCCGGTAACCGGGGAAGCCGGGCTCGGCCGCCTGTTCGAGGGTGAACAGCCGCAGGAAGCGGACGCCCGCGGCGGTCAGTTCGTCCAGCCGGTCCTCGGCGGTCACCGCGTCACGCACGTCCACGGTGCCGACGGGCAGGAGTTCGGGGCAGCCGGCGAGGTCGCGCAGCGTCTCGGCGTTGCCGGCCGCGTCGTCGTAGAGCGGGCCGCGCGTGGACAGCGCCAGGGCGCCCGCGACGGGGGACGAGCGCAGATGGGCCCGCACCTCGTCGAGGCCGGTGTCCCGGTGGTGGCGGGGCCACGGCCCGTACAGGACGTCGACGTCCCAGCCGACGTGCTCCTCCGGGGCGGGCCTGAGCCACTCGTACGTCCCGTGCGGCGACACGCTCATGATGCGGCGACCTTCCCCAGCGCCTGCGCGATCCGTTCGACGTCGTCCTCGCGGTAGGCCTCGTTCCACGGCAGAACCAGCAACGTACGGTCGATGAGCCGCTCGGCGCGAGGACACAGGCCCGGTGGGTACCCGGACAGTGCCGGATTGGCGTACAGCGGCCGCTCCAGGTAGCCGGGCAGGGCGGGGACGCCGAGCTCCCCCAGTGCCGCGGCCCAGCGGGCGTTGTCGTCGACGAGCAGCGGGACGACCCACCAGGCGTGTCCGGGGTACGGCCGGGCCACCGTCACCCCGGGCAGGGCGGCGACGGCCGCGGCGAGGGCCCGGGCGCTCGCGCGGCGGCGGGCGACGACACCGGCGACGCGCGTGAGCTGGACGCGGGCGACCGCCGCGACCAGCTCGGTCATGCGGTAGTTCAGGCCCATGGTGCGGTGGATGCGGCCCTCGGCGCGGTCCCAGCCCTTGTCCATGAACAGCCGCATCCGGGTGGCGAGCGCGGGGTCGTCGGTGATGCTCAGACCGCCGTCGCCGGCCGTGATGTGCTTGTACTGCTGGAGGCTGAAGCAGGCGATGTCGCCGGTGGTGCCGAGCAGCCGCCCCTCGCCGTCCTCGCCGAGCCACGCCTGCGCGCAGTCCTCGATGAGCAGCAGCCCGTGCCGGTCGCAGATCTCCCGCAGCCGTACGGTGTCGGCGGCACCGCCGAAGAGGTGGACGGCGATGACGGCCTTGGTGCGCGGGGTGATCGCCGCCTCGACGGCGTCCGGGTCGAGGTTCCCGTCGTCCTCCCGTACGTCGGCGAAGACGACCCGCCCGCCCTGGGCGAGGATCGGGGCGACGGTGCCGAAGTCGGAGATCGGCGTGGTGACGACCTCGTCGCCGGGGCCCACTCCGGCGGCGGCGACGGCGAGGTGCAGGGCGGCGGTGCCCGAGCTGGAGGAGACGGCCCCGGCGCGCCCGTACAGCCGGGCCATCTCGCTTTCCAGCTCCCGGGCCTCCCGGCCGAACGCCCCGCACAGGACGGCCGAGTCGAGGACCCGGAGCACCGCTGCGCGTTCCTCCTCGCCGAACGTCCTTCCCCGGGGATCCAGAACTGTGGGCAGCGGCATTTCCCGTTGCGGCATCGGGGGATTATCCTCTCGGCAGCACGCGATTATGGCCTGGGCCGAAAGTAGAACCCCCGTCGACGGCCGTCAATCAGGCGTCACCGAGCAAGTCGCACCCGCGAGTCCACCCGGCAGAACGGAGACCGGACCATGCCGCTCACGGTCGGCGTGATAGGTCCCGAGGACCTGGTCCACAAGGTGGTCGCGGTCGCCGGCCGCGCCGGATCCGCCCGGCTGCTGCCGCTGCCGTACCGTCACGAGGTCGAGACGACCCAAGTGGTGGCGGGCGCGGGATCCCGGGCGGACGCACTGTTGTTCACCGGCGTCGTGCCGCACGCGCTGGCTGACGCGGCGGGCGCGCTGGACCGGCCGGCGATGTACGTGCCGTACAACGGCGCCACGCTGCTGCGGGCGCTGGTCGAACTGCTGCGGCTCGGGCACGACGTGTCGCGGGTGTCGATCGACACGCTGCGCCGCGAGGAGGTGCTGGAGACGATGGCGGAGGCCAAGCTCCCCACGGACCGGGTGCGGGTGCTGCCCTACCGGCCGGGGCTGACGTCCGGGGACATCGTCGACTTCCACCTGGACGCCAGGGACACGAAGAAGACCAGGGTGGCCATCACCTGTCTCGGCTCGGCGTTCCACGTGCTGGAGCAGCACACGCACGCGGTACGCCTCGCCCCGTCCCGGCACTCCATACTGGCCACCCTCCAGGCGCTGGTCCTCGACACGGCCGGGCGGCACAGCGGTGACGCCCAGGTGGCGCTGGGCATCGTCGACCTGCCGCCGGGCACGGGGGTGGACGCGCGGCTGCCGGAGGACATACGGGTGCTCGGCGGCAGCCTGGCCGAGCTGCCGGACGGGCGGCGGCTGGTGGTGACGACCCGTGGGGTGCTGGAGACGGCGACGGAACGGTTCACCCGCATCCCGTTCCTCGACGCCCTGGCCTCCCGGCACGGCTCCGCGCACGTGGGCTTCGGCCTGGGGCGTACGGCGGCGGAGGCGGAGGCGCTGGCCCGGCGGGCCGCCGGCCGGGCGCGTTCGGTCGGCCCCGCGGCCGGGGTGGTGTCGCTGGTGGACGACGTGGACATCGTCATCGCGCCGGACTCCCCCGCTGGGGCGGACGCAGGGGCCGAGACCGCCGGGCCGCGGACGCCGTCGTCGCCTGAGCCGTCGCCTTCGCCTTCGCCGGACAACCCCGCGCTGCTGGCCCGCCGGGTCGGTCTGCACCCGAACACCCTGGACCGGCTGCGGGAACTGGCCGCCGCCGACGGGGACACGGGCATCACCGCCCACCGTGTCGCCGAGCACCTGTCCGTCCAGCAGCGCACCGCCCGCCGCATCCTCAAGCGCCTGGAGCGGGCGGGCGTCGCCGTACCGACCGGAAGCCGTCAGGAGGGGCGGACCGGCCGCCCCCCGATCGTCTACCGGGTCCACCTCTAGCCCTGGCCCCACCGCTTGCGGCCCGGGCCCCACATCCCGACATCGCAGCCGCCGCGGTGGGAGCGCCGTACGGCGGAGACCAAGGAGCTCGCGCGTGAGAATCGCCTCGTTCCACACCCGTGTCGTCCGGGCCCGCTACCGCCGCCCGTTCGTCATCAGCAGCGGCACCAGCCCCGACCTCGTCAGCCTCGTCGTGGAGGTGCGGACGGCCGACGGGGCGTCGGGTTTCGGCGAGGCGTCGCCGATGACCGCGTACACCGGCGAGACCCTCGCGGGGCTCGCCGCGGCGGTGACCGAGCATGTCGCGCCGGCACTCGTCGGGCGCGACCCGCGCGACCTGGCGGGCGCCCATGCCGCGATGGACACCGCCATCCGGGGCCAGCACCTGGCCAAGGCGGCGCTCGACCTGGCGCTGCACGACCTCGCGGCGCGGGACGCCGGGTGGCCGGCCCACCTGCTGCTGGGCGGCGGGCGGGTGACCGCCGAGGTGCCGACGACCTGGGTGGTGGGGCTGGGCACCCTCGACGAGATGGCGGAGGAGGCGGCCCGGTACGCGGCGGCCGGTTTCCGGCACATCAAGCTCAAGGGCGGGGAGGACCCGGCGCTCGACGTGGAGCTGGTGGCCGCCGTCCGCAAGGCGGTGCCCGAGTCGGTGGAGCTGTCGCTCGACGCCAACGAGGGGTACGCCCCGAGCGAGGCGGCCCGCGCGGTGGGCCGGCTGGCGGACGCCGGGCTGGACCTGGTGGAGCAGCCACTGCCCCGCTGGGACCTGGAGGGCATGGCGGCACTGCGGGCGCGGGGCGGGGTGCGGGTGATGGCGGACGAGTCGGTGCAGTCGGCGCACGACGCGCTGGAGGTGGTGCGCCGGGGCGCGGCCGACGTGTTGAACATCAAGATCCTGAAGGTGGGCGGGCTGTACCGGGCGCGCCAGATCGCGGCGCTGGCCCAGACGGCGGGGCTCGCGGTGAAGATCGGCACCATGCCGGAGCTGGGCGTGGCGACACTGGCCGCCGCGCACCTGTCGGCGGCGCTGCCGCACGCCACGGTCCCGGCGGACCTGGTGGGCCCGCTGCTGGTGGAGGAGGAGCCCCTGGCACCGGCGGCGTTCGCCGGGACGCCGGGCACGGGGCTGGTGGAGCTGCCGCTCGCGCCGGGGCTGGGGCACGGGCTGGAGGGCACGGCCGGCTGAGGGCCCTCGCGCGTCCGGCCGTGCACCCCGGCCGAGGGCGGCCCCGCCCATGCGTATACAAATGAACCGACAAGGGGACGAAGAACGCGGGGGCGGATCAGCACGGTGACGCACATGTCCACGGCGGCGTCGGCGACGCACACATCCACGACCGGCGAGCCGCCGACCACGGCCGACCCGGCATCGGCAACGACTCCGGCACCGGCCGCGGCTGACGCGGTGCCGGCCACGACCGGGGCGTCGCCGTCCGAGGGGAGCGCGCCGCCGGGGCGGCGGCTGGTGAGCGTGGACGTGGCGCGTGCCGTCGCCGTGTTCGCCATGTTCGCCGCACACATCGGCCCGCCCGCCGAGCCGGAGGGGGCGGGCCACCTCCTGGTGGCGTTCGACGGGCGCGCGCCCGCCATCTTCACGCTGATCGCGGGGCTTTCGCTGACGCTCTCGCGTGGCGGCACCCGGCCGCGCCCGCAGCCGGCCGGGGCGTGGCGCGGGACGCTCGTCAAGTGCGCGGTGCTCGCGGCGCTCGGGCTGGCGCTGACGGAGCTGCGGTCGGGGATCGCCGTGATCCTCACGTTCTTCGCGCTGTACTTCCTGGCCGCCGAACCCCTCGCGAGGCTCGGCACCCGCGCGCTCACGGCGGTCGCGGCGGTATCGGTGGTCGCCGGACCCGTCCTGTCGTACGTCCTGGGACCGCACTTCGGCTACCGCGTCATCGGCCGGGGGCGCTACCCGGGCTTCGAGGCCGTGACGAGCTGGTCCGGGTTCACCGACGCGCTGGACACGCTGCTGCTGTCGGGGGCGTACCCGTGGCTGACCTACTTCCCGTACGTCGTCGTCGGCATGGCCCTGGGGCGGCTCGCGGACCTGCGCCGACCCGGTGCGGGGCGCCGGCTCCTCGGCTGGGGGGCGCTGCTCGCACTCGCCGGGCACGGCCTGTCGGCCCTGGCCCTCGGGCCGGGCGGCGGGCGCGAGGCGCTGCTGCGGGCGGTCGCGCAGAGCCACGCGTACGCCGTGAACGCCCCCGACCCGGTGCAGGCCGTCCTGAACCGGCAGGCGGGGGCGATCCCCAGCACGTCGTGGGCGTGGCTGCTGGTCGACGGGCCGTACAGTCAGACCCCGTTCGAGACGGTCGCCAACATCGGCGCGAGCCTGCTGCTGCTGGGCCTGGCGGTCGCGGTGTGCCGAGGCGGCGCCATGGAGGCCCTGCTGCGCCCGCTGGCGGTCGTCGGCACGATGGGCCTGTCGGTGTACGCGGTCCACGTCGTCGCGCGCGCCGAGCTCCACCCGCACCACGGCTGGCCCGCGCTGGGCGCCTTCTGCGGGGTGTCCCTGGTGGCGTGCGCCGTCTGGGCGTTCGCCTTCCGCGCGACGCCGTTGAGGCGCGGGCCGCTGGAGTGGGCGCTGCACGTGCTCATGCCGAGGGCGTCCGGGCGGACACCGGGCGGTCGTCGTCCGTGACGGCCCGGCGGGCGCGCCGTTGTCCGGGCAGGTGACCGGCGGGGATCGGTCCCCGCCGGTCGGTTGTCGAACGCCCGGTCAACCGGTCGCGCAGGCCGTGCCGTTGAGCGTGAACTCCGTCGGGGCGGGGTTGGCGGAGAGCTTGGTGCCGGTGAAGCCGACCGTGACCGTTCCGTTGACGGGGATCGTCGAGGTGTAGGACGCGGCGGCGACCGTCACGGCGGAGCCGTTCTGGGTCGGGGTGCCGCCCCACATGGTGGTGACGGTCTGACCGGCCGGGAAGGCGAAGCCGAGGGTCCAGCCGCTGATGGCGGAGGTGCCGGTGTTGCGGAGGGTGATCTCGCCCTGGAAGCCGCCGGGCCACTCGCCGGCGACGCGGTAGCGGACGGAGCAGCCGGCGCCCGGGGTGCCGGTGCCCTTCCCGGTGGTGACGGTGACGGTGGCCGACCGGGGGGAGCGGTTGCCGGCCGCGTCCTTGGCGTACACCGCGAAGGTGTAGGTCGTGTCCGCGGCCAGCGACGTGACGGTGACCGTGGTGGTCGTGGCGGAGGCGGCCGCGGTCTCGGCGGCGCCGTTGACGCGGACCACCTCGTAGCCGGTGACGCCGACGTCGTCCGTGGCGGCCGGCCAGGTCAGGGTGACCGAGGAGGCGGAGACGCCCGAGGCGGTCGGGGCACCCGGTGCGGTGGGGGCCCGGGTGTCGGGGGCGGTGCCGCCGAAGACGGTGGCCTCGCGGGAGGTCTGGGCGATGCCGTTGGCGCCGTGGAAGATGCGCCGGCCCCAGGAGCTGAGCCGTGCGGGGTCGAACCCGATCGCCAGGTCGAGGACGGGGTCGGTGTTGCCGCTCCAGGACCAGGCCAGGTAGCCGAGGTCGAACTGCTCGGCGGCGGCCATCATGGTGTCCTCGTCCGGGTCGCCCCACTGGTCGGCCGGACCGCCGAACTCGCCGATGACGACGGGCAGCCCGGCGGCGCGGAAGGCGCCGAGGTAGTCCGTGATCTCCTGGGCGGTGTCGAAGACGCTGTACATGTGGATCGAGAAGATCAGGTTGCCGGTGACGTCGGCCTCGTACACCGTCCGGGCGTTGGCCCGCATGACGCCCTGCCAGTCCTGGCCCCAGTTGGGCGCGTCCACCATGATCGTGTGCTGGAACCCGGCCCCGCGCAGCTTCTTGACGGCGGCGATGGTGGGAGCGGTCCAGCCGGCGGGGTCGGTGTTGCCCCAGGGCTCGTTGCCGATGTTGATGACGACGTAGTCCTCTTCGCCGGCCAGCACGTCCTTGAGGCTGATCCAGTAGTCGGCGGCGTGATCGAGCGTCCCGGCGGCGGCCTCCTCGCCGTACCCGGTCGTGTCGTGCACCTCCAGCACGCAGATCAGGCGGTTGGCCTTGCAGTTGTCGATGACGGCGGCCACGTCCGCGGCGCTGTTCCGGCTCCAGCGGTACCCGTCGGACAGGACGACCCGCACGCTGTTGGCCCCGAGCGCCTTCATGTCGGCCAGCGACTGCGTCTGGCCCGGGTACCAGGTGTGCGCGTGGTTGACCCCGCGCATCACGAAGTCGTTGCCGTTGCCCTCGAGGAGGCGGCCGTTGCTGACGTGCAGCCCGGCCGCGGCGGCACCGGTGGCCCGCGCTTCGGCACCGTGGGCGGGCGCCGGGGCGAGGCCGAACAGCCCGAGAAGTGTGGCGAGGACGGCGGCGGCTGCGACCAGGGCGGCTGCCGGGTTGTTCCATGTCGTGCTTCGTGCTGTTCTCACTGCGACTCCAGGGAGTGAGGCAAGGAAGCGGGGCAGGAGCGATGGGAGCGCTCCCATACAGCCACTTGCGCCAGGGGCACGTCAAGAGCCGGGCAGCAAAGCCGCGCGGGAAGACGAACACGGACCGCGACACGCCCACCGCAGGTGACGCTCCCCGCGCCAGGGCTGTTGGGGCCGTACGGCCCGCGACCATGTGGCGCCGTTGTCAGGGTCGCGGGGACGCGTCGCGGTGTCGCCAGGGAGGGGGACGGACCGTCACTGCCTCGTCCGTCTCCCCCGACGCGCCCCGCCCGACGGACCTCCGTCCGGAAAAGCCGGCCGACCGGCGGGTCCGCTCCCCGCGCACCTCGCGGGTGCGGGCAGGGCGGCCGCGGGATCCGCTACAGGCCGTGAACAGTGGTGAGGTCCGTGAGTCCCGAGATCGTCAGGACGGGGGCGAGCAGCGGAGTGGCGACGAGTTCGATGCGGTCGGCGTGGGAGAAGAGCACGTTGAGGCCGGCGCTGTCCAGGTACTCGACGCCGGTGAGATCGAGGACGACCGTGCCCTGCGAGGTGTCCAGGGCCTCGGCAAGGGCGTCGGTGTTGGTCATGTCGATCTCACCGACGGCTGTGATCAGCGCGGTGCCGTCGGGACGCCGGCCCGGGGTCAGGGTGAGCGGGGTGGTCATCACGCGATCCTTGTGTGCATCTGGACGGTGGTACCGGCTGCGCCGGAAGTGACGGTGACGTGCTGCATCATGGCCTTCATCAGGGTCATGCCGCGGCCGCGGTGGGCGTTGGCCTCGGGTTGCGGGGTCTTCCACTGCCCGGTGTCGGCGATGACCAGGCGCAGGTCGTCCACGTACGCCTCGGCCCGCAGCCGGACCGGCTCACCCGGGGTGTGCCGGTGGCCGTGTTCGACGGCGTTGGCGCAGGCTTCGCCGGCTGCGACCAGGATGTTCTGCGCCGTCTGCGGGGGAAGCTGGCACCGTTCGAGCCACGTACGCAGAGCCTGGCGGACCGGTGCCAGCTGTGACGATTCGGCGGGGAAGGTCATCTCCAGGGGGGCCGGGTGCCGGTACAACAGCAGGGCGACGTCGTCGTCGTAGCCGTTCACCGGCTCCAACCGCGTCATGACCTGCGAGGCGAGGTCGTCCACGGCGGCGTCCCTGCCGGCCTGGACGGCTTCGCCCGCCTCGTCGATGCCCGCGCTCAGCGGTCGCCGTCGCCGCTCGACGAGGCCGTCGGTGTACAGCAGCAGGGTGGCGCGGGCCGGAATCGTGCACTCGACCTCGGGGCGCGCCCTGCCGGGCCGCACGGCCAGGGGCAGGGACCGCCCCTCCTCGAGCAGGCGGGTGGTGCCGTCGTGGTGGGCGAGGATGCCCGGCGGGTGTCCGGCGCTGGAGTAGGTCAGCCGGCCGGTCACCGGATCGAGCACGCCGCAGAAGACGGTGGTGCACAGCGCACCGGGCACGCCTGCGGCGAAGCGGTCCAGAGCCATGAGGGTCTGGGCCGGGCTGGCGTCCTGCAACAGCAGGGCCCGGCAGGCACTGCGCAGCTGGCCCATGACGCTGGCCGCTTCCAGTCCCCGGCCGACACAGTCGCCGACGACGATGCCGATCCGTCCGTCGGGAAGGGCCACGGTGTCGTACCAGTCACCGCCCACCTCCAGGGGCTGGGTGGCCGGTTCGTAGCGGACGGCGAAACCGTCGGGCAGGTGTGAGGGGCCGAGGATGGCGCGCTGAAGGGCGATGGCTGTCTCGCGCTGCTGGTCGATCTGATGGACGCGGACCAGGCCCTGAGCCAGGTGTCCGGCCAGCAGTGACAGCAGCAGCTGGTCCTCGTCGGTGAACGGTCGGCTGGCGCCGAGATCCACCCACAGCGCCATGGGGCCGTCGGGATGTTCCAGGGTGACGCCCGCGCTGGTGTGGTCGGTGACCGGGGTCAGCGGCGGCCGTTCGCGCAGGGCGATGAGTGCCTCGCGCAGGGCGGCGGGCAACTCCTGCCAGTCGGGGGCGTCGGCCGTGGCGGCGGTCACCACGGGTTCCGAGTGATGGCCGAAGACGACCGCCAGAACCTGTCGGGCGCGCCACAGTTCCTTGAGCGCGATCAGGGCGCCGGTCAACGCCTCGGGCAGGCTGGTGGCTCGGGAGACTCCGAGGCTCAGCGCCGCCAGGGCGCTGTCGCGCTGGATGGCGTAGTGCTCGGCAGTGACGTCCCGGAAAGTGCCGACGACCACGCGGCGGCCGCTGTCCGGGTCCTGGGCGTGGTTGAAGGCGACGTCGATCCACAGCCGGTGCCCATCACGGTGGGTGACGGGGATGGTGTAGCGGCCCTGTCCCTCCTCCATCAGTCCGGCGAACGCGCGGCCGACCTGGGCGTGACCCTCCGGATCACTGTCGGCCTTCGGCCACCAGGGGTGGATCGGCCTGTAGGGCAGGTCCTCGGAGCCGTAGCCGAGGATGTCGGTGAACGCCGCGTTGATCTCGACGACCGCGCCCTCCTCGTCACAGACGAAGAACGCCTCCTGCAGGGAATCGACCAACGCGGTACGCCAGCGGGCCTGGTGGTTTCGCAAACGGGACAGTTCCACGTTGGCCCGCACCCGGGCCAGCAGCTCCGCGGCCACGAACGGCTTGACGAGGTAGTCGTCGGCACCCGCCTGCAGACCCTCGATGGACGACTCCTGCCCGGCCCGGGCGGACAGCAGCAGCACGGGCACGGCCGCGGTACGCGGGTCCGTGCGCAGCTCCCGCACCAGGGACAGCCCGTCCAGGCGCGGCATCATCACGTCGCTCACCACCAGGTCGGGAGCGTCCGCGCGGACGGCCCGCAGGGCTTCGTGCCCGTCGGTGACCGCCTGCACCTGGTACCCGGCACCCTTCAGGATTCGGGTGAGGTACTCGCGCATGTCGGCGTTGTCGTCCGCGATCAGCACCCGCGCCGACACGACGGGTCCCGACGTGTAGCCCGCGTCGCCCGTCGCCGCCACCACGGCCGGCTCCACGCCGGACTTGTCGGTGGGAAGCCAGCGCAGGGCCTCCTCGACGTAGGGCTCGGCGCTGCCCGAGACAGCCGCGGTGGAAGCGTCCGACGCCAGGGCGTCGGCGGGCAGATGTGCCGTACCGAAAGGCAGGCGGACGGTGAAGCGGGTGCCCTCGCCCACCTCGCTCTCGGCGGCGATGGTGCCGCCGTGCAGCCCTACCAGCTCCCTGACCAGAGCGAGACCGATGCCGCTGCCCTCGTTGGATCGCGAGCGGGCTGTCTCGATGCGGTGGAAACGTTCGAAGAGCCTGGGCATCTCCTCGGCGGGCACGCCGATGCCCGTGTCGGCGACCGTGACCACGGCTTGGCCGGCCTCGGTACGCACGGAGACGCGGATGGATCCCTCGAAGGTGAACTTCAGTGCGTTGCTCAGCAGGTTGAGGACGACCTTCTCCCACATGCTCCGGTCGATGTGCACCGGCGCGTCCAGCGGGGCGCAGTCGACCTCGAAGGCGAGTCCCGCCCGGTCCACCGCCGAGCGGAAGACGCTGGCCAGCTCGGCCGTGACCGCCGCCAGGTCGACCGGCTCGTACCTGGCGCGCATCCGTCCGGCTTCGATCCGGGAGAAGTCCAGCAGGCTGTTGACGAGCTTGCCCAGTCTGAGACCGTTGCGGTGAATGGCCTCCAGCTCGTCGCGCACCCTGGGGTCGCCCCCGTCGAAGTGCGTGCGGAGCTCTTCCACCGGCCCCATGATCAGCGTCAGCGGGGTGCGGAACTCGTGACTGATGTTCGAGAAGAAAGTGGTCTTCGCCCGGTCCAGCTCCGCCAGTTCCTCGGCCCGCTGCTGCTGGGCCTGGTAGCTGCGCGCGCTGGAGATGCCGGCTGCGATGTGTCCGGCGACCAGCTCGACGAAACCGCGGTAGCCCGGGTCCAGGCTTCGGTAGCGGTTCAGTCCGGCCACCAGGAACCCGTAAGGGGAACCCCCCTGTTGCAGCAGCGGTACCGCCAGGGCCTCGGCGGGCGGCTCCGGCCACGCCCCCGTGGGCAGAGCGCCGAACCCACCGCCGTCGAGGGGCACGATCGCGGACTCGCCCCGGGCCAGCGCTTCGGCCGGCCACAGCGCGTCCCCGTCGCCGGGTGACAGTACGGAGGGCGCGGCGGGGTGCTCGCCGGGCAGACCGGCGGACGCCGCAAGCCGTGCGGTACCCCCGTCCGGCTGGAACAGGTACGTCGCCGTGAAGGGCAGGTCACGCAGGTTGCGGCCGAGCTGATGCGCGGCGAAGGCCAGCATCTCCTCCTCGGTCCGCACCACGCTGGGATCCGAACCGAGGTCCCGCAGCGTCGCCATGCGCCGCTCGCCGATGACCCGCTCGGTCTCCTCGCTCACCACGCACAGCATCCCGACCACCGCGCCGGAATCGTCCCGCAGCGGGCTGTAGGAGAACGTGTGGTACGTCTCCTCCGGGTAGCCCGAGCGCTCCAGGAACAGCAGCAGCGCCTCGTCCCACGTGGCCTCGCCCGTGGCCAGAACGGTGCCGATGCGCGGGCCGATGTCGTCCCAGATCTCCGCCCACACCTCGCTCGCCGGACGGCCCAGCGCCCAGGGGTACTTCTGCCCCAGGGTGTCCCGGCGGTAGGCGGCGTTGCAGAAGAACGTCAGCTCGGGCCCCCAAGCCATCCACATGGGGAACCGGGACGACAGCAGGATGCTCACCGCTGTCTGCAGACTCTGCGGCCAGCCGTCCGGCGGTCCCAGCGGGGTCGCGGCCCAGTCCACTGCGGCAAGATCGCCGCCGATCTCAGCGTCGGCGGCGAAGACATCGGCCGCCGCGCTCGACGGCCGGTGCTCAGCACCCGCGGAACCTGCCACAGGAAACCCTTTCATCACGCCACCCAACCTCAGCCACCGCGTCGACCGCACCGCGGCGACACCGTCCCCGCGTCCGAGGCGAGGCGGCGTCCGCGCACCGTCGTCGGCACGAGCAGCGCCCCCGCGCGGCATGTCCGTCCGCCGGCGCCGCGACCGATCTGTCCTCGCGGTAAGGATCGCTCCGTAGGATAGACAGACCGGTCGGAGGTGCCAGCACTCGGCATGGTGAAAAAACCACTCACTCAGGAGGGGGCGGGCCATGAGGACGAAAGCGTCGCCACGTCCCCTCACCATGACGTCCGGCGAGGACAGATGTACGGCCACGGTCCGCGAGTACCCCACCGCGCACACCTGGCCCCGCCATGCCCTGGAGAGAATCTCCCGTCGGCGGCCGACCGCCGCTGCACCATCACGCCGCCCGGCGGCGGTGGCCATCCCCCGGCACCGGCCCGGCCGCTGCACGCGACGGCCTCACCGGGCCCGCACACCCGGCGTGCGCCCGCCCGGCCAGGAGCGTCCCGCCGCCGTCTCGCGACCGCGGGCTCCCCGTCGGCGGACCGCTCGCCGCACACCGTGGACGGCCTCCTCAACAGCCTGGGACCGGGAGTCGGCGACCACACCGCACCTTCCTCGCCCTGTCCGCCCGTACCGCCTGCATCACCCCTCAGGAGAACCGGTGACCGAGCCCACCCTGACCGTCGAACACCAGCCCCGCGAGTCCGGCACCGTCGTGCTGACGGTGACCGGCGAACTCGACCATCACACCGCTCCCCAGCTCACCCAGGCGCTGGAGGATGTCTCCCTCTCCGCCGGCACCGCCCTGGTGATCGACCTCTCCGGCGTCACCTATTGCGACTCCACCGGCATCACCGTGCTCGTCACCGCCTACCACCGCACCGAGGCGGCCGGCTGTTCCTTCAGCCTGGCCGGGCTCAACCACAACCTCACCCGGGTCTTCCAGGTGGTCGGCCTTGACCAGGTGCTCACCCTGCACGCCACCATCGACGACGCTTTCACCGTGCAGCGTCCCTGACCACGGCTCACGCCGGATCCGGGCGGAGCGGCCGGGTCCCGGGACGGCGGCATCGCATCGGGGCACAGCTCGAGCGGGCCAAGGTCTAATCTGTGAGGGCCGTGTTCCTGCTGTTCGTCCATGGCCCCACCAATTTCGGTTATCGAGGTGCGACGCGAAGTGCACGACGCCCGGTTCGACCTGTCGGCTTTCGGCCTCAGCGAGACCGCCCGATGCGGCGCCCGCGTGCGGAAAGCCGTCACCGGTGCGCCGTCACCGGAGGCGGCGGCACAAGTGGTCGCCGACTTCTTCTACGACAGCCTGGTCGACGAGCGTGACGGCCGCGCCTGTCCTGCGGTGGGCGTTTTTCTCACCGGGCCGGGGGACGCGGACCCGGCGGTCACGGAGCCTTCCGCCGAGAACGGGTGGCGTCCGACCCCGGTGGGGTACCGCGGCCCGTCCATGCGGTGGCCCGGCGCGGACGGCTCGGCCCCGCTGTACGTGCCCGCGTCGTCCGGGGCCGCCCACGAGGCACCGTTGGTGCGTCGGCTGCTCGAACACCTGGGGGTCGCGACCGAGGACGTGGACGGCGCCGCCCGGTCTGAAAGCGACATCGAGGTCGTGCACGTGTCCGACGAGCACGCGCACAGGCTGGAAGAGCTCCTCCCGGGGCAGGGCGTCCGTTCCGCCTTGGCGTTCGGCGGGCCCCTGTCGCCTGGTGAGCAGTTCGCGGTCGTGCTGTTCTCCCGCGTTCCGCTGCCCGCCGGGGCCGCCACGCTCTTCCGTACCGTCACCGGCAGCACGCGCCTGGCACTGCTGTCCGCCGGCCGGCCGTCCCCCACAGTGGAGGCGCGAGCGACGCGCGCCCTCCTGGAGGGCGTGGAGAACCTGGCGGCACAGCGGGCCGCCCAGCTGCAGACAGTGGTGACCGAGCTGCGCTCCGCCACGACGGAGCTGCGCCGGTCCCAGCGGGAACTGGAGCAGCGGGAGCGGGAACTGCGCGAGGAAGCGGCGATCGTCGAGCTGCTGCAGGAGGTGGGCAGTGTGCTGGCGGCGGAACTGGACCTCGACGCGCTGGTCCAGCACGCGGCCGACGCCGCCACCCGTCTGTCCGGCGCGGCGTTCGGCGCCTTCTTCTACAACGTGCTGGGCGAGACCGGGGAGTCGTACCTGCTCTATGTGATCTCCGGTGTCGACCGGTCGGCCTTCGACAAGTTCCCCATGCCGCGCAACACCCGGGTCTTCGAGCAGACCTTCCGGGGTCTCGGCGTGGTCCGGTCCGACGACATCACCGCGGACCCGCGGTACGGGCACAACGCACCGCACCAGGGCATGCCGGAAGGGCACCTGCCGGTCCGCAGCTATCTGGCCGTTCCGGTGATGTCCCGGGGGACCGTGCTCGGCGGGTTCTTCTTCGGCCACCCCGAGCGGGGGGTCTTCACCGAACGGCACGAGCGCCTGGTCACCGGCGTCGCCGCGCAGACCGCCGTGGCCCTGCAGAACGCCCAGTCCTACCGCCGGGAGCGGGAAGCGGCCATGGAGCTGCAGCGTCACCTGCTGCCGGCTCTGCCGCGCCTGGAAGGGATCGCCAGCACGTCGCGGTACCTGCCCGCCGCACGGAACCGCGGCGCCGGCGGGGACTGGGTGGATCTCATACCGCTCCCGGAGGGCCAGGTCGCCCTCGTCGTCGGGGACGTGATGGGCAAAGGCGTCAAGGCGGCGGCCGTCATGGGTCAGATCCGCACCGCCTGCCGCGCCTACGCACAGCTCGGGCTCGCACCCGCCGAGGTACTGGAACAGCTGAGCGTCCTCGTGGACGACATCGCCCCCGGTTCCATCGCCACCTGCGTCTACGCGGTGCTCGACACGCCCCGGGACCGGCTGCGCGCCGCCGTGGCCGGGCACTTGCCTCCGGCCCAGCGGGATCCGGGAGGCAGTGTGAGGTTCCTGGACGAGCAGGTGGGACCGCCGTTGGGGGTGGGCAGGCGCCGTTATTCGGAACAGGAAGTCCCTCTGCCGCCCGGCTCGCGGCTGCTGCTGTACACCGACGGCCTGGTCGAAAGCCGCAGTCGCCCCATCGACGAGGGGCTGCGTCGGTTGCGCGAGCTGCTGGCCGGGCCAGTGGGCGAGATCGAGGCGGACTGCGACTCGTGGCTGGACGCCCTGGCCGGTGAGCAGCAGGACGACGACATCGCCCTGCTGTACCTGCACCGGCCCGAGGACGCGTCGCACCAAGTGGTCGCGGTCGCTCGTGACTACCCCCCGGTCTCCGGCGCGGTCCCCGACGCCCGCGACCTGGTGTCCCAGACCATGTGCGAGTGGGGCCTGCGGCATCTGGCGAACGACATGATGCTGATCGCGGACGAGATGGTCGCCAACGCCGTCCGTCATGCCAGAACACCGCTGCGTGTGGAGCTGCGGCGCGCTGGTGAACGCATCGTCCTGGAGGTCACGGACAGCAGTCCCGAGGAGCCTCGTCTGATCGTTTCCCCACCCGGGGAGTTCGGGCACAGGGGCATCTTCCTGGTCGACGCCATCGCGAAACGATGGGGCACCCGCTGGATCGACGGAGGGAAAGTGGTGTGGGCGGAGGTCAACGCCTCGTGACGACTTACCCCGGTCAGCTCCTCGACCGGCACCAGGACCACCAGCCGACTCGTTCGCCCCGGATGCAGGAGAGCCGCCCCAGATGATCCCCTCACCCGACTCCGAGGCGCGGGAGCCCGCCGGCAGCTCACCCCCGCTTGACCCCGGCACCCTGCTCCCCACCGGGCCGACCCTGACCCTCGCATCGCATCGCGGCCCCCGGCACACGGTCGTCACCGTGGACGGCCCCATCGACTTCCACACCGCGCCCCAGTTGCTGGGGCATCTCACCACTGCGGAGGTGCAGAACGTCCCGCTGCTGGTCCTGGACCTGACTCATGTGGATTTCTGCGACTCCAGCGCTCTCGGAGCGTTCGTCGACATCCACCGCCGCCGGACGGACGCCGGGCACCGGTTCGCGTTGACCGGCGTCCAACCCGAGGTCGGACGCATCCTTGAACTCACCCGTCTCACGTCCGTCCTGACGCTCCACGCGACGGTCCAGGACGTGCTCTCCGAAAACTGACGCCTCTCGCCTTCGGGCCACCGCCCACCGCGGAGGAACAGGGGCGGTCCGGACGGCGGTGGCCCGGGGCACCTCCACCACACGACCCGTCCGCCGAGTCCGCGGCTTCATGCCCGGCCTGTCGTCGACGCCACGTACACGTACCGGCGGCACGGCACCGAGCCGAGGGTGTCCGCACGCACCGGCGCGACGGAACAAGTTCGCACACCGCCCCGCAACGGGCCGGCCTCGTGCGGTGGGGAGCTGAGCCCGCCCCCGGTCGGCCGAGCGTGCCCGGTCGGTGGCGGCGGGCCGCACGCCTTGGACCCGCACCGCTTCGCCCTGACGGAAGGTGGCGGCCTCCCCTGACCAGGACGGCCGTACCACCGCGACCCCGGCCCCGACCGCCTTCCCGGGGCTCGTACGGGACGTGGACGGCGCGCCCCTGGCGATCGCCCCACCGGCCGGGTGGTGACGGATGGTCACTCGCGGCAGGGCGCCGGCTCGTCGGCGGTGATGACCAGAGCGGCCTGGTCGTCCTCCACCTCCCGGCCTTCCACGAAGCCGCGGACGTCCTCCGCCACGATTCGGACGATGTCGGTGGCGGTCGGCCGACGCGGGGCGGAGGCCAGCGCTTTGGCCAGTCGGCTGTCACCGTACTGTTCGGTGCCGGCGGTCCGGCACTCGGTGATGCCGTCGGTGTACAGGAGCAGGCTCTCGGCGGGACGCAGAGTGAAGCGGCGCGCGGTGAGTCTGGGCGGGATGCCGATGCCCAGCAGCCCGCCGGACGCTTCGACCGAGTCGACCACGTGATCGGTGTCCAGCAGGAGGGGTGGCGTGTGGCCCGCCCGGACGAGGTCGACGGCCAGTCCGTCGGCGGTCGGCGTGAGGTGGCCGTAGATCAGGGTCACGAAGCCGTTGTTCTGGGTGGCATACCGTTCGTTCAGAGCCTTGTCGACGGCCTTGACGATGTCGACGGGGTCGTCGAGCAGGCAGGCGACCGCACGGGCGGTGTGGCGGACCAGGGCAGTCGTGGTGGCAGCCATGGCTCCGCGCCCGCAGACATCGCCGAGGATGAAGGCCCAGCTGTTTTCACCGCGGGCGAAGACGTCGTAGAAGTCACCGCCGATTTCCAGCCCTTCGCCGGCCGGATGGTAGAAGGCGGCGAGCTGGGCACCGGGGATGTCGGGCAGTTCAGGCAGCAAGAGCCCGGTCTGCAGGTCCCGCGCCAGAGCGGCGCGCTGCGCGTACTGCCGTGCGTTGTGGGCGGCCGAGGCGGCGCGGCGGGCCAGTTCCTCCGCCAGTGCGACCCGGTGACCGTCGAACAGGTGCCCGTCGGTGGACAACAGGGTCAGCGCGCCGAAGGTCCGCCCGCAATCCACGAGGGGCACGCAGACGTAGCCGGTGACGCCCAGATCCCGCCAGGGGCCGGGCCCGGTCGGGGTGCGGCGGGCCACTTCGGTCAAGCCGGACGCCAGGACGCGGGCCACGGCGTCGTCCTCGGCGGCGCGGACCGGTGTGTGGGAGGCGAGCAGGCTGCGCGCCTCCTCGGTCGGCGCGGCGGTCGCCACCCGGTACACACGTCCGGCCTTGACCACATCGACCGCGGCCAAGGGCGCCAGGGCCGGGCTCGACAGGGCGGCGAGGCGCCGCAGTGTCTGTTCCTCGTCCAGCCGATCAGCCAGGGTGGTACTGGCGGCCAGCAGGAAGGCGAGGTCGTCGCGGACCGCCTTCTCCCTCGCGTCAGCCGCCTGCCGGGCCTGCTCGACGTGCTGGCGTTCGATGGCGAGGGCGGCGGTGTCGGCGAACACCCGGGCCAGCGCGAGATCGGTGTCCTGGGGAGCCCGCGGTGTGCGGTGGTACATCGCGAAGGTGCCCAGGAGCCGCCCGTCACGGGCGAGGATCGGCGTCGACCAGCAGGCCGCGAGTCCCGCCTGCGCGGCGAGGTCGCGGAAGTCGTCCCACAGAGGATCGGTGGCGATGTCGTTGACGATCACGTTCCGGCGCCGGTGGGCGGCCGTGCCGCAGGAGCCCACGCCCTCACCGGTGGCGATGCCGTCGATGGCCTGATTGTAGAAGTCGGGCAGGCCGGGAGCCGCGCCGTGGCGCAGCCGGCGGCCGTCCTCGTCGGCCAGCAGGACTGATGCGAGCACCTCCGGCGACAGCTTCTCGATCGTCCCGCACATCCCCTCCAGCACGTCCGGCAGCGGCGCCTGGCGGGCGATCTGCTCCAGCAGTGCGCGTTGCTCGGCGGCCAGTCGCCGGGCGTGCTTGACCTGAGTGGTCTCCACGCCGATCATCCGCACGCCGATGACGTTGCCGCCGGTGTCGCGACGGGCCTCGTAGGTGAAGTCGAAGTACGCCTCGCGGGCGTCCGGGCCGACGCCGATGACGACGCGGGCGTCCCGGCCGACGTGCCGCTCCCCCGACCGGTACACCTGGTCCAGCAGTTCGATGAAGCCCTGGGCGGCCAGCTCAGGCATGAGCTGCACCAGCGGCACGCCGGTACGTTCCCGCCCTCCGCCCCCGATCGCCGTGAAGAAGGCCGGGTTCGCCGCCTCCAGCACGTGAGCGGGCCCCGCCATGGACGCGAACAGCGCGGTCGACGTTCCGAAGAGCAAGGACAGGTCCTCGTCGGTGTCATGCACCGCTGCGGACCGACTGACTTCGCTCGTGGACCGCCGCCGCTCAAGCTCAGCCGTCATGTCGCCCCCTCGTCGACCGTCTGCCCCGGACACCGGGCAGGCCATCATCCCGTGCGGCATTGGTCAATGCCTCACGCCCGTATGCGCAGGATGAGCCGGTCCACGCCTGCTGGAACACCCCGAGCGTCCCCGGCGCGCGAACGCCGGGACCTTCGGGGCAGTCAGCGGGTCGGACAAGGATCAGCGGCGCGCCCGCCCCGACTTCACCACGCAGCCCATCGTCAGGTGCAATCGTACGAGACCGGACCGCGGTGTCCGGATCCGCCACCGGGTCGCAGATCAGGTGCGCACCCTTCTCCCCGGCCACTGACCAGGCAGAGCCGATCGGAACGGCCCGGCCGGCCGGCGATGACGGGGAACCGGTGCGCCCGCGCCGGTGCCTGCCCGGGCCGGCCGAACGGGGTCGTGGCGACACACGGGACCGTCGCGTGCCGGCCCGCGACGACCAGGTAGCCGCACCTCAGCGGCGGGCGGCCTCGCGCAATCCCGCGGGCGCGCCCCTCCCCGATCGGCTCATCCGTGAGGGAGAGGCGCCGGCGTCCGTCCGGACGTCGACCGGTGACGTCTTGCGTCCGATGCCGACGGTTTCCTCGAAGCGGTGTCGCAACGCTTCCGTGCACGTCACGACGCCAACCCGGACGGCCGGATTCCGGGCAGGCCGGCCGGCGGGGACCGAGGGCACCGGTTCGCTTCCGGACCGACGCCGAAAGCGTCAGGCATACCCGAGTCGGCGCCTCCACCTCGAAGGCAGCAGGCCGCTCACGCAGAAGCACCAGACGGTCGGGGGAGCCGCTCGCAGTTCGCCGGCGAACATGCGAATCGTGGTGTGGCAGGCGTCTCGGCCGGGCACCACGGTCACCGGTGAGAGGCTCATCCGTGCAGGCGCCATGTGGTGCAATGACATCTGCCCGGCACCGGTCCGCGCCCGTCGCGCAGCCGGGACGGAGCCCTGAGAGTCAGCCAGTAGCGAGGAGTCGCCGTGACCGTACGTGAACCTGACGGGGACGGTGCGGCCAACCCTCGCGCTTCTGAGAACGGGGGCGGCCGGGGCAGGGCGATGACCTTGGCGGGGGCGCTGGCGGCGGCGGAGAGCGCGGCGCCCGTGGAGTCGCTCGACGTGGTCGCGCGCATGCTCAAGGAGCACCTCGGGGCCGCGTCGGTATCGTTCCTGATCACCGATTTCACCGGCGGATCGGTCGTACGGCTGGGGGCGGCGGGCAGCGTCGATACCGATGAACCCGCGCGGCGCATCAGACTGCGGGGCACCCTGTACGACGACGTCATCCGCACCCAGCGGCCGAGCGTGGAGGACCACGGCAAGGGCGCGCTGGTGCGGATCGTCGCGCCGGTGACCAACCGCGGGGACGCCATCGGGCTCCTGGAGCTGTTCCTCCCCGCGGCGCCGGACGCGGAGATGATGCGGGAGGTCGGCGAGACCGCGCACGCCCTGGCGTACATCGTCATCGCGAACCGGTCCTTCACGGACGTCTACCAGTGGGGCCGCCGCACCAGCCCGCTGAGCCTGGCCGCGGAGATCCAGCACCGGTTGCTCCCGGCGTCGCTGGCGTGTGAGGCGGCGCAGTTCGCGGTGGCCGGGGCGCTGGAGCCGGCCGATCACGTCGGGGGCGACACCTTCGACTACGTGATCGACCGGGACACGGTGCAGCTCTCCGTCACCGATGCCATGGGGCACGACGTCGACGCCGCATTGCTGGCGACTCTCCTGGTGGGTGCCCTGCGCCGGGCGCGGCGGGCCGGTGCCGACCTCGCCGAACAGGCCCGCCAGGCCGACCTGGCCATGCGCGAGCACGGCCGCCAGACCTACGTCACCGGCCAGCTCCTTCGCATCAGCCTGCTCGACGGCAGGACCGAGTTCATCAACGCCGGCCACCCCTGGCCGCTGCGGATGCGCGACGGCCGGGTGCGGGAGGTCAGTCCGGAGATCGATATGCCGTTCGGCTTCCATGCCCCTCATACCTACCGGGTCCAGTCGCTGGACCTGCGGCCGGGCGATCGGCTGGTGATGCTGACCGACGGCATGCTGGAGCGCAATGCCAACAGCCTCGATCTGCAGGACCTGATCGTCCGTACTCGCGCGCTGCATCCGCGTGAGGCCGCCCGCACCCTCATCGCGGCGGTCGTGGACGCCAACCACGGTCACTTGCAGGACGATGCGACCGTCATGTGCCTGGACTGGCACGGCGTCGGCCACTCCCGGCGGGACGCCGACACCGGCGCCGACCTCGCCGATGCCTCCGCCGCATCGCGGACGGGGCGGACCGCTCCGGGGCAATGACTCGATGACCGCTCCACCCCGTTCGGTGTCGACCACCCGGGGCGGGCGAAGCGGGGCGCTCTGCCCCGAAGGGGCCGCGTCACCGGGGCGGGTTCCTCCGGCGGCGGCCCAGGCGCAGGCCGAGGAGGACGAAGTCGGCCACCAGGACCACCACACCGATGACCAACAGGTAGAACAGGCCCTTCGCCACCACTCCGATGATGCCGAGCACGATGGCCACGATGACCAGCAGGAGGAAGAGAGCCATCCGTGTCACCTCGAAGTGGGGGAAGTCGGTGGTGCATCAGCGGCGGGCGAGGCGGCGTTCGCCGCCCGCACCCGTTCGGTGGGCGAGCTCGTAGTGTGCGAAAACCGCCTTCTCGTCCTCCGCGAGCAGTTCGCCGTCCGTGCCCATCGAAGGCGCTTCCTTGACCCGCTTCTTGTCGTAGGCGACCTTCAGATACCCGGGACCGACCGTCGCGCCGGCCAGGGGGACGAACACCAGCCGGTGCCGGGTCGGCAGGCCGACCGTGACCGTCGCGAACGCGGGCTGGTCCGTGGCGGTGTCGACGTAGACCGCCTCCAGGACGCCGATCTTGTGCCGCTCGTGGTCGACCACAGGGTGACCACGCCACTCCCTGACGTCTTCCGCCTCGAACACGGGGCCCCCTCTGTCACAGGTCGGCCGAAGGCCGCTGTCTCGTTCTTCTCTCGCTCCTCCCTCCTTACCTGCCTACGAGACGTCACACCCCGGGAGAGCAACCCACTTGCGGGCCGGTAGGGCGGACGGCTCTCTCGCGTGGGCGATGCCTCGGCGGTCGCCCAGCCCGTCACGGTCAGTAGGCGGCCAGGGAGATGGCGATGTAGTGCGCGGTGAAGGCTGCCACGGTCAGGGAGTGGAACACCTCGTGGAAGCCGAACCAGCGGGGCGAGGGATCGGGGCGCTGGAGGGCGTAGACGACCGCGCCCGCGCTGTAGAGGAGACCGCCGGCCACGATCAGGGCGAGTACGGCCGCTCCGCCGGCGTGCAGGAAGTCGGGCAGGTAGCGCACCGGTGCCCACCCCAGGGCCAGATAGCAAGGGGTGTACAGCCAGCGCGGAGCCTGGACCCAGAGGACCCGGAACGCGATGCCCGCCGATGCGCCCGTCCACACGATCCACAGCAGCATGGAACGCTGTTCCGCCGGAAGGAGGAGCACGGCCAGGGGGGTGCAGGTACCGGCGATGATGAGGAAGATGTTGGCGTGGTCGAGGCGGCGCAGAACAGCCTCACCGAGGGCGCCCCAGGTGCCGCGGTGGTAGATGGCGCTCGTCGCGAACAGCATCCAGGCGGTGACCGAGTAGACGGCGCAGGCCAGGGCCGCCTGCGGAGTACGGGCCAGGCAGATGAGCACGACGCCTGCGACCAGCGCGGCGGGGACCATTCCGGCATGGAGCCAGCCGCGCAACCTGGGCTTGATCGGTTCGGCCAGGTCGGCCGCCCGCTCCAGCAGAGCCGCGACCGGGTGAGCGTTTTCGCCCGCGTCGTCACCTCGTGATGCACGGGGCAGCCGGTCTTCACGACATTCTTCACGCGTCGAGGCGACATGAATGCGTTCGACTTCCGCGGGGTCGCGGGACACGGCTTCTCGTCCTCCCCGGGCCTCCTGGGCGTCACCGGTCATCATGCGCTCATGCTAAGAGATTTCGCCCGGACGGCATTCGGGGAGGCGGGTCCCGAGCGAGCGCCCCTGGGCATCTCCGCTCGCCCGCACGCAAGAAGCGCCCATGCTTCCCAAGGTCCGCCTCCTGTGCCTGCCTCGCTCGCGCACCAGCCGCCAATGGCGACGGTAACGCTCGTCCCACGCTGCGGGCGTGGGACGGGATGGTCCGGCGGCGCAGAGGTATGCGGCGTTGACGCGCCGGGCTTCCATCCGGGCGCTCTCCGGTGCGATGGCGGCGGGCCGCGGGAACCCGTCACAAGCAGTGTGGGACCGACCGGCGCGCGCCGGTCGGTCCCACGGGACACATGCAGCTGAGGCCCGCACCCCGAAGGATGCGGGCCCCAGCTACGAAAGGTGCGTCAGCGTCAGGCCGGAACGATGTTCTCGGCGGTCGGGCCCTTCTGACCCTGCGCGATGTCGAAGGACACCTTCTGGCCTTCGAGCAGCTCACGGAAGCCCTGGGCGGCGATGTTCGAGTAGTGGGCGAACACGTCAGCGCCGCCACCGTCCTGCTCGATGAAGCCGAAGCCCTTTTCCGCATTGAACCACTTCACGGTACCAGTAGCCATGTCATTTCTCCTTTGGGGCAGTACATCGGAATCCGCACTGTGCGGACACCGTGTCGCCGCGATGATTACCCCGCCGGAAATGACCGGAAATAAAAAAGCGCTCCCACCGGTAGAACCGAGTGAGGGCACTTGAAGTTTCGGGAACCACAACTGCAACTGAGATCCACAGTAGCATGCCGCAACGGTCTGCGGCCGTCGCATAATTCCACTCCGGCCGTTGCCGCAATAAGCCTCACTACGCCGTCCGCCAAATTCTCCGCTCGCGAGCGCAGATATCGCTCGGCCCCCGTGCCTCGCACAGTCCCTCGTCGCGGAGCCCTGACGGGGGCTGCCGTGCGTGTGGTGATCGCCGAGGACATTTCATCGGGTCGGGCTCTCGATCCGGTGGACCTGGCGGCGGCCCCAGGACACGGCGGTGAACCCCTTCCAGACCTCCCACCGGTTCCCTGCCGCCTTGAAGCCTGACCGGGAGGGCGGGCGCATTTTGCGGAACCTTCGCCTGGAGGCAGCCGTTGATCAGGTGAACGCGCGAGCGGAATCGTGAGCGACGACTCAGAGGGATACCGAGGTGACGTCAATGGCCATGTGGGACCGGCTCAAGGACCAGGCCAAGAATCTTCAGCAGGCACAGCGCGGAGGCGGTACGGCCCACGGACCGAGCCGCGGCACGGGGTCCGGCGGTGGTTCACGCGCCCAGTTGGTAAGCGCGTTGAAGACGCAGCTCGGCTCCCTCAAGACCGAGCTGAAGAGCGGGGCGTACCGGGACGCGAGCATGGCGATGTGCGCACTGGTCGCGGCCGCGGACGGACGTGTGGACCCGGCCGAGCGGCAGCGCGTCGAGTCGATGATCCTCAGCAATGAGGTGCTGCAGAACTTCCCGTCGGAGCAGTTGCGCCAGCGCTTCAACAAGCACGTGGACCAGTTGACCCACAACTTCCCGCAGGGCAAGGCCGAGGCGATGCAGGACATCGCCAAGACCGCCAAGAAGCCGGCCGAAGCGAGGGCGGTGATCCAGACCGGCATCGTCATCGCCGGGGCCGACGGCGATTTCTCCCAGGCCGAGCAAATGATCATCCGGGAAGCATGCACAGTGCTGGGAGTGTCTCCTGCGGAGTTCCAGCTCTGATCCGCCCACGGCCCGGATCCCAGGCGGCTGACGCGGGGTCACGTGAGGGGCGGCCGGACGGGCATGCCGTCCGGCGGCCGGGAACGGCGCCCGGAAGGCCGAAGAGGATGCCGGGGTCCGGTCCATCGGCCGGACGCCGGCAACAACCTCGAAGCGAATCCCCGTGCGGGCGGGCTGCGCCCGCCGCCACCTGCGCGAAACTCGACCTGACAACCCATCGGAACGGGCTCGACCATGCGTCATCCCGGCGTCGAGATATCGCCCGCAACGCCCACACGCCCATCATGCGCACCGGCCAAACCGCGGATCAGGCATCCTGCTTCACCGGCTCCAGGATCGCCACGCACTCGGCGTGGGGCGCCAGCGAAAAGATGTCGGCGTGCACGAGCCGCGGAAGAGGCCAGGTCAGGAGCCGTTCATCGGCTCGTTGCCCCGCGTGCCGGCGCCCACAGCGTCGAACGGGCGTCACGACCAACAGTGCCCGCGGATCCGCCGGAGAGGGCAGCGGTCCCTCGCCCGGCGCGCAGGCTTCCGCCATAAGAGCCGGTCCGGTGTTTGCCGCCGGGTGGACCGATGTGGCGCTGCTGCGGCGGCTGGCGCCGCCGCCCACATGTTGAGGCGGCGGCCGAAGTACCTCTGCGGGTCAGGTCACGAAGCGAATTTCCTCAGGTCCGCGGCGAGTGAGGCGATGGCCGCGGGATTGCGCGGGCTTTCCACCAGCTCCGCGTAGTCAAGGACGACGATCCGGTCGTTCTTGACGGCCGAGACGCCTGCGAGCGGCGGATAGGACTTCAGAAACTTCCGCTTCTGGTCCGCGGTGGTGTCTCCGTAATCGTTGATGACGATCACCTCGGGGTCACGCTCCACCACGGTCTCCCAGCCGACCGTCGCCCAGCTGTCCTTGAGGTCCTTCATGACGTGATCGCCGCCCGCTCTGGTGATGATGTCGTGCGGCCCGGCGTACAGGCCCGAGGTCAGCGGCTTGTCCCGCCCGTCGTCGTAGAGGAAGACGCGGGGGCGGTCAGCGCCCTTGAGGGCCTTCGCCTGCGCTTGGGCCACCTGCTTCTGGAAGTCCGCGACGAGGGCTTCGGCACGGTCCTCGACATCGAAGATCTTTCCCAGGTTTCGCAGATCGGTGTACAGCGCTTCGAGCGGCGGCATCACCCCGCGTGCCTTTCCCTGCCCGTTGCGGCACGATTCGCTCAGCAGATACGAGTCGATGCCCACCTTCTCCAGCTCGGCGGGACTGAAGCCCTCCCCCTCGTTGAAGCCGTAGTTCCAGCCCGCGAAGACCAGATCTGCGCGGGCGTCGAGGACCAGCTCCTTGTTGATCGTCTTCTTCGAGAGCCACGTCGTCTTCCGGTAGCCGTCCTTCCACGGAACGGACGTGAGATCGCCCCTGTCGTCAGGCATGACGTAGCCCGCCATATGGTCCTCGAGTCCGAGCGCGAACATGATCTCGGTGATGCCGACGTCATTGGTGACCACGCGCTGTGGCGCCTTGTCGTAGCTCTTCTCCTGGCCGCAGTTCTCGATGGTCACCGGATAGCGGCCGCCACGTGCCGTGGCACCACCGCTCTCCCCGTCCTGAGCGGTGACCTCCGCGCCGCATCCGGTGAGCACCAGGGCGGCGGCGAATGCGAGTACGGCGGGGCGTACGAGGTTCGGCATGTTGGTCATGACTCCTCAAGGAGCGGGCTGAGTGGGCAGGAGACGGTCGAAGAGCAGCTGTACGGCGCCGGACTCCGGATGCGGCACACGGTGCGCCCGTACGCCGAAGACCTCGGCCAGCAACTCGGGTGTGAGCACGTCGTGCGGGGCGCCGGAGGCGACGATCCGGCCGCTGTCGATGACGTGGAGCAGGTCGCAGTGGAGCGCGGCGAGGTTGAGGTCGTGCAGCGCCGTGAGCACGGTCAGCCCACTGGCTCGCACCAGAGCCAGCACTTCCAACTGCTGAGCGATGTCGAGGTGGTTGGTGGGCTCGTCGAGCACCAGTACGCGCGGCTGCTGCGCGAGCGCGCGGGCGATCAGGACCCGCTGCTTCTCGCCGCCGGAGAGGGTGAGGAAGCCGCGGTCGGCGAGGTGACCGGCGCCGACCCTCACCAATGCGGCCTCGCACGCCTTCCGGTCCTCATCGGTGGTCCGGGCCACCGACCCCTGGTGCGGCAGCCGCCCCATCGCCACGACCTCGGCGACCGTGAAGTCGAACTCGGTGACCGCCTCCTGCGGCAGGGCGGCCAGCCGGCGGGCGCCTTCGCGCGCGCTCAGGGAGTGCAGGTCCTCACCGCCGAGCCGGACCGTGCCTGACGAGGGGCGCAGGGCCCGGTAGACGCAGCGCAACAGGGTGGACTTACCGCTGCCGTTGGGCCCGACGAGGCCGACGACCTGCCCGCTGCCCGCTCGGAGCGTGGCTTCCTCCACCAGCCGCCTGCCGGCGATCTCTACCGTCAGCGCGTCTGTCTCGACTCGCATCACGCGCCTCCGAAGGTGTAGGAGCGGCGGCGCATCAGCAGGACGAAGCACGGCACGCCGATGACGGCGGTCAGTGCGCCCACCGGCAGCTCGACGGGCGCGAGCACCACGCGCGACAGGATGTCCACCCAGATCAGCAGGACGGCGCCCGCGAGTGGGGCGACGGCCAGCAGCCGGCGGTGGTCCGCGCCGACCAGCATCCGTGCGGCGTGCGGAACCATCAGGCCGACGAAACCGATCGCACCGCTCACCGCGACCACGGCCCCCGTGACGGCGGCACAGACCAGGAACAGCTCCTTGCGCAGCCTCCCCGCGTCCACCCCCAGGGCGGCCGCGGTCTCGTCACCCATCGCCAGGGCGTTCAGGCGACGCGCCGACACGGTGAGGTGGGCGAGGCCGGCGAGCACGGCTTCCGCGGCGATCGGCACGGAGGCCCAGCTGGCTCCGCCGAGGCTGCCGAGCAGCCACATCATGGCGGAGCGGGCCGCCTCGCCGCGTTCGGCCGCGAACACCATGAACGTGGTGACGGCCGAGAAGCCGTAGTACATCGCGGTACCCGTCAGGACGAGCCGCAGCGGAGTCAGGCCATCAGCGGTGCGGGCGATCACGTACACCAGCGTCATGGCGAGAAGCGCGGAGAGGAACGCCGCCGTGGACAGGGCCCACAGACCGAGAGCGCCGAAGGCTCCGAAGAGGAGGACGGCATTGGCTCCCACGGCCGCGCCCGAGGAGATACCGAGGACGAACGGGTCGGCGAGGGCGTTGCGGACCATGGCCTGCACGGCGACACCGGTGGCCGACAGGCCGGCCCCGACGACGGCGGCCAGCACGGCTCGTGGAAAGCGCAGTTCCCACACGATGGTGTACGCCGGGACTTCGCCCCGGGATATGGCTCCGCCTGTCAGCCCGGCCCACAGATGACGCAGCACCTCGCCCCACGACAGCCCTGACGCCCCGATCCCCGCCCCGCAGACGATGGAGAGCACGAGCACGGCGCACAGGGTGAAGAGGAGAAGGGGCAGGGACACGCGCTTGGACGGCGCGGGGCGGACGCCGGTGCGCGCCGCGTGATGTGACGCGTCCGGTTCGAGTTGGAGGGGGGTGCCCACGGGCGGATCGCCTTCGCCTCGGGCCGTACACCTACGTGAGCACAGGAGCGGCCCTGGGCGCGGGGCGCCCTCGCAGCACCCTCTCGCAGTCCACGGCGATTGTCAGGAGCGTTCACCACCGCGGGTAATCGGGCTCACGGAGCCGTGTTGGCTCCGCCTACCGTTGCGGGTCAGCGCCGGACTTCGACCGGACTTCCCCCGCGGGGCGGCTTGCAGCATAGCGCGTACGCTCGGGTGCCCTTCCGTCATCGACAGGCACGGGGACGGCTTCGGATACGACGGGGACGGGCGGTCGGTCGTGCCTCACCGTGATCCGCGGTTGGCACCATGCACCGGGCCGGGGCCACGGGGCAGCAGACCGACCGCGAGGACGGGGACGGCGGCGAGGGCCAGCCAGGGAACGGCGGGTGGGAGGCCCAGGTCGAGGAGGGCGCCGGTGGCCGAGCTGCCTGCGAGGACGATCACGCCGGAGACGGAGGACAGCGCCCCCGTGTAGAGGCCGAGACGCCCGTCTTCGGCGAGGTCGGGGACCCAGGCCCGGGCGGCGGGGACGACCAGCATCTGGCCCAGGGTGAGCAGGACGACGTACCCCACGGCGGGCAGTAGTCCGGCGAGTCCCGTCCACTCCGCCGGACGCGCGACGGCCACGACCGTGAAGCCGGCCGCGACCAGCAGCAGCCCGGCGGCCATGGAGCGGCGCAGGCCGAGCCGATCGCCCGCCCAGCCGGTCACCGGGAGCTGGGCGCACACGACCAGCAGGGAGGAGAGGGCGAACAGCCACGACAAGGACGCCTGTGAGCCGGTCACACGCTCCACCTCGTCGGGCAAGGCGAGGTAGAGCTGGTTGTAGGCGAGCAGATAGGCGCCGTACGCGCAGCACAGGGCGAGGAACTGGCGGTTGCGCAGCATCACGCGGAACCCGCCCCGCCCCCGGGTGCGGATCCGGCCCGGGATGTGCTGCGGCATCAGCCGTGCGTGCCCGGCGAGGACCAGGGCGAAGACCCCGGCTCCGGCGAGGCACGCGGTACGGAAGTCCACGGCCAGCAGCAGGCCGCCGAGCAGCGGTCCGACGAAGGCACCCGCCTGGCCGGCCGCGCTGAACAGGGCCAGCACCCGGGTGCGCGGGCCGTGGCCCTCCTCCTCCCAGACCACCGCCTGCCGGGCCGCCTCTGACTCCACGGCCGGGGAGAACAGGGCGGCGGCGAAGCCGATCAGCAGCACCGCGCCGATCACGGCCCAGGTTGCCTCCGTGCAACCCAGCCAGGCGAACCCGGCGATCCGCAGCACACAGCCGATCAGGACGACCGGCCGTACGCCGTAGCGGTCCACGAGCCATCCGCCGACCACGAACAGACCCTGCTGGCTGAAGGTTCGCAGGCCGAGGACGAAGCCGACCATCCAGCCGGCCATGCCGATCGCGGTGCCCAGGTGCTCGGCCAGGAACGGCAGCACGGCGAAGAAGCCGATGTTGAAGGCCAACTGGGTCAGGATCAGCAGGCGCAGCAGCGGTGACAGGTGCTTCCAGGTCCGCTCGCGCGGAGGTTTCGCAGCCCGGGCGGCTCGACGGGGCAGGACGCGGGAGAAGATGTCGGTCATCGTGTTCCCGCCAGTCCGCGGGAAGTGCCAGGACGGATGTACTCCGGCACGCTCGGCGCCGGCTCGGCGGGTGCCGTGGGATGCACCGACGCCTGCCTCCCCGGCCGGGGGACGCCTGCTCCCCCTCCAGCCTTCGGCCGGGGTGAGCCCCATCTCGCCGCGCTCGCCGCCGTGACCGCGAGCGCGCCCAGGAGGGCGAGGACGGCGGCCGGGGCGAGGACGGCCCAGGGGGCTCGTTCGACGTACGGCTGGTTCTCGGCGAGCAGCAGGCCCCACTCGGGCGACGGCGGCTGGGAGCCCAGGCCGAGGAAGCCGAGGGCGGCCAGTGACAGGGCGACGCCGGGAAGCCGGAACAGGGCGTGGCGGGTGACTGGCGGCAGGACGGCCGGAAGCAGTACGCGGGTGAGGACGTACCACGGACTGGCGCCGAGGGAGCGGGTGGCGGCCAGGTGGGTGGCGGCGCGCTCCTGTTGGAGCAGGGCCGAGGCGTGGGTGGCCAGCGGCGACCAGGCGACGGCGGCCACCGCGAGCGCGGGGGTCCACGGGCCGCTGCCGACGACACCGGTGACGAGGAGACCGGCCAGTACGGGCGGCACGGCGTTGACGGTGTCGACCACGGGCCCGGACAGTCGGGGGAGCAGCCCCAGCAGCACACCGGTCAGGAGGGCGGCGGCGCTCACCGCGAGGGCGATGCCGAGGGTCGTCAGGGCACCGTGCGAGATACGGGCCAGGATGTCCCGGCCTAGCGCGTCGGTGCCGAACGGGTGGGTCGGGGACGGGGCTTGGAGGCGGGCGCCGGTGTTCAGGGCGAGCGGGTCGCGCGGCAGGCCGACTCCGATGAGGACGGCGAGCAGCGTCCCGTACAGCAGGGGCGGCGTCCGCGGTGCGGGCGGTGCGGGCCGGTGCAGGGAGAGCAGGGCGCCGTCGCGCAGCGCGGGTCCGATCAGCAGGCGGGCGGAGAACCGGGCCATGGCGCCGACGGCGGCCGCGAGCAGCACCAGGCTGAGCGTGCCGGTCTGCAGGACGGGCAGATCCTGGGCGAGAGCGGCGCGCAGGGTGAGCCGGCCCAGGCCGGGAATGTCGAAGACCTGCTCGACGGCGACCGAGCCGCCGGTCAGGCCGACGACGAACAGTCCGAGGCTGGGCAGGAGTCCCGGTACGCAGCAACGCAGGGCATGCCGCACCACGGAGCGCGGCGGGATGCCTCGTGCGGCGGCGGCCGACGCCCACGGCGCCGTGAACGCGCCGGGCAGCAGATCGTCCAGCATCCGCCCGAGGACCGCGCCGGCGGGCAGCCCGAGGGCGAGCGAGGGCAGCACCATCCACTGCGGGCCGTACCAGCCCAGGGCCGGAAGCCACCCCAGCCGCACACCGACCACCGAGGCGAGTACGGCGGCGACGAGGAACTCCGGCAGCGCGGCAAGCACCGCCGTCGCGGTCCCGCCGGGGGTGCGCTCGCCAAGTCGGCGCCGTGAACCGAGCCACAGGGTGCGGGCACACACCGCGGTGGCCGTGCCCACGGCGACCGCGAGGGAACCGGCCATCAACAGGAGCGAGACGCCGAGGGCATCCGTCGCGGACGGCAGGACGTCGGTGCCGGAGATCCAGGACCGGCCCGCGTCCCCGCGCGACAGCCCGCCGAGCCAGCGTGTGAGCAGGGCCGGCGGGCCCTCGTCCAGGCCGAGTTCTTCGCGTACGGCGGCCAGTGCCCCCGGGGACGGGTCGTGCTCGGCCGAGCGGGCCTTGAGCACGGTCAGCGCGGGGTCGGTGCGCGAGAGCCACGGCAGCAGACCGATCCCGCACACCAGGGCCGCCGCGAGGAGGGCCCGCCACAGCAGCGGGGGCCCGCCGCCCCGTCCGAAGGTGTGCAGAGCGGCGGTCAGGGCGGCCGTGCCGCCCCGGGAGCGGTCGGATATGCCGTTCAGCGCCGGGTCCCCGTTCCGACGAACTGCCGCTCGTACGGGTCGAGCAGCGTGCCCTGCACGGAGGCGCGGATGCCGGTGGCGACCTTCAGGTGTACGAGCGGAACCACCGCGTCGGTGCCGAGGATGGCAGCCTCCGCCCTCATGGCGGCGTCCTGCCGCTTGGCGGTGTCGGCCACGGCCCGGGCGTCCACCACGGCCCTGTCGACCCTCTTGTCACACAGCAGCGACAGGTTGTAGGTCCCGTCGCAGGTGAAGTCGCTGCCGAGGACGGTGACCGGGTCGCCGGTGTCGAGCATCATGTTGCGGGAGGCGACAGCGGCGTCGAACTTGCCCGCGAGCAGGTCGCTTTCGAGGCGCGCGTAGTCGCGCACCTCCAGTTTCACCTTGAACCCGGCCTTCTCCAGTTGCTGCTGCAGCACCTGGGCGGTCTCGGAGAGCTCGGGCCGGCCGGTGTAGGTGGCGATGGTGATGCTTTTCGCGTTGGGTTCGGTGGCCTTGGCCCGTCCGGTGGGCTCGATCCGCTTGCTCGCCGCCCAGTTCAGAGCGGGGCCGTAGATGCCCTGGGCGGCCTCGGCGTGGCCCTCGTAGACGTCCTTGGCGATGACGGAGGTGTCGATCGCCTCGCGCGCGGCGGCGCGCAGCCCCGCGTCGGTGAAGACACCGGACCTGGTGTTGAGGTAGAGGCTGGTGTTGCGGGCGGTGTTCGTCTCGTGGACGGCGCCCTTGTCCAGGGACGCGATCTGCGCCACGGGGAGGGCCTCGGCGATGTCCCTCTGGCCGGTGCGCAGGGCGTTGGCGCGGGCGGTGCCGTCAGCGACGAACGTGGCGTCGATGCCGGGTGCCTGGGCCCGACCGCCCCAGTAGTCGTCGAAGCGTTCCAGAGTGGCCGCCGTGTCACCGCTGATCCTGGTGAGCGCGAAGGGGCCGGTGGCGGTGCCGACGGGGTTCACGGCGCCCTTCTTCCCGTACGCCTTCGGGGAGAACACCGCCAGGTTCGGGTTGGACATGCGCAGGGGCAGTATCGGGTCGGCCGCGCCGGTGCCCACCCGCACCTGGTCGTCGCCCACCGCCTCGGCGGTCAGCTTGACGCCGGAGAGGGCGTTGGGGGCGGGCTCGGCCTCGGCGGCGTGCGTGAGGGCGGAGGCGACGGCCCGCGCGGTGACCGCGGTGCCGTCCTGGAACTTCGCGTCCCGCAGCGTGAACAACCAGCTGCGGCCGCCGTTCTCGCTGGTCCAGGACTCGGCGAGGGCGGGGGCCGCGGTGCCGTTGGCGTCCAGTTCGGTCAGGCCCTCGGAGACACCCAGCCGGGACAGGTGGAAGGCGTCCTGGCTGTGCGGGGAGAAGTTCCGCGTCGGAGTGAACGCGAGCGCCACCCGCAGCCGGCTGCCGTCGCCGGAGCCGGAGGAGCCGGAGGACGAGCTGTCGCCGGCGGGGGCGAAACAGCCGGTGAGGAGCGGGGTGAGGAGGAGGCCGGCCATCAGGTGGCGGCGGGGTGTTCTCATGGCTCGCGCTCATGTCTTCCGGTAGTGCCGATCACGGGAGTATCGGAGAGTACATGATAATCGTTTCCAATTAAACCGGCGGGATCTCGAAGCGCAGAATCCCCTGTCCGCCGTCCGGCTCCTCGGCCCGTTCGTCGTACGCCGGCTTCGCCTGCGACCACCGCAGGGCCTCTGCCCCCGGGGACGCCGGACAGGTGTGCGGGTAGACCGACCGGTAGCCGCCGCCGGCCTTCGCCAACGCCACCAGCGGGGGGGAGAGAAACTGCGGCGCTCGGAGGCCCGGGTCTTGTGGGCAACGTGGTGAGGCCGCCTGCGTCGGTGCGCGCAAGGTTCGGCGGATGCCTGCGGCACCCGGCATCGAGGTCGAAACTCCTCAGCGTAGGCGGAGGAGTTCGCCCTTGCGGAGTCCGGTGTGGAGAACGAGCTCGAACAAGGCGTGCAGCCGGTGTCCGCGCACGGCGGGTGAGGAACCGACGGGCTTCGTCGGCTGTGAGGGGTTCGAGCCGCCGAGGGCGGGGAGTGCCGGTGCGCTCGTTGCACGCGACGTTGCGTGGGATCTCTTCCCCGCGGACGGCGTACTCCCGGGCGGACTTGAGCACGGAGCGGATGTGTCAGCGTCGACGGGGACAGCAGTTTGCGGCAGCAGGCCCCCGTGGCGCAGCGGCGAGGCTGATCACCCCGGGCGTCGATGCCCGGGCGCACAGCACTGGCAGATGGTGCGGAGCTGGTTGAGCCACGTGCGGACGGTCACACAGTCCCTGGCCGCCGACCAGGACTGCCCGCCTCCTCCCCGTCAGCTGACGGCGACGGGCTGCCGCCATGGAGGCGGCCGGTGGATCGCGCCCCGCCCTGTGGCGGGGTGGAGGCCGGCCGGACGGGAGAGCAGGCCGGGCGCCCCGACACGGGACAGAGGGCGGACGCTCCTCGGTGCCGTGGGTGGCGGTCTCGCAGCGACCCCGGCGCTCAGCCCGCCGGCCCCTGCGCGGCAGGCATCACTTTGGTTTCACGACTGCGGCGGGCCGGACCAGCGCCGGCCGGCGGCCAGTGACGACCGGCCCCACCCTCGTACCGTTGATGACGGTCCGATACGCGCCCCTCGTTCCCACGCACCGCTGCACCAGGTCAGGAGCCCTTCGCGGCCGGTTCGAGGATGGCGACACACTCCACGTGGTGCGTCATCGGGAACAGGTCGAACGCCCGCAGCGTGCGCACCCGGTAGCCGGCTTCCGCGAAGTAGGCGAGGTCGCGGGCCAGGGCGGCCGGGTCGCAGGCGACGTAGGCGATGCGGCGGGCGCTCAGGCCGGCCAGGTGCTTGACCGTCTGCTTGCCGGCGCCGGCGCGGGGCGGGTCCAGGACGATGAGGTCCACCTCGGTGATGCCCGTGCGCGGGAGGGCCTGCTCGACCTTGCCCTGCTCGATGCGGACGCGGTCGAAGTGCTGGAGGTTGTGCCGGGCGTCCTCCACCGCTCGCTTGCCCGACTCGATGCCGAGGACCGCTCCCTTGTCGCCCACCCGGTCGGCGAGCGCGCCCGCGAAAAGGCCGGCGCCGCAGTAGAGGTCCAGGGCCGTGTCGCCCTTGCGGGGCAGCAGGCCCTGCATGACGGCGCGCACCAGGGTGTCGGCCGCCTGGGGGTGAACCTGCCAGAAGCCGCCGTTGCCGACGCGGTACGTACGGTCGTCGGCGCGCTCCCGCACGAAGGGGCGGCCGTGCACGCGGTGCACTCCCCCGTCCTCCGCGACCCGCAGCACCGAGGCCGGCCTGTCGAGCTCCACCAGCGGGAGGCGGGCGCCCGGGCGCGGGGTCAGGACGACCTGGCGGTCCTGCGAACCGGTCGCGGCGATGGCGTCGACCGACTCCATGCCCGACCAGTCGCGCTGTTCGATGCCCAGCTCGCTGACGCCCGGCGCGGCGATCAGGCAGCGGTCGATCGGCTGGACCTCGTGCGAGCGGTGCTTGCGCAGCCCCGCGTGTCCGTCGGCGTCCACGGCGTACTGGACGCGCGTGCGCCAGGCCGGGACCTCGCCCGGCGGGACCTTGTCGCCCTCGGCCGGCATGACCGTGCCGTCCCAGCCGGCCTCCTCGGGCGTCAGGCCGGCGAGCCGCTTCAGCTGCTCGGCGACGACCTCGCCCTTCAGCCGGCGCTGGGCGCCGGGCTTGGCGTGCTGCCAGTCGCAGCCGCCGCACTTGCCGGGCCCGGCGTACGGGCAGGGCGCCTCGACCCGGTCCTTGGAGGCGTCTAGGACGCGTACGGCGTCGGCGCGCAGGAAGCGGGAGTCCTCGTTCCCGTCCGTGACGCGCACGACGACCTTCTCGCCGGGCAGCGCGTGCCGGACGAACAGCACACGGCCCTCGTCGGTGCGGGCGATGCAGTGGCCGCCATGCGCGACGGGGCCGACCTCGACCTCGTACTCCGCCCCGACGAGGGAGGACTCGGGTGCGTTCTGCATGAAGGGGTGACTCCAAGGGATGAGAGGGGGCTGCCAGGAGGCGGCAGCCCTCCAGTCTACGTGCCTCGGGGGTCAGCTCTTCGCCGTCGGCTCCTTGGGGCGCTCCAGCGCGGGGCCGCGGCGCACCGAACCCGGCGCGTTCCACTCCTGGCGCTTCTTCGCCCGCCGCTTGGCGAGCTCGGATGACTGGAGCTGGTACGGCACCGAGGTGACCATCACGCCCGGGGTGAACAGCAGCCGGCCCTTGAGGCGCAGCGCGCTCTGGTTGTGCAGCAGGTGCTCGTACCAGTGGCCGACCACGTACTCGGGGATGATCACGCTGACGGCGTCGCGCGGGCTCTCGCGGCGGATGTTCTTGACGTACTCGATGACGGGCCGGGTGACCTCGCGGTACGGGGAGTCGAGGATCTTCAGCGGGACGTTGATGCCGCGCCGCTCCCACTCCTCCTTGAGCGCCTTGGTCTCGGCCGGGTCGACGTTGATGCTGAGCGCCTCCAGCTTGTCGGAGCGCATCAGCTGGGCGTACGCGACGGCCCGCAGCGTCGGCCGGTGGACCTTGGAGACCAGCACGATGGAGTGGACGCGCGACGGGCGGACGGTGTCGTCGCTCGGCTCGTCGGGGGCCGCGATCTCGTCGGCGACCCGGTCGTAGTGCTTGCGGATCGCGGTCATCGTCCCGTAGAAGATGACCATGCCGAGCAGGGCGACCCAGGCACCGTGGGTGAACTTGGTCGCGAGGACGACGACCAGGACCAGGCCGGTGAAGAACGCGCCGAAGGTGTTGATGGCGCGGGAGCGGACCATGCGGCGGCGGCGTACGGGGTCGCGTTCGGTCCGCAGGTGGCGGTTCCAGTGCCGCACCATGCCGGTCTGGCTGAGCGTGAAGGAGACGAACACGCCGACGATGTAGAGCTGGATCAGCTTGGTGGAGTCCGCCCCGTACAGCCACACCAGCAGCATGGCGGCGCCGGCGAGGAGCACGATGCCGTTGGAGAACGCGAGCCGGTCGCCGCGCGTGTGCAGCTGGCGCGGCAGGTAGCGGTCCTGGGCGAGGATCGAGCCGAGGAGCGGGAAGCCGTTGTACGCGGTGTTCGCGGCGAGGAACAGCACGAGCGCGGTGGCGGCGGCCAGCAGGACGAAGAAGAACGTGTGCTCGCCGAAGACCGCGGCGGCCACCTGCGAGATCACCGGGTTCTGGACGTAGCCGTCGCCGACCGGCACGCCGTCGCGGATCAGGTCGTGGGCCGGCTGCTCGGCCATCTTGACGTCGGTGGCCATGGCCAGGCCGATGATGCCGCAGAACATCGTCACGGCCAGGCCGCCCATGAGGGCGAGCGTGGTCGCGGCGTTCTTGCTCTTGGGCTTCCGGAAGGCGGGGACGCCGTTGCTGATCGCCTCGACGCCGGTGAGCGCGGCACAGCCGGAGGAGAAGGCCCGCAGGAGCAGGAAGACCAGGGCGAAGCCCGCGAGGCCCTCGTGTTCCGGCCGGATCTCGAGGTCGGCGGTCGGCGCCTTCATGGTGTCGTCGAGGACGATTCCCTTGAACGCGCCCCACGCGATCATGATGAACACGCCGGCGACGAAGACATAGGTGGGAATCGCGAACAGCTTCCCCGATTCCCTCACACCCCGCAGGTTCATGAGGGTGAGGACGAGGATTATCGCTATGGCGGAGAAAACCTTGTGCTCGACGACGAAGGGAATGGCCGAACCGAGGTTCTCCACTCCGGAGGAGATGGATACGGCCACGGTGAGCACGTAGTCGACGAGGAGCGCGCTGGCGACGGTGAGGCCGGCCTTCGGGCCGAGATTGGTGTTGGCGACCTCGTAGTCCCCGCCACCGCTGGGATAGGCGTGGACGTTCTGCCGGTACGAGGCGACGACCGTGAACATCAGGACCACGACGGCGACCGCGATCCAGGGGCTGAAGTGGTACGCCGACACACCCGCGATGGAGAGGACCAGCAGGACTTCTCCCGGCGCGTACGCCACCGAGGAAAGCGGGTCGGATGCGAAGACGGGGAGCGCGATGCGTTTGGGGAGAAGGGTTTCTCCCAGCCTGTCGCTGCGCAGCGCCCGGCCGATCAGGATCCGTTTGGGCACGTCGGTCAGTTTGGACACGCAGAGGATCGTAAGCGCTTGAAATGAGCCCGGCCCACCCACCACCCCTGGTTGCACCAGAAACTTGCACTCCCTTAACGCCGACACCGCCGGGAGGCTGTGGGACGGGTCACCGATCCGTCCGTTCGCCGTCCGTTCGCCCCTGGTCCGGGCGGTCTTCCCGCCGGGTTCCCGCTCGGCGGAGCGGCTTCGCGCTCTTTACGGTCCTCCTCGTCCGTGCGCGGTTCGTCCGTGGTTCCGGCGGCAACCGGGCGGACGACGGCGGCGTCCCTATGGAGGGTTCCGTACCGGTGAGTGGCCGAAAGGAGCCGCGGACGCGTCGGCCGCCTCGGATGAGGGCAACAGCGCGGTAGCGGCATAAGCTCGTCGTCGGGCAACACCGCACGCAGGCTGAGAGAGAAGAGTGAGCAGGGTGTTTTCGCAGGTCAGCAGGATGACCAGGAGTGCGGGGTAAGCAGACGTGCACATCGTCATCATGGGCTGCGGACGAGTGGGAGCCGCACTCGCGCAGACCCTGGAACAGCAGGGCCACACGGTCGCCGTCGTCGACCAGGACCCCACGGCCTTCCGGCGCCTCGGCTCCGGCTTCGGCGGACGGCGCGTCACCGGCGTCGGGTTCGACCAGGACACGCTGCGTGAGGCGGGGATCGAGGAGGCCGGGGCGTTCGCCGCGGTCAGCAGCGGTGACAACTCCAACATCATCGCGGCGCGGGTGGCCCGGGAGATGTTCGGCATCGAGAACGTCGCCGCCCGGATCTACGACCCCCGGCGTGCCGAGGTGTACCAGCGCCTGGGCATCCCGACGGTCGCCACCGTGCGCTGGACCGCCGATCAGATGCTGCGGCGGCTGCTGCCGTCCGGCGCCGAACCGCTGTGGCGCGACCCGAGCGGCGGCGTCCAGCTCGCCGAGGTGCACACGTCCCCCTCCTGGATCGGGCACAAGGTCAGTCAGCTCCAGGAGGAGACGGGTGTACGCGTCGCCTTCCTCACCCGGCTGGGCGAGGCGATCCTGCCGACGTCGCAGACGGTGCTGCAGGAGGGCGACCTGGTGCACGTGATGATGCGGACGGACGAGATCGAGAAGGTCGAGGCGGCGTTCGCCGAAGGCCCTGAGGAGGGCGGTCACTGATGCGGGTCGCTATTGCGGGCGCCGGCGCGGTGGGCCGTTCCATCGCGGGCGAGCTGCTGGAGAACGGGCACGAGGTACTGCTCATCGACAAGGCGCCGACCGCCATCTCGGTGGAGCGGGTGCCGCAGGCGGAGTGGCTGCTGGCCGACGCGTGCGAGATCACCTCGCTGGACGAGGCCGCGCTGCAGCGCTGCAACGTGGTCATCGCGGCGACCGGCGACGACAAGGTGAACCTCGTCGTCTCGCTGCTCGCCAAGACCGAGTACGGCGTCCCCCGGGTGGTCGCGCGGGTCAACAACCCGAAGAACGAGTGGCTGTTCAACGAGTCGTGGGGCGTCGACGTCGCCGTCTCCACGCCGCGCCTGATGTCGGCGCTGGTGGAGGAGGCGGTGAGCGTCGGCGACCTGGTCCGGCTGCTGCGCTTCAGCCACGGCGACGCGAACCTCGTCGAGCTGACGCTCCCGCCGGAGTCGGCGGTGGCCGGTACGTCGGTGGGCGACGTCGCCTGGCCGCAGGACACCTCCCTGGTGACGATCATCCGCGGCTCGCGCGTCCTGACGCCGAGCGCCGAGGAGACTCTGGAAGCCGGCGACGAGCTGCTCTTCGTCGCGGCCCAGGCGCGGGAGGAGCAGCTGGAGGACCTGCTGTCGGTGCGCCGCGAGGACGCGGCGGGCTGACGACGCGCCGTCCGTACGGCTTCGTCCGCCCGGGAGGGTCCGGAACCCGCACGGTTCCGGGCCCTCCGGCGTCCGGGGGAAAGGAGGCCGGGCCGGTCGGAGGGTGCTGCCGGCCGCTGGACCCGGTCGGGTGCTGCCGGTCGGCGCATGCCGGGCGTGGGTGCCGGTCGGGCGCGGGACGCGGGTTGGTCGCGGCGTACGCGGCGGGTGCGGGACACGCGCGTGGCCGTGCCGTACGTGGGCGGGGTGCCCACGTACGGCGTACCGGCCGGGCCAGTCGGACCGCGGCGGAGGGGTCACACCTCGCCGTGGGGCTGTGGGCGGGCGGCCTGCGCGGCCGCGGCGGCCTTGCGGGCCTCCTCCGCGCGCTCCTCCGCCTCCATCTCCGCGAACACGTCGATCGGCGGCGGCGCCTTCGCCAGGAACACCCACGTCAGGTAGACCGCCAGCAGGAACGGCGGGATCTTCAGGGTGACCAGCACCCAGCCGAGCTGGGTGGTGTCCGCCCACCAGTAGAGCGGGAAGAGGATCGCGCACTTGGCGAGCAGGATCAGTCCCCACGCCCAGCTGGCCTTGGCGTAGGCCTTCTTGCGCCCGGGGTTGCGGGTGCGCCAGGAGAGGTTCTCCTTGAAGACCGGGCCGAGCATCAGGCCGATCAGCGGGACGCCCGCGATCGTGGTGACGATGTAGGCGATCGCCAGGCCCAGCGTGTACAGCATGCCGGGCAGGTAGAAGTCCTTGGCATTGCCGGTCATCATCGCGAAGACCACGCCGAAGGCGACGCCGAAGACGCCGCTGAAGGCGTGCTTCACGGTGTCGCGGCGGATCAGGCGGACCGCGACGAGCAGCAGGGAGACGCCCAGTGCCGCGATGGCCGAGAGGTGCAGGTCCTTGTTGATCGTGAAGATCGTGACGAAGAGCAGGCCGGGGAGGACGGTCTCCACCATGCCGCGTACGCCGCCGAAGGCGTCGAACAGGGCCGCTTCCGTCACGGCCTTCGCGTCGTTCGCGTCCTGCGCGCCCTGGGAGGCGTTGCCCACGGGGGCGTCCTGATCGGTGGTGGTCGGCTTGTCGACTGACGTCACCGGCTACTCCTGTCCGAGCGGTCGGAGTTCGTATTTGGGGTTGAAGAGGACCCTGCGTCCGTGGCTCATGGAGATCCGGCCGGAGGCGATGAGCTTGCGGCCGGGCTCTATGCCCACGATGGAACGGCGGCCCAGCCACACCACGTCCAGGGGGGCCGTGCCGTCGAAGAGTTCCGCCTCCAGGGCGGGCACACCGGCCCGGGGGCGCAGAGTGACCGTCCGCAAGGTACCAGTCACCTTGACGATCTGCCGGTCGTCGCAGTCCGAGATACGGATGCACCCCGAAGCCTGCGTGTCCTCCCGGAGCTCCTCCGACTCCAGCTCCCCCTGGGAGCTGGACAGCCGGTCGAGCATCCGGCGGAAACGGCCGGTCTGCTTCTCGGTTCGCGGTGCAGCGCTCATACAGAAAGCGTACCGGCCCCCACCGCCGGGAAATCAGCGCTCGAACCGGTATCCCATGCCGGGCTCGGTGATGAAGTGCTCGGGGTGCGACGGGTCCGCTTCCAGCTTGCGGCGCAGCTGGGCCATGTAGACCCGCAGATAGTTGGTCTCGGTGCCGTACGAGGGTCCCCACACCTCCTGGAGCAGCTGCTTCTGGCTGACGAGCCTGCCGCCGTTGCGGACGAGCACCTCCAGCAGGTGCCACTCGGTGGGGGTCAGCCGCACGTCCCGCCCGTCGCGCTGAACCTTCTTCGCCGCCAGGTCGACGGTGAAGCCGGCGGTCTCGACGACGACCGTGCCGTCGTCGCCGCCACCCACCGGCTCGGCCCGCCGCACCGCGGCGCGCAGCCGCGCCAGCAGCTCGTCCATGCCGAAGGGCTTGGTGACGTAGTCGTCGGCGCCCGCGTCCAGGGCCTCGACCTTCTCGTCGGAGGTCTGGCGGGCGGAGAGCACCAGGATCGGTACGCGGGTCCAGCCGCGCAGTCCCTTGATCACCTCGACGCCGTCCATGTCGGGCAGGCCGAGGTCGAGGATGACGACGTCGGGGTGGCGGCCGGCAGCCAGCTCCAGCGCGGTGGCACCGTCGGGCGCCGCGTCGACCTCGTACTTCCGCGCCCTCAGGTTGATCACGAGGGCGCGTACGATCTGCGGCTCGTCGTCGACCACGAGCACCCGCGTCATGAGGGGCCTGCTTTCTCCAGTGAGGGGACGGTGGGAGCGGCGGCGGGGGCTGCCGCTTTGAGGGTGAGGACCATGGTCAGGCCGCCGCCGGGGGTGTCCTCGGCCGTGATGGTGCCGCCCATCGCCTCGACGAAGCCGCGCGCGACGGCGAGGCCGAGGCCCACCCCGGCGCCGCGCGGTGCGTCGCCGTAGCGCTGGAAGGGGGCGAAGATGCGGTCCTTCGCCTCGTCGGGCACGCCGGTGCCCCGGTCGACGACGCGCAGCTCGACGCGGTCGGCCATGGCGCTGGCGGACACCAGGACGGGGGCGGCGCCCAGACCGTACTTGACGGCGTTCTCGACGACGTTGGCGACGGCCCGCTCCAGCAGGCCCTTGTCGACCTCGACCATCGGCAGGCTCTCGGGGATGTCCAGCTCGGCGCTGCCGTCGGGCACTCCGCCGAGCGCCATGGGGACGACCTCGTCGAGATCGATGGCGCGGATCAGCGGCGTGACGGTGCCGGTCTGGAGGCGGGACATGTCCAGGAGGTTGCCCACCAGGTGGTCGAGCCGGTCGGCGCCCGCCTCGATGCCTTCGAGGAGCTCGGCGCGGTCCTCCTCGGACCACTCGACGTCGTCGGACCGCAGCGAGGACACGGCCGCCTTGATGCCCGCGAGCGGGGTGCGGAGGTCGTGGCTGACGGCCGCCAGCAGCGACGTACGGATCTTGTTGCCCTCGGCGAGCTTGCGGGCCTCCTCGGCCTCGCCGACCAGCCGCTGCCGGTCCAGCACGACGGCGGCCTGGGCGGCGAACGCGCCCAGCACCCGGCGGTCCTCGGCGGGCAGGACGCGGCCCGACAGGGCGAGCGCCATGTGGTCGCCCACCGGCATGTCGACGTCGGCGTCCTCGGGGCGCGCCACGGGCCGGCGGCCGACGCTGCCGGCGCGGGTCCACGGCTCGACGTCGCTCTCGCGCTCCAGCAGCGCCACCGATTCCATGGAGAACGTCTCGCGGACGCGTTCCAGCAGGGCGTCCAGGGCGGTCTCGCCGCGCAGGACGCTGCCGGCCAGGAAGGACAGCACCTCGGACTCGGCGCGCAGCCGGGCCGCCTGGTGGGTGCGGCGGGCGGCCAGGTCCACGACGGAGGCGACCGAGACGGCGACCCCGAAGAAGACGGCGATCGCGACGATGTTCCGGGGGTCGGCGATGGTGAACCGGTACAGCGGCGGGGCGAAGAACCAGTTGAGGAGGAGGGACCCGAAGGCGGCCGACGCGAGGGACGGGGCCAGGCCGCCGAGCAGCGCGGACGCCACCGTGAGCGACAGGAACAGCAGCATGTCGTTGGCGAGGCCGGGGTCCGCGTCGATGTGGGTGAGCAGCAGGGCGAGCAGGGCGGGGCCGGCCACGCCGGTCAGCCAGCCCCAGATGATCCGGGAGCGGCCGAGGCGGGCGCCGCGCGCGACGGGCAGGCCCCGGCCCCGGGCGACCTCCTCGTGGGTGACGATGTGGACGTCGAGGTCGGGTCCGGAGTCCCGGGCGACGGTCGCGCCGACGCCGGGGCCGAACACGTACTGCCACGTCTTGCGGCGGCTGGAGCCGAGCACGATCTGCGAGGCGTTGACCCCGCGTGCGAACTCCAGCAGCGCGGAGGGCACGTCGTCGCCTATGACGTGGTGGAAGGAGCCGCCGAGGTCCTCCACCAGGGTGCGCTGGACGGCCAGCTCCTTGGGGGACGCGGATGTGAGGCCGTCGCTGCGGGCGATGTACACGGCGAGGATCTCGCTGCCCGAGCCCTTGGCGGCCATCCGGGCGGCGCGGCGGATCAGGGTGCGGCCCTCGGGTCCGCCGGTGAGGCCGACGACGATGCGCTCGCGGGCCTGCCAGGTGGTGCGGATGTTGTGCTCGCCGCGGTACTGCTGGAGGTACTCGTCGACCCGGTCGGCGGTCCACAGGAGGGCGAGTTCACGCAGGGCGGTGAGGTTGCCGGGCCGGAAGTAGTTGGAGAGGGCCGCGTCGACCTTGTCCGGCTTGTAGATGTTGCCGTGGGCCATGCGGCGGCGCAGCGCCTGGGGCGACATGTCGACCAGTTCGATCTGGTCGGCGCGCCGGACGACCTCGTCGGGGACGGTCTCCCGCTGGCGTACGCCGGTTATGGACTCCACGACGTCGCCCAGCGACTCCAGGTTCTGGATGTTGACGGTGGAGATCACGTCGATGCCGGCGGCGAGCAGTTCCTCCACGTCCTGCCAGCGCTTGGCGTTGCGGGCGCCGGGGAGGTTGGTGTGGGCGAGCTCGTCCACCAGGGCGACGGCGGGACGCCGCTCCAGCACCGCGTCCACGTCCATTTCGGCGAGGACGGTGTTCTGGTGGGCGAGCTCCATGGGCGGTATGCGCTCGAGGCCGTCGAGCATCGCCTCCGTACGGGGGCGGTCGTGGTGCTCGGCGAAGGCGACGGCGCAGTCGGTGCCCCGCTCGACGCGGCGGTGTGCCTCGGAGAGCATCGCGTACGTCTTGCCGACGCCCGGTGCCGCACCGAGGTAGATCCGAAGCTTGCCGCGTCCCATGGCCTCATTGTCGCTGTGTGTCGTTCGACTGCTCGTGCGTAGACCTTACGACCAGGTGGCGTGGCGAATGGGACAGGGAGGTCGCTTCCCGGACCCCTTGACGGGATTCTGATACTCCCGCTCCGGGCCGGGCGGGACGGGCGTGTGTGCGGGCCCGGTCACGGCCGGCGGCGCCTGTGGACAACGCGATGGGCCGCACCCCGGAGTACGGGGTGCGGCCCATGACGCGCGGTCCTCACGCGGTGGTGCGACCGCTCGGCGGAGGACTCAGCGGACCTCGGTGATCTCCGGGCCGCGCTGGAGGTGGCCCATGCCGCCGGAGAAGCGCGACGTCTCCTGGTCCTCCTGCTGCACGCCCTCGGGCACCATCTGCGCGTCGTTCGGCAGCTTCAGGACGATCGGGTCGCGGGGCGCCATCGGTCCCTCGCCCCGGACCACGACGGTGTCACGGAAGATCTGCTCCAGCAGCCCCGCGGCCTCCGGCTGCACCGCGCCCTGCCCGGAGATGACACCGCGCAGGAACCAGCGGGGGCCGTCGACGCCGACGAAGCGCACCAGCTGCACGCCACCGGTGCCGTCCGGCAGCTTGACGGGCACCTGGGCGCGAAGCTCCCAGCCGAGCGGGCCCTCGACCTCGTCGATGATGCCGCCCTGCTGGGTGATGCCGGAGGCGATCTCCTCGCGGACCTCGCCCCAGATGCCCTCCTTCTTGGGGGCGGCGAAGGCCTGCAGCTGGATGGCGCTGTCGCGCAGCACCACCGTCGCCGCGACGATCGCGTCGCCCGCGACCTCGACCCGCAGCTCCATGCCCTCGACCCCGGGCACGAACATGCCGCCCAGGTCCACCCGGCCCTCGTCGGGCCTGGAGACCTCGGAGACGTCCCACGGACCGTCGGGCCGGGGTGCCGGCGGAAGGTTCACCCGGCGCGGCTCGCCGTCCGCGTCGTCGGTGCCGACCTCGTCGACGACCTGCTCGGCCTCGCCCGCTGCCTCGACAGCGGCACCGCTCTTCTTGCGACGTCCGAACACGTCACTGTCCTTCCCGGTCGGATACGACCGAAGCGTATCGATTCCCACCCGTCCAGCCCTCCGTGGCGGCATGGCCGCCGGTGGACCCGAAGCCCCCCTCGGCCCGCGCCGAGCCGGGAAGCTCCGCCACTTCGTGGAAACGGACCTTCTCGACTTGCTGAACGACCAGTTGGGCGATCCGGTCGAACCGTTCGAACCGCACGCTCTCGCGCGGGTCCAGGTTGACCACGATCACCTTGATCTCCCCACGGTACCCGGCATCCACCGTCCCTGGGGCATTCACGAGGGCCACTCCGCAACGAGCTGCGAGACCCGAACGCGGGTGCACGAACGCCGCGTACCCGTCGGGCAGCGCGATGGACACCCCGGTGGGCAGGACCGCGCGCTCGCCGGGGGCCAGCTCGGCGGCCTCGGTGGTGACGAGATCGGCGCCCGCGTCGCCCGGGTGCCCGTACGACGGAATGGGCACCTCCGGGTCCACGCGGCGGATCAGGACGTCGACGGGGTTGCGCATCAGGGGTTCACCTCGAAGGCGCGGGCGCGCCGGACCTGGTCGGGGTCGGCCATCGCCGCCCGGATCTCCTCCGGGCGGCCGTTGTCGATGAAGTGGTCGACCTTGACCTCGATGAAGAGGGCGTCGGCACGGACCGCGACGGGCCCCTCGGGGCCGCCGATCCTGCCCGTCGCCGTGCAGTAGATCTTCCGGCCGTGTACGGCGGTGACCGCGGCCTCCAGGTGCAGCACCGTGCCCACGGGCACCGGGCGCACGAAGTCGGTCTCCAGCCGACCGGTCACCGCGACGACCCGCAGCAGCCAGTTCAGCGAGCCGAGCGTCTCGTCCAGCGCGGTGGCGAGGATCCCGCCGTGCGCCAGGCCGGGGGCGCCCTGGTGGTCGGTCGTGACCGTGAACTCGGCCGTGATCGTCACGCCCTCGCCGGCCCGCGCCGCCAGGTGCAGCCCGTGGGGCTGTCCGCCGCCGCAGCCGAAGCAGTGCTCGTAATGGGCGCCCAGGAGCTCGCCGGGGGCGGGCGCGTCGGGGTGCCGTACCGGCGGTATGGCGTCGGCCGGGGGCGTCAGTGCAGTGCTCACAGCGGGAGACCTTACCCGCGCGGCGGACCACCGGTCGCGCCGTGCCAAGCTTGGGTGTATGCAGCCTTCCGCAGCGGCCTCCGTCCCGGCCTCCGCCCCGCAGTACGACGAGCGTCTCACCGCTCCCCGCTCCTGGTGGCTGCTGGCCGCCCTGGTGGGGGTCTCGGGCGGGCTGATCATGCTGCCGCTGGGCACGCTGCCCATGCTGGGCGGTGTGATCCTGGCCGGTGCGCTGGCGTGCATGGGGGTCAGTTCGTACGGCTCCGCCCGGGTCAGGGTCGTGGCCGGTTCGCTGGTCGCCGGGGACGCGCGCATCCCGGTGTCGGCGCTGGGCGAGCCCGAGGTGCTGGACGCCGAGGAGGCGCGCGCCTGGCGGACGTACAAGGCGGACACGCGCGCGTTCATGCTGATGCGCGGGTACGTCCCGGGGGCGGTCCGCGTCGAGGTCACGGACCCGGCCGATCCGACGCCGTACGTGTACCTGTCCAGTCGCGACCCGGAGGCGCTGGCGGCCGCGCTGACCGGCGTACGGGCGCGGGGCTAGGCAAACGGCGTACGGCGCGCGGGGCCGGACGTGCGGCCGCATGGGCGGCAGTGCCGAGGAGGCGCGGCTGCGCGGTGGCCGGCGATCGTGGACGGCGGGCCCGGGCGCTAGAAGCCGATCTCCTTGGGGTTCTCCGGCTGTTCCAGAGGGGGCAGCTGGGGAAGCGCGTCCCAGGGCACCTGCCGGCTGCGGAGGTCCTTGCGGATGCGCTCGGCGAGTTTCCTGGTGTCGCGCCCGTTCATGACGGCGCCGACGGCCGCCCCGACCATGAACGGCATCAGGTTCGGCAGGTTGCGCACCATGCGCTTCGTGATCTGCTGGCGCAGTTCGCGCTTCATACGACCGCCGAGGGCGGCGTTGAGAGTGGTGGGCTTGGTGACGTCGATCCCGCGCTCCTCCGTCCAGGAGGTCAGATACGCGGTCGCGCGCTCCTTGAGGTTGCCCGGGGGCCGCTGTCCGTAGACCTCGTGGAGTTCGGCGATGAGCTTCAGCTCGATCGCCGCGACGCCGGTGATCTCGGCGGCCATCTCGGCCGGCATGGCCGGCGGTACGGGCAGCATGGCGGCCGCGCCGATACCGGCCCCCACGGTGGAGGTGGCGTTGGCCGCGCCCGCGATCAGCTTGTCCGCGAGCTGCTCGGGGGTCAGGCCCGGGAACTGCCCGCGCAGGGTCGCCAGGTCCCGGACGGGAACGCGCGGGGCGTTCTCGATGAGCCGGTCGGCGAGGTGGGCGAGGCCCGCCCTCACGCCCTCACGGCTCCTGTGCACGCCGCGCATGACGGCGCCGAGACGTCGGCCCTTGGCGGGCGTCCCGGCCGGCGCACCGGCCGTTCCGTCCTGCCCGGCCGGCGCCCCTGCCCTTCCGGCCGCCTCGAGCGAGGCCGAGGGGCCCCGCTCGTCGTCACGCGCGCCGGGAGGGGGCAGGAGGGCGGAGTGCTCGGCGGGCGCGTCGTGAGCGCCTGGTGCCGGGTCTGTGCCGCCCTGGTACGCCTCCGGCTTCCTGTGGAGCCGGAAGCGTCGCTTCCGAGAAGGGGTGTCGCCTGCCACGGCCGACGGACCTCAGTCGCAGTCGCGGCAGATCGGCTGGCCGTTCTTCTCGCGGGCCAGCTGACTGCGGTGGTGGACCAGGAAGCAGCTCATGCAGGTGAACTCATCGGCCTGCTTGGGCAGCACCCGGACGGCCAGTTCCTCGTTCGAAAGGTCCGCGCCGGGCAGCTCCAGACCCTCGGCCGCCTCGAACTCGTCGACGTCGACGGTCGAGGTCGACTTGTCGTTGCGCCGGGCCTTCAGTTCTTCAAGGCTGTCCGAGTCGACGTCGTCGTCGGTCTTGCGTGGGGTGTCGTAATCCGTTGCCATGTCGCTCTCCCCCTCTGGGTGGTTGCGGTGTCTCCAGCGCACGTAACGCGTGAGAGGCCGGACTTGTGCCCGACCTGAGGCGGAGATTTTGCCTCACATCAAGGTCTGTTACTCAATCGACACCCAACCGGACCCCTGGAGAGGGATCGGGTTTGGATGGCGAACGGGACCGTACACGGTCCGGAAGCCGCGCCCGACGGGCGCCACCCCGTGTACTTCCCGTGATTACACCCCCCGGAAACCCGGACTTTTCCCGGTTTTCCGGGGGAATTCTTGATCACGGAGAGTAGATGACCGGAAACGGTCCCTTGTGATCGATCACACACGGAAGTCTCATGAACCGGTCACGAAAATTCCGCGTGAAGCGAACACCAGGGACGGCTCGTCCGGCGCGTCACACCGGAAGTGTGACCCGCATGACGAGGCCGCCGCCCTCGCGGGGCTCCGCGATGATACGGCCCCCGTGGGCCCGCGCCACCGACCGGGCGATCGAGAGGCCCAGGCCGACGCCCTTGTCGCTCCCGGTGCGCTCCTGCCGGAGCCGCCGGAACGGTTCGAAGAGATTGTCGATCTCGTACGCCGGGACCACCGGCCCCGTGTTCGACACCACCAGCACCGCCTGCCCGGGCTGCGTCCCGGTGGTCACCTCCACCCAGCCTCCGTCCACGTTGTACCGGACGGCGTTCTGCACCAGGTTCAGGGCGATCCGCTCCAGCAGGACGCCATTGCCCTGTACGGCGGCGGGGGCGCGCTCACCGCGGATCTCCACGCCCTTGGCCTCGGCCTCCGCCCGCGTCTGGTCGAGGGCGCGCGAGGCGACCTCCGCCAGGTCCACCGGCTTGCGCTCCACGATCTCGTTGTCGCTCCGAGCGAGCAGCAGCAGGCCCTCCACGAGCTGCTCGCTGCGCTCGTTGGTGGCCAGCAGCGTCTTGCCCAGCTGGTGCAGCTCGGTCGGGGCCCCGGGGTCGGACAGGTGCACCTCCAGCAGGGTGCGGTTGATCGCCAGCGGCGTCCGCAGCTCGTGCGAGGCGTTGGCGACGAACCGCTGCTGGGCGGTGAACGCCCGCTCCAGCCGGTCCAGCATGTCGTCGAAGGTGTCGGCGAGCTCCTTCAGCTCGTCGTCCGGGCCGTCCAGCTCGATCCGGCGGGAGAGGTCGGTACCGGCCACGTTCCGGGCGGTGCGGGTGATGCGGCCCAGCGGCGACAGCACCCGTCCCGCCATCGCGTAACCGAAGGCGAAGGCGATGACGCTGAGGCCCAGGAGGGCGAACAGCGAACGGCGCAGCAGATCGTCGAGGGCGTGCTGGCGCTGCTCGTTGACGCACGAGTTCATCGCCCGGTTGAACTCGTCGGGGCCGGCCTCGACCGGGAAGTTGCAGACGTTGCTCGTCACCTGGCCGTTGACGATCTTGAACGGGAGTTCGCTGCCGATGTGGAGGGCCTGGGCGGCCAGCAGGTAGATGATCGACAGCAGCAGGATGCCGGCGATCAGGAACATCCCGCCGTACAGCAGCGTGAGCCGTATGCGGATCGTCGGGCGCAGCCAGGGGCGGACCGGCTCTCTGGGGTCCCAGGTCGGCTTGGGGGGCGCCTGTGGTGGCACCGGCGTCGGGGTCGCGGCCACGGGATCAGATCCGGTACCCGGAACCCGGCACGGTGACGATCACCGGCGGTTCGCCGAGCTTGCGGCGCAGGGTCATCACGGTGACACGCACGACGTTGGTGAAGGGGTCGGTGTTCTCGTCCCAGGCCTTCTCCAGCAGCTGCTCGGCCGAGACCACGGCGCCCTCGCTGCGCATGAGGACCTCCAGGACCGCGAACTCCTTGGGCGCCAGCTGGATCTCCCGGCCGTCCCGGAAGACCTCGCGCCGGTTCGGGTCGAGCTTGATCCCGGCCCGCTCCAGGACGGGCGGCAGCGGCACCGTCGTACGCCGTCCGAGCGCCCGTACCCGGGCCGTCAGCTCGCTGAACGCGAACGGCTTGGGGAGGTAGTCGTCGGCGCCGATCTCCAGGCCCTCCACCCGGTCGCTGACGTCACCGGACGCGGTGAGCATCAGGACGCGGGTGGGCATGCCGAGATCGACGATCTTGCGGCAGACGTCGTCACCGTGGACGAGGGGAAGGTCGCGGTCGAGGACGACCACGTCGTAGTCGTTGACCCCGATGCGCTCCAGGGCGGCCGCCCCGTCGTACACGACGTCGACGGCCATGGCCTCCCGGCGCAGACCGGTGGCCACCGCATCGGCGAGCAGCTGCTCGTCCTCGACGACGAGTACGCGCACAGGTGGTTCCTTCCTCCGAGCCCGGTCCCGGGCGTATTCCTCGCACTGACTGTGCGTGTCCATCCTGCCCCGAACGCGCGTAAACCGGCTGTAAGGCGGCCTGCGAGGGGAGGGTGGCCCGGTGCGGCGGTACGGGAATCAACGGAATCCGCGCACGAGTTGAGGTTTCCATGAGGAAGCCGTTGGGGAGGACGACTGCACACCCGAGATCACGCCCCGTATGTGGCGCGCCACAAATCGCTCTGTCCCCCAGAGGTGCTGTGCGTGATCGAACGACAACCCTCGGCACACCCCCGTGCCACCGACTCATGACGAGGGGGCGCACGATGGACGCTTTCACCGCAGGACTGCTGCAGCGCATAAGGACCACGGAGACCGACCTCACTCGGGCTCGCGAGACGGGAGACGACTTCCTGGCCGATGTCGAGCAGGCTGAGCTCGACGACCTGCGCCGCCTCGCGGCGGAGCACGGCGTGGAGATCACCACCGCGATGGCCTGACCACGGACGGCGCCGGGGCCCCGGCCGTCGCGCGGACACCCGCGGGACGGCCGGGGCCCTTCGCTGTGCCGCCCCTGTGCGGGAGCCGGTCGCCGGATGGGCGAACGGACGCGGGAGGGGCGCTCGTGGCCGGGGCTGGGCCCGCGCGGCCGCTGAAGGGGCGTGTGCCGGCCTGCGGCTGCCGGGGCTCGTGGCGGGTCCGCGCGGCCGCTCAAGGGGCTCGTGGCGGGTCCGCCCGGCTGCGGCGGCGTGGCGGGCCGGAGCCGCGGTGGAGGCCCCGTGCTAGTCGTGCCAGGCGCCGAAGTCCTCCAGGAGGGCCTGGAGCGGTTCGAAGACGCCGGGGGGCGCCGCCACCGTCAGCTCGCCCGTCGGCGGCGTCCCCGGCCGGCCGCCGGTCAGGGCGCCGGCCTCGCGGGCGATCAGGGCGCCGGCCGCCAGGTCCCAGGGGCTGAGCCCCCGCTCGTAGTACCCGTCCAGGCGGCCGGCGGCCACGTCGCACAGGTCGGTCGCGGCCGAGCCGCCGCGCCGGATGTCGCGGAGCCTGGGGATCAGGCGCTGCGCCACGTCGGCCTGGTGGGCGCGGACCTCGGCCACGTAGTTGAAACCGGTCGAGATCAGGGCCTGGTCCAGCGGCGGGGCGGGCCGGCAGCGGACGGGCCGGTCGTCGAGGAACGCACCGCCGCCGAGGACCGCCCGGAACGTCTCGCCACGCATCGGCACCTCGACGACCCCGACAAGGGTTTCGCCGTCCCGCTCGGCGGCGATGGACACCGCCCAGGTCGGCAGGCCGTACAGGTAGTTGACCGTGCCGTCGAGCGGGTCGACGACCCAGCGGACGCCGCTCACGCCCTCGGCGGCGGCCCCCTCCTCGCCGAGGACCCCGTCGTCGGGGCGGTGCTCGGCGAGGAAGCCGGTGATCAGCTTCTCGGCGGCGATGTCCATCTCGGTGACGACGTCGATGGGGCTCGACTTGGTCGCCGCGACACCGAGGTCGGCCGGGCGGCCGTCGCGCAGCAGGGCACCGGCCCGGCGGCCGGCCTCCAGGGCCAGGTCGAGGAGCTCGGTGAGCAGCGGGTCACGCGGGTCGGTCACGGCGCCTCCTCAGGCGTACGGGCTGTCGGCGCCGGCCGCCGCGGGCCGCGCGGTGCGGGCCGGGCAGCAGCCGATGGGGCACAGGTCGTGCGAGGCGCCGAGGGCACCCAGCACGCAGCGCTCCACCGCGGTCCCGCGCTCGGCCGCCGCGCGCTCCAGGACCAGGTCGCGGACGGCTGCCGCGAAGCGCGGGTCGTCGCCCACGGTCGCCGACCGGCGCACCGGGAGGCCGAGCTCGGCGGCCTTGGCGGTGGCCTCGGTGTCCAGGTCGTACAGGACCTCCATGTGGTCCGAGACGAACCCGATCGGCACCATGACGACCGCGGGCGCCCCGGCGCCGTGCAGGGCTTCCAGGTGGTCGCAGATGTCCGGCTCCAGCCACGGGATGTGCGGGGCGCCGCTGCGGGACTGGTAGACGAGCTCCCAGGGGTGCTCGACGCCCGTCTGCTCCCGTACGGCGTCGGCGACGAGCCGGGCGACGTCCAGGTGCTGCCTCACGTAGGCGCCGCCCTCCCCGTGCTCCTCCGCGGGACCGGAGGTGTCGGCCGCCGACGTCGGGATGGAGTGCGTGGTGAAGGCCAGGTGGGCGCCCGCGCGCACGGACTCGTCGAGCTGGGCCAGCGACGCGAGGACCCCGTCGACCATGGGCCGGACGAAGCCGGGGTGGTTGAAGTAGTGCCTGAGCTTGTCGACCCGCGGCAGCGGCAGGCCCTCCGCCTCCAGCGTGGCGAGGGCGTCCGCCAGGTTCTCCCGGTACTGGCGGCAGCCGGAGTACGAGGCGTAGGCGCTGGTGGCGAGCACCGCGATCCGGCGGTGGCCGTCGGTGACCATCTCGCGCAACGTGTCGGTGAGGTACGGCGCCCAGTTCCGGTTGCCCCAGTACACGGGCAGGTCGAGTCCGGCGTCCGCGAAGTCCTTGCGCAGCGCGGCGAGCAGCGCGCGGTTCTGGTCGTTGATCGGGCTGACGCCGCCGAAGAGGAAGTAGTGCTGCCCCACTTCCTTGAGGCGTTCCTTGGGGATGCCCCTGCCCCTGGTCACGTTCTCCAGGAACGGGACCACGTCGTCGGGGCCCTCGGGACCGCCGAAGGAGAGCAGCAGCAAGGCGTCGTACGGGGCGGGATCGCGCTGATCGGACACGGGGTCGGCCATGGCATCGGACATGGGATCGATCCTGCCACCCGGGTCCGGCCGCCGGGAAACCGCCGTGCGTCGTCACCCTTTCGGACGTAACCTGTCAAGGCTGCCCATACGCCTTACGCCACGCGCGCCCTACGCCTTCCGGCCGGAGTACCACCTTGCCCAGTCCCTACCGCGCGATCTTCTCCGCTCCCGGCACCGTGGGCTTCTCCACCGCCGGGTTCCTCGGCCGCATGCCGCTGGCCATGATGGGCATCGGCATCGTCACGATGATCTCCCAGGTCACCGGCCGCTACGGACTGGCCGGCGCGCTCTCCGCGACGCTCGCCGTCTCCGCCGCCGTGCTGGGTCCCCAGGTCTCGCGGCTGGTCGACCGGTACGGCCAGCGGCGGGTGCTGCGCCCGGCCACCCTGGTCACCGTCGCGGCCGTGGCCGGGCTGCTGGCCTGTACACAACTGGGGCTGCCGGAGTGGACGCTGTTCGTGTTCTCGGCGGCGGCCGGCTGCGTGCCGAGCGTCGGCGCCATGACCAGGGCCCGGTGGGCGACGATCTACCGGGGCTCGCCGCGCGAGCTGCACACCGCGTACTCCTTCGAGTCGATCATCGACGAGGTGTGCTTCATCTTCGGCCCGATCATCTCCATCGGGCTGTCGACCGTGTGGTTCCCCGAGGCGGGTCCGCTGCTGGCGGCCGTCTTCCTGGCCGTCGGCGTGTGGTGGCTGACCGCCCAGCGCGCCACCGAGCCGAAGCCCCACCCGGTCGAGCAGCACACCGGCGGCTCGGCGCTGCGGTCCCCCGGCCTGCAAGTGCTGGTGGCCGCGTTCGTCGCCACCGGCACGATCTTCGGCGCGGTGGATGTGGTGACGGTGGCGTTCGCCGAGGAGGAGGGTCACAAGGCGGCGGCCAGCCTGGTGCTGGCGGTGTACGCGCTGGGCTCGTGCGTGGCGGGTGCCGTCTTCGGGCTGCTGCACCTCAAGGGCGAGCCGTCGCGCAGGTGGGTCGTGGGTGTGTGTGCGATGTCCGTGAGTATGATCCCCCTCCAACTGGCCGGGAGCCTGCCGTTCCTGGCCGTGGCGCTCTTTGTCGCGGGCCTCGCCATCGCGCCGACGATGGTGACGACCATGGCCCTCGTCGAGACCCACGTACCGCGCACCAAACTGACCGAGGGCATGTCCTGGACGAGTACCGGGCTCGCGGTCGGCGTGGCGCTCGGCTCCTCGGCCGCCGGCTGGGTGGTCGACTCCCACGGGGCGGCCGCGGGGTACGCGGTGCCCGGCATCGCCGGAGTGCTCGCGGCCGTGGTGGCGTTCCTGGGGTACCGCCGGCTGCGCAGGCCGGTGCCGACGCGGGAGGGGCAGCGTGAGCGGGACTCTCAGGGCTCTGCGGAGCCGGAACGAGAAGGACACGTGGCGTAACTGGGCGGGGACCGTCGCCGCCAGGCCGGTGCGGGAGGCCCGTCCCGCTTCCGTGCGCGAGCTGGCGGAGACCGTGCGGTCGGCCGCCCGGGAGGGTCTGCGGGTCAAGACGGTCGGTACGGGTCACTCGTTCACGTCCATCGCCGCCACCGACGGCGTACTGGTCCGTCCGGACCTGCTGACCGGCATCCGCCGGATCGACCGCCACGAGATGACGGTGACGGTGGAGTCGGGCACTCCGCTGAAGCGGCTGAACGCGGTCCTGGCCCGGGAGGGCCTGTCGCTCACCAACATGGGCGACATCATGGAGCAGACGGTGGCGGGCGCCACCAGCACCGGTACGCACGGCACGGGCCGGGACTCGGCCTCGATCGCCGCGCAGATCAGGGAGCTGGAGCTGGTCACGGCGGACGGCCGGGTGCTGACCTGCTCCGAGAAGGAGAACGCCGAGGTCTTCGCGGCCGCCCGGATCGGGCTGGGCGCCCTGGGGATCGTCTCGGCCCTCACCCTCGCCGTGGAGCCGATCTTCCTGCTCACCGCGCGCGAGGAGCCCATGTCCTTCGACCGGGTCACCTCGGAGTTCGACGCGCTCCACGCGGAGAACGAGCACTTCGAGTTCTACTGGTTCCCGCACACCGGCAACTGCAACACCAAGCGCAACAACCGCAGCGCGGGCCCGGCGGCGCCGCCCGGCCGGGTCAGCGGCTGGATCGAGGACGAGCTGCTGTCCAACGGCCTGTTCCAGGTGGTGAACTCGCTCGGCCGGGCGGTGCCCGCGACCGTTCCCGCCATCGCCAGGGTCTCCAGCCGCGCGCTGTCCGCCCGTACGTACACGGACATCCCCTACAAGGTCTTCACGAGCCCCCGGCGGGTGCGGTTCGTGGAGATGGAGTACGCGCTGCCGAGGGCGACGGCGGTCGACGCCCTGCGCGAGCTGAGGGCGATGGTCGACCGGTCGCCGTTGCGCGTCAGCTTCCCCGTCGAGGTCCGGACGGCACCCGCCGACGACATCACGCTCTCCACGGCTTCGGGCCGGGACACCGCCTACATCGCGGTGCACATGTACAAGGGCACGCCGTACCGCTCGTACTTCACGGCGGCGGAGCGGATCATGACCGCCCACGGCGGACGGCCGCACTGGGGCAAGCTGCACACGCGGGACGCGGCGTACTTCGCGGAGGTCTACCCGCGGTTCGGGGAGTTCACCGCGCTGCGTGACCGCCTGGACCCGGACCGGGTGTTCGGCAACGACTACCTGCGGCGGGTCCTGGGCGCCTGACCGCTCACCCGGCCGGGGTGTCCCCGGACGGCGCCGCGGCGGACGGTGGCACGGGGGCCGACGGTGTGGAGGTCGGAGTCGGCGCGGGCGGCGTCGGAGTGGGGGGCGGGGTCGGCGCGGGGACCGTGGGGCCGGCCGGGTCCGGCGCCGGGGTCGCGGTGCGGGCGTCGCCGTCCCGTCCGGTGTCCCGGTCGTCCGGCTCCGGCGTCGGCTCTTGTGGGTCGTGCTCGTCCCGGTGCCGCTCCGGGCGCTGTTCCGGGTGGGTGGGTGACGGGGTGGTGGCCGGGTGGTGCCCGGAGTGGCCGCCGCGTACGACGCCACTGATGGTGGTCCCCCTGCCGCCGCTCAGGTCCTGACCGGACATCAGCTCGTACGCGGTGATGCCCGCCATGGCCACACCGAAGACCAGCGCCGCCGCGACCACCGAACGTTTCCAGCCACGGACCCGCGTGCCGTACACGGTGGCCCCGCCGAACTCCCCCGGCGCGCCCGGCCGCTCCTCCCGGTGACCCGGCCGGGTCCGGCCGACCGGTGCCGCGACCTCGCGCACCCGTTCCCCGGTACTCCGGAACATGTGCTGGAAGACCGAGCCCCCGCACGTGGCGATGACACTGATCACGCCCGCGCCCAGCACGGTGCCGTACACCCCCATGTTGGAGGCGAGTTTGGCGGCCACGACGGCCGCCACGGCGCTTCCCGCGACCTGCGCGACGTTCAGGTCGAGCCGCTTCCCGTTCTCTCGCACCCCTTCTGTCCGGCTATAGCGCGTGTACACCTTCTCATCCATTTTCGTCCTTGGTTCACCCATCCGTACCAGCATGCAGGGAGAGGAGACCTTTGGGCGAAGTGAATGGTTCCAGTTCAGGGGATTCTGTGAAGGTCACCACGTATGACGGCCGATCAGGGAATCCATCCGCCGGACCCGGGGAGAACTACGGCGGCGCGCCGGTCCACCCAGGTGGCCCGAATGGAGTACTGTGGCGAGCCCTGGGCCCCGTTCCCTTTTCGGGCGTCCGGGACCAACGGGAGGGGGCCGAAAGCGGCACTCGTTCCGGCGGCGCCGCAGCACCGCACGGCCGCCTGCTGCACGGAGTGACCAGGACGGTCACTCTGAGTGGTAAACAGGTAACCGTGCCATAACGGCGTTCCAGGGCCCACGCCCGACACGCCGGGCAACTCGGCAAGGTTGTGGCAGGCTGCACCCGGGCAGGCCACACTCGACTAGCGGAAGCAGCGACGCAGGTGACGTCGGCAGGCACCACCCGGGAGGTCCCCATGCCCGAACTGCGTGTCGTGGCCGTCTCCAATGACGGCACACGACTGGTGCTGAAGGCTGCTGACAACACGGAGTACACGCTTCCGATCGACGAGCGGCTCCGCGCCGCCGTGCGCAACGACCGTGCCCGCCTCGGTCAGATCGAGATCGAGGTGGAGAGCCACCTCCGCCCCCGGGACATCCAGGCGCGTATACGCGCGGGAGCCTCCGCCGAAGAGGTCGCCCAGCTCGCGGGCATCCCCGTCGAGCGGGTACGCCGCTTCGAGGGCCCCGTCCTCGCGGAGCGCGCCTTCATGGCCGAGCGGGCCCGGAAGACCCCGGTGCGCCGGCCCGGCGAGAACACCGGCCCGCAACTGGGCGAGGCGGTCCAGGAGCGGCTGCTGCTGCGCGGCGCCGACAAGGACACGGTGATCTGGGACTCCTGGCGCCGCGACGACGGCACGTGGGAAGTGCTGCTGGTCTACCGCGTCGCGGGTGAGGTCCACTCGGCGAGCTGGACGTACGACCCGCCCCGCCGGCTGGTCCAGGCCGTGGACGACGAGGCCCGCGCGCTGATCGGCGAGACCGACGACGCGGTGGCCGTGCAGGAGCCGAGCTTCCCCTTCGTCCCGCGCATCGCGCGCCTCCCGCGCGACCGGCCGCTGGACCGCGCGCTCGACCGGCAGATGGAGCGCCCGGCGCCCGTCCCGGCTCCCGAGCCGGAGGAGGAGCCCGAGCGCGACTCGCTGACCAGCCTGCTGGAGGCGGTGCCGAGCTTCCGGGGCGACATGGTCGTTCCCGAACGCCCGGCGGTCGACCCCTCCGTGACCGAGCCCGTCCAGGATCCCGACGCGGAGGAGCCCCCGGCTCCCGCCGCCTCGGCGGGCGCCGGTTCGGCGTACGCGGACGTGCTGATGCCCCGCGCGGTGAGCGGTCACCGCGACCGGCTGACGGGCACGACCGACCGGCAGGCCGAGGCGGACGGCGTCCGGCCCGGGCGGCGCGCGGCGGTCCCCAGCTGGGACGAGATCGTCTTCGGCACGCGCCGCAAGAAACAGGAGTAGCACCGGGAGTGGTGCCGGGGCCGGGGCCACCCCGGGCGCACCGCCCGGCCCGTCCGGCCCGGGTCGGCGTGGGCGGCTTCGGGGCCGGCCCGCACCGCGCCCGGGACCAGGGCCTGTCCTTCGGACCACGCTCACCGGCCCTGGACAGCACCCGCCCCTTTCCTGCGCCCTGCTCCCAACGACAGGCCCTAGCCGCGGGCGGAACCGGTGGCGACCGGACGGGCCGGGTCGGACGACCACTCCGACCAGGAGCCCGCGTACAACGCCGCCCGGATGCCCGCGATCTCCAGGGCCAGCACCTCGTGGGCACCGGAGACACCCGAGCCGCAGTACACGCCGACCTCCGGGGCGTCGGCCGCGCCCAGGGTCTTGAAGCGGGCCGCCAGTGCCTCGGCCGGCAGGAACCGGCCGCTCTCGTCGACGTTCTCCGTCGTCGGGGCCGAGGCCGCGCCCGGGATGTGGCCGGCCACCGGATCGATCGGCTCCACCTCGCCCCGGTACCGCTCCCCCGCCCGCGCGTCCAGCAGCAGGCCCCTGCGCGCCAGCGCCGCCGCCCCGTCCGCGTCCAGCAGCGGGAGGGCGCCCGGCTCGGGCGTGAAGTCGCCGGGCACCGGCGTGGGCGGGTCGGTCGTCAGCTCGCCGCGCCAGGCGGCCAGCCCACCGTCGAGCACCCGTACGTCCGCGTGCCCCGCCCAGCGCAGCAGCCACCGCGCGCGGGCGGCCCCCCAGCCCTGGCCACCGTCGTGCACCACGACCGGGCAGTCGGCACGCACGCCCGCGCGGCGCATCACCGCGCCGAACTCCGCCACGTCCGGCAGCGGATGCCGGCCGCCCGCGCCGGGCGGGCCCGCCAGCTCGGTGTCGAGGTCGACGTACACGGCACCCGGAATGTGCCCCGCTTCGTAGGCCGGCCTGCCGGGCGGCCCGCCCAACTGCCAACGGACGTCCAGGACGACGGGAGGGCGCGCGCCGGCCAGCTCGTCGCCGAGTTCTGCTGCCGAGATGATGGGGTTCATGACGCCATCCTCGCGCAGAAGCGGGCGTGACGGGCGCGGGGACGTTTCTTGCGGGCCGACGTGGGGATGACCAACGATTTTCCGGGCATCCTCTCGCGGAATCGCGCCATTCCACGGCGCGGCCGGGACGCACCGCGCGGCCGGCGGTGCGAGCATCTGACGGGGCGTGGAGCCGGACCCGCGGCTGGTGGCGGGACCGCACCGGCGACCCGCACCGGCGCGGCGCACGCCCGGTCCCCGTACGGCCACGACGATGGTCCGAGGAGAGAGTGACGATGACCGAGGCGACTCGGCACGAACCCGGTACACCCTGCTGGGTGAGCTTGATGGCGCATCGCCTTGACGCGACGCAGGAGTTCTACGGGGAGCTGTTCGGCTGGCAGTTCGAGCCGGGGCCGCAGCAGCTGGGCCCGTACGTCCGCGGGCTGCTCGACGGCAGGGACGTGGCGGGCATCGGCCAGCTGCCGGCCGACCGGCACCTGTCGCCCGCCTGGACGACGTATCTCGCGACGGACGACGCGGACGAGACCGCGGAGGCGATCCGGTGCAGCGGCGGCACGGTCGCCGTCGGTCCGCTCACCGCGGCAGACGCGGGGCGGCTGGTGATCTGCTCCGATCCGGCGGGGGCCGTCTTCGGCGTCTGGCAGGCCGCCGCGCACCACGGCAGCACCGTCGTGGGCGCTCATGGCACCCCGGCCTGGAACGAGTTGCTGACCCGCGAGACGGAGTCGGTCAGCAAGTTCTACAAGACGGTGTTCGGGTACGAGCTGGACCCGGCGGGCTCGGCCGGTCCCGACCTGGTGATGCTGAAGGTCGGCGAGCGGCCTGTCGCCTCCCTGCACGGCGTCGGCGCCTCCCTGCCGCGCGATCGGGGCGCCCACTGGATGACCTGGTTCGAGGTGGCGGACACCGATGCCGCCGCGCGTCGGGTGACCGAGCTGGGTGGTCAGGTGCTGCGGGCGCCGTGCGACGACCCGGCCGGGCGGCTGGCGACCGTGACGGACCCGGAGGGCGCGGTCTTCACGATCGTGCGGTCGGCCGGTCGCTGACGCCGAACTCCTCGGCCGGTACGGGCAGCACGTCCGGGGACAGGGCCGCGGCACGGGCGGTGGCGGCGGTCATCCGGCGCCGGTGGTGACGGCGGCAGAGCACCTCGTACCCGACCTCGCCCACCTCGTCGCCGGCGTTGACGTCACCCACGACGACCTGGGCGCCCTCGACGACCATCTCGCCCCCGACGGTGCGCGCGTTGTGGGTGGCGCGGGCACCGCACCAGCACAGCGCCTCGACCTGGAGCACCTCGACGCGGTCGGCGAGCTCGACGAGGCGCTGGGAGCCGGGGAACAGCTTGGAGCGGAAGTCGGTGGTGATGCCGAAGGCGAAGACGTCCAGTTCGAGGTCGTCGACGACGCGGGCGAGCTGGTCGATCTGCTCGGGCGCGAGGAACTGGGCCTCGTCCGCGATCACGTAGTCGCAGCGGCCGCCCCTGGAGAGGTGACCGACCAGATATGCGTAGAAGTCGAAGCCCTCGGCGGCCTCGACGGCGTCGGTGACCAGGCCGAGCCGGGAGGAGAGCTTGCCCGCGCCGGCCCGGTCGTCACGGGTGAAGATCATGCCCTGGAGGCCACGCGCGGAACGGTTGTGTTCGATCTGCAGAGCGAGGGTGCTCTTTCCGCAGTCCATGGTTCCGGAGAAGAACACCAGCTCGGGCATGGGGAAGTGACGGCCTTTCGGGTCGGGGCACGATGGGGGGAACGGGACTACGGACGTACTTCGAGGAGCGGGACGAGCTGCTCCACGGGGGTCATCGAGCCGTGCATGCCGACCATGGCGGACTCGTTCGGCTCGTTGACGGAGGCCGTGATGACGACGTCGTCGTGGGCGGCCGCGAGGACGTCGCCGATCCTGCCGCGGACGCGCTCGTCGACCCTCGGACCGAACCAGCCGGCCTCGATCGCCTCGTCGCGGCTCGCCACCCAGAACTGCTCGCCGAGCACCTCGCGCCAGCAGGCCAGTACGTCCGACTCGGCTCCCGGCACCGCGTACACGTGGCGGGCCCTGCCCTCGCCGCCGAGCAGGGCGACTCCGGCGCGCAGCTCCCAGTCCTCGTCGAAGTCGATGCGGGACTGCTCGTCGAACGGGATGTCGATCATGCCGTGGTCGGCGGTGACGTAGAGCGCGGACCGGGGCGGGAGCTGCTCGGCGAGGCGCTGGACGAGCCGGTCGACGCACATGAGCTGGCCGCGCCAGGCATCGGAGTCGACGCCGAAGCGGTGGCCGCTGCCGTCGACCTCGCTGTAGTACGTGTAGACGAGCGACCGGTCCCCCGCGGCCAGTTGCCCGGCGGCCAGGTCCATCCGCTCCTCGCCGGTGAGCCGGCCGTGAAACGTTCCGCCACTGAGCGCGACCTTGGTCAGGGGCGTCTCCCGGAAGGTCGGGGAGGACACCTGCGCGGTGTGGACGCCGACGGTGTCGGCGAGCTGGAAGACGGTCGGGTACGGCTGCCAGGCGTGCGGCGGTGTCCAGGGCTTCCAGCGCAACTGGTTCATCAGCTCCCCGATCGCGGGGTCGCGCACGGTGTAGCCGGGCAGGCCGTGCTCGCCGGGCGGGCGTCCGGTGCCGACCGAGGCGAGGGAGGTCGCGGTGGTGGCGGGGAAGCCGGCGGTGATGGGCCGTCCGGTGCCGCCCCGGGAGCTGCCGAGGAGGGAGGCCAGGTAGGGGGCCTCGTCGGGGTGGGCCTTGATCTGCTCCCAGCCGAGCCCGTCGATCAGGAACACGCAGTTGCGGTCGGCGGGCGTCAGCTCGGCGATGCGGTGCTCGAAGCCGGGCACGCCGAGGCCGGCGGCGATGGTCGGCAGCAGGTCCGCGAGGGAGCCGGAGCCGTACTCCGGGACCGGCGCGGTGTCGAGGGCGAGCGGCACCGGTTCGTCGGGCCAGGCGGACGCCATGTGCGCGGGCTGGACCATCAGCGGGTGGCCGCGGTGGCTTCGGACAGGGCCTGGGCGAAGGCGAGGGCCTGGCGCACCGTCTCGGGGCCGTCACCGGCCTCGCTGACGCGGAGACTCAGGTCGTCGGCCGTGGAGTTGCCGGTGTAGCCGTGGTCGGCGTCGCAGTTCGGGTCGCCGCACGCGGCGGGCTCCAGGTCGATCCGGGAGACGGCGCCCCAGCCGATCGTGAGGACGACCTCGCGCGGCAGGGTGCCGGGCGTGTACGACTCGGGGTTGGCGACGACGCGGCTGACGACGACGGACGAGATCCGGCCGAGCTTGACCGACTCGGTGGAGGTCGTCGCGTACGGCGTCGGGGAGCTGGTGTCGGCGTTCTGCTCGTCGGTGTGGCTGACGATGAAACGGGTGTTCGTCAGGACGAGGACCGTGACGTGCCGGCGCACCTCGTTGGCGTCGAAGGTGGTCTCCTGGTGGACCAGGTACGACGCGATCGGCTCCCCGCCGACGGCGGCCTCCACCGCCTCGGCCACAAGGGCCGGGTAGTAGCCGCTGCGCTCGATCGCCGCGCGCAGCCCCTGGGTGGTCGTACCGGTCTTCGCCATGGGCTCCATCCTAATCCCCGGGTAAGGGCGGTCTGGCCGGTTGTGAAGGCGGGCGGGCTGTTCGAGTGTGCCGGGGCCGTCACATCTGGCTCCATCCAGGCTCT
>NZ_JBWKJV010000018.1:74942-129041 GCF_056432045.1 Streptomyces sp. NPDC045701 | reverse complement strand
ACGCACCCACCAGCCACCAGCGGCGGGCCCGCCGCCGGACCCGCACGGTCACGGCCCGGTCCTGGAGGAAGTCCGCCCGCGCCGCCCTCGTCGCCCCGCCGGCGAGCCGGGTGTAGCGCCCGCGCCGGGCCAGCGCCACGACGGCGGCGGTCACCAGGAACAGGGCGGCGCCGGCCGGCAGCCCGGTGCGCCACCCGGTGAGCCCGGGCAGCGGCGCTCCGGCGCCGGCGGCCAGGAGCCCCGCCCACCACAGGGGCGCGGCCCCCGCCCGTACCACCACGGCCACTCTCGCCAGCGACTGTCCGCCCCGCGCCACGTCCGCCTCCCTGTCCCATCCGTCCGGGTGCGGCGGGAGGGTAGCGCCCCTTCCTTAAAGGTTCCTGAGAGGAGGGGCCGGACGCGGACCGGGGCGGCGCGCGCCGACGCGGTGCCGGTGCACGCCGCCCTCGGGCGGAAGGAGTATCGGAGGTCGCGCCGCGCGGGGCCGGCCGGAGGCCGTCCCGGCTACTTCGGGTCGCGGTCGAAGACCGACTTCGACCAGACGTGGCCGAGCGCGGTGAGGGCCAGGCACCAGGCGACGGCGAGCCACCCGTTGTGGCCGATCTCCGAGCCGAGCAGCAGCCCGCGCAGGGTCTCGATGGCCGGCGTGAACGGCTGGTACTCGGCGATCGGCCGGAACCAGCCCGGCATCGAGTCGACCGGGACGAAGGCGCTGGAGATGAGCGGCAGGACGATCAGCGGCATCGCGTTGTTGCTGGCCGCCTCGGCGTTCGGGCTGACCATGCCCATCCCGACCGCGATCCAGGTGAGCGCCAGGGCGACCAGCGCCATCAGCCCGAACGCCGCCAGCCACTCCAGAGCCGTGGCGTTCGTGGACCGGAAGCCGATGGCCAGGGCGACGGCGCCCACGAGGACCACGGCGACGACCGACTGGATCACGCTGCCGACGACGTGGCCGACCAGCACGGACCCGCGGTGGATCGCCATCGTGCGGAAGCGGGCGATGATGCCCTCGGTCATGTCGTTGGAGACGGACACCGCGGTCCCGACCACGGTGCCGCCGATGGTCATCATCAGGATGCCGGGCACGACGTAGGCGATGTACGCGGAGCGGTCGGCGCCGCCGCCCATGCCCGCGCTCATCACGTCGCCGAAGACGTAGACGAAGAGCAGCAGCAGGACGATCGGGGTGAGCAGCAGGTTCAGGGTGAGGGAGGGGTAGCGCCGGGCGTGCAGCAGGTTGCGGCGCAGCATCGTGGACGAGTCGCGCACGGCGAGGGAGAGGGAGCTCATCGGACAGCCTCCTTGGGCTGGTCGGTGCCGCCGGTCAGGGCGAAGAACACGTCGTCGAGGTCGGGGGTGTGCACGGTCAGTTCGTCCGCCTCGATGCCTGCCGCGTCCAGCCCGTCGAGGAGGGAACGCAGCTCGCGCTGGCTGCCGCCGCTCGGGATCTGCAGCGTCAGCGCCTCGTCGTCCGCGGTGACCTCGCGCAGCGCGGAGGCGGCGGACCGGTACGCGGCCGGGTCGGAGAAGCGCAGCCGCACGTGACCGCCGGGGACGAGCCGCTTCAGTTCCTCGGCGGTGCCCTCGGCCGCGATCCTGCCGTCGTTCAGCACGGCGATGCGGTCGGCGAGTTCGTCGGCCTCCTCCAGGTACTGCGTGGTGAGGAAGACGGTGACGCCGCCCGCGACCAGTTCCCGGATGATCTGCCACATGTTGTGGCGGCTGCGCGGGTCGAGGCCGGTGGTCGGCTCGTCGAGGAAGATGATCCGCGGGTCGCCGACCAGCGTCATGGCGATGTCCAGGCGGCGCCTCATGCCGCCGGAGTAGGTGGAGGCGGGCTTCTTCGCCACGTCGGTGAGGTCGAAGCGCGCCAGCAGTTCGGCGGCGGCGCGGCGGCCCTCGCCGCGGGGCAGGTGGTGCAGGTCCGCCATCAGGAGCATGTTCTCCTCGCCGGTGATCAGCCCGTCGACGGCGGAGAACTGCCCGGTGACGCCGATCGCGGCCCGCACGGCCTGGGGGTCGGTGGCGAGGTCGTGGCCCGCGACCTGGGCCTGCCCGCCGTCGGCGGTGATGAGCGTGGACAGGATCTTCACGGCGGTGGTCTTGCCGGCGCCGTTGGGCCCGAGGAGCGCGAACACGGAGCCGGCCGGGATGCGCAGATCGATGCCGTCGAGGACGGTCCTGTCGCCGTACGACTTGCGCAGACCGACGGCGGAGACGGCGGCGGGCGACTGCGGACCGCCACTCCGGCTGGACGTGAGCATGACAGATGAAGGCATGGAGCCCTCCCGTTCGAAGGGTGGAGTGGCTTGGGGCGGGGTGAAGGGGGCGAGTGCGCCAGGGAGGGGCCGGTGGCCGGACCCGGCGGGCGGACGCCGGGAGCCGGTACTCGGACCCGGGCACGGCGGACGCGGGGAGGCGGTACTCAGACCCGGGCACGGCGGACGCGGGGAGGCGGTACTCAGACCCGGGCGCGGCGGACGCCGGGAGGCGGTACTCAGACCCGGGCGCGGCGGACGTCGATGTTGCCGTACCGGGTGCGGGCGCGGACCTTGACGGTGTCCTCCGCCTGCCCCGGGGCTCCCGACTCGGTGAGGCTGTTGCGCACCTGGCCGGAACCCGAACTGACGTCGAGCCAGGCGGCCGTGCCCTCCCGGACGCCGACCTCGATGGCGCCGTAGGAGGTCTCCAGCTGGACGGTGCCACGGACCACGTCACCGACGCGCAGGGTGCCGTGGGCGGTGGTGGCGGTGACCGAGTCCTCGGCCCGCCGGATCTCGATGTCGCCGTTGGCGCCGCTCACCCGCAGCTCGCCGGTCGCGGCGTCGACGGTCGTGGTGCCGTGCGAGTTCTTGAGGACGGCGGGGCCGTCGACGAGACCGACGCGCAGGCTGCCGGAACTGGTGGTGATCTCGGCGGGGCCCTCGACCCGGTCCACGGTGATCGAGCCGTGCGAGGCGGTCAGCTTCAGCGGGCCGGTCGTGTCGAGGCGTACGTCGCCGGATGAGGTCTTCACGCGGACCTCGCCGAGCCGGCCCTCGCCGATCACCTGGGCCCAGGCACCGGTCAGGTCGACGTGCGAGCCGGTGGGCAGTTCGACCGTCACGTCGACGACACCGGTGCGGCCGAGGCCGAGCAGGTTGCCCTTGGGGGTCCGGACGGTCAGCGTGCCGTTCGCGTACGCGGCTCGGGTCTGGTCGGCCGCCCGTACGTCCAGGTCCTTCTTCGGGTCGCGGGGGCGCACCTCGACGACGGTGTCGGAACGGTCGCCGGCGGTGAACTGGATGGAACCGGCCTCCACGTGAGCGGTGACCGAGATCGATTCGGGTGTGTCGAAAGAAGGCATGGCTGTCCCGTCCTCTTGGGTCTTCAGGACGTCCCCGCTGGTGGGACGCGGTGTGGGGTGAAGCGGCGCGGGCAGGGGGCGGCTAGCGCACCCAGCCCGTGAAGCTCTGCCCGAGGGTTTGGGTCCGCTCCGTCGTACGCGGCCGGGTGCCGCCGTCGACCGCGGCCGACACGGCGCGCACCAGCCACGCGTTGACCGACAGGCCCTCGCGGCCGGCGGCCTCCTCGGCGCGGGCCTTGAGGTGGGCGGGCAGGCGCAGGTTGACGCGGGCGATGCCGCCCTCGTCGCCCTCGGCAGCCGGGGCCCTGAGCGGTTCGGCGGACACGGCCGGCTCCGCGGTGGCGCCACCGTCGGTGGGCGGCGGTGTCACCACGAAGTCGGGGTCCAGCCCCCGCAGCCGTACGTCGACCGAGCCGGGCGCGAGCTCGCGGGTGATCTCCGCCATCGCGGCGGAGAGCACGTTGAGCATGGTCAGCCGGGTCGCCGACTCCAGGGGAGCGGTGAGCCGCTCGGCGAGCTCGCGGGCTTCGTCACCGCCGGCCTCGGCGGCCACCGCGAGTTCGCGGCGGAGGTTGTCGACATAGGGGGTGAGGTCCATAGCGCCATCATGGCAGCACAATGGCGCCACACGCAACCGCGTATGGTGCCGAGCTGACGCCGGTCGCCCTGAGAACCTCCCTCACCTGCGGAAATCCCGTGAACGTAACCACGACCACTGCCCGCCGGAGGCCCGCACCGCACCCTACGGCAGCACGAATGGCGCCACATCGCACCGCGTGGCACCAAGTGGCACCAAGTGGCACTGCATGGCATCACGCGGCATTACGCGGCATTACGCGGCCCGAGTGGCGCCACCCGCGCCAGACGCCCCCAGGTGCGAGGCGGCGTGGACCACCCAGCACCCACGCCCCCGGCGGCCGGCGCGCGGCCCGCCCCGGAGGTCGAGGCGGCCCGGTGCGACCGCTACTCCACGAACAGGCCCCGCGCGGCCGCCGCCGCGTCGAACCGCTCCAGCCGCGCCTGCGCGTCCGGCAGCCCGTCGCACATCGCCTCCAGCAGCACCCGGCCCAGAAGCATCGGCGCGCACGCCGTGTCGAAGGCGAGGCCGGTGCCGACCGCGGCCGGGATCAGCAGGTCGCTGTGCTTGGCGACCGGGGCGAACGCGGAGTCGGCGACGGTGACGACGGTCAGTCCCGCGTCGCGCGCGTACGCGAGGGCGTCCACGACCTCACGGGGGTGGCGGGGCAGCGCGAAGCACAGCAACACGGTGGCGCCCGCGCGCACGGCGGCGTCGATCCGGTCGGTGAGCATGGTGCCGCCCTCGTCGAGCAGCCGCACGTCCGGGTGGACCTTCGCCGCGAAGTACGCGAAGCCCCGCGCCTGCGAGGAGGCGGCGCGCAGTCCCAGCACCGGCAGCGGCCGGGAGGAGGCGAGCAGCCGTCCGGCGCGCTCCACCGGCCCCGGGTCGGCGAGCAGTTCGGCGAGGTGCCTGAGGTTCTCGATCTCCCCCAGCACGGCCTGCTGGTACTCGTTGTACGTGGACCCGGCGCCGGCGGCCGGCTCGGCCGGGGCCACCTCGCGCAGATGCTTGCGCAGCGCCGGGTAGCCGTCGAACCCGAGCGCCACGGCGAAGCGCGTGACGGACGGCTGGCTGACGCCGGCCAGTTCGGCCAGCTCCACACTCGACAGGAACGGTACGTCCGCGGCGCGCCGGACCATCGAGTGGGCGATCCGGCGCTGCGTGGGCGTCAGCCGGTGCCCCTCGAAGAGCGCCTGCAGCCGTGCGGCAGGGCTGTCGCTCATCCTGTCCCCCTCGTTCCCGACCGGTTATTCAGCCATCCAAAACTCTGCATGACGATATGCAGCCGGGCAAGCGGCACGGAGGGGTACGGGGGTGGCCAGGGGGGCGAAAAGGGGGGTTAACCCCAGCGACACGACGGCTCCGGCTCCGTACCGTTTACGGCATGGAAGCCCGCGACACGGAGCTCGAGAAGGAGCTCGACGCCACCCTCCAGGCCCGCCGCGAACTGGGGACGGAGTACGAGTCGGCCCTCGTCGAGTCGTTCCTGGAGAAGCTGGAACAGCGCTTGGACGCCACGGTCGACCGCCGCGTCCGCCGTCAGGTCGCCGAGCAGCGGATGGTCGTCGCCCGTGGCGGCCGGCCCGGCGCCGGTTCCGCGGCCGGTGACCACTTCGGCGAGCGCTTCGGCTTCGCCATCATCTCGCTGATCCTCGCGATACCCCTGTCCGCGATCGGTGTGGCCAACGCGGGGTTGAAGGGCCTGATCGTCACCTGGGCGGGCATAGTCGGCGTCAACGCGTTCCAGGTCGCCCGCAGCGCGCCCTGGCGCCACTCCCGGCGGACGGACGACGAGGACCGATAGGGGACTCCCAGGCGCTCGCGCACCGTCTGCACGAGACTCTCACAACCCCCGATCACGCGAGGAGATAGTCCCGTCATCCCGGCGAATCCGGCGCGGGCGGCGGGCGCGACCGGGTCGGTGCCCCGGGACGCCGACATAGGATGCCGACACGAAATCGTGATCACCAGCATCCGGGGGAGGCGCCATGGGATTCGATGAGGAATGGGCCCAGTTGCGGGCCGAGGCCGCGAGCCGCCGGCAGACGTCCATGCGGCTCAACCAGCTGCCCGCCGACCAGGGCGGAGGCGGCAAGGACCTGGTGTCCTCCCCCGCCGAGAAGCGGGCGGCGGCCAACACCATCGAGACCCTCATCGTCCCGGACACGAAGAAGGCGACCGACTGGGCGGACGAGGCCACGACGGGCGCCATCGGGGCGCTCAAGGGCTGGGAGACCGCCGCCGGCCTCAAGACGGTGCAGACCACGTGGGACAAGCAGGTCAAAACCCTCACCGACCGGCTCAACCGGGAGAAGGGCGCCCTGCGGGCCACCGTCACCACCCTGACCGGCGTCGACGTGGGCCGCGGCCAGGACATCGCGAGCATCCCGTCGAACCTCAGCACGTACTGACCCTCGGTTCCGTCGATCCCCGGCCGTCACGTACCGACGGCTGACCCGGCACGTACGTGTCCGACGCCGATGCCCCGTCGCCCCTAGGGAAACCGCATGCTGACGTACCACGAAGTCATGTCCACCGACTTCGGGCCCCTCAACACGGCCGCCGACAAGTGGCAGAAGATGGCCGACGAGATACACAAGGTCGAAGGCGTCTACCGGGACCACGTCCAGAAGATAACCATGGGTCCGACGTGGCTGGGCGAGAGCGCGACCGCGGCACACACGAACTTCGCCGCGACGCGTTACGAGTACCAGGCCGCTCAGACCCAGGCCAAGGCGACCGCCACGCTGCTGCGCAACGCCCACCAGCAGTTCGTCGAGTTGAAGAAGCAGTTGGAGACCGCCCGCGCGGACGCCGTCGAGGCCGGGATGAAGGTGTCCGAGCAGGGCAACGTCGCCTACGACTGGGACAGGCTCACCCCGGCCGAGCGCGACGCCGCCCGGCACGACCCGGATCACGCCAGGACCGTCCGGGAGAGCGAGCAGTCCTGGGCCGAGTACATCAAGGCCTGCGTCAAGGCCGTCGACGACGCCGACAAGGACCTGAAGAAGGACCTGGAAGCGGTCGTCAAGGACGGCCGGGCCGGCAAGGACGACGAAACCCTGGGCACCGGGTTCAACGGTGACGCCGGGAAGGTCTCCGCCGCCGACGACAAGCAGAGGCAGGAGCGCATGCAGCTCAACGAGCTGAGCATGCGCGACGACGAAACGCTGGACGACTACGTGAAGCGCCTGCAGAAGGCGGGCATCGAGAACGTCACCGGCAGCAAGAAGGCCGCCGAACTGTTCGCCGCCGTGCAGAAGGGCACCCTCAGCGCCGCCGCGTTCGCCACCGCGATGGGCACGACGCTCAAGGGCTCGTACAAGCTGTACAAGGCCCTCAAGCACGGCAAGGACGTCACGGCGCCGGGCACCATGCTGGCGAACTTCATCAACAGCCGGCTGCCCGGGGCGCCGGGGAGCATGCTGGCCCGCGTCCCTCCCGGCATGGTGACCGCCATCACCGGCTCCGACGAGGCGGCCATGTTCGGCGGGTTCATGCGGAACGGCGCCTTCCACATGCCCTCGGCGGCCGAGGCCAACCTGGTCAGGGTCGCCCAGAACGGCGGTCTGGCGAACGCCGCGAAGGCGGCCGGCTGGATGCGCGGCGCGGGCGTGGTCGGAGGCGTGGCTGCCACCGCCTACGGTGTGGCGAACCTCGCCACGTACGACATGGACATGATTAAGGCGAACCCGTCGAAATTCGCCACCGACCTCACCGGCACGGCGTTCAGCGCCTCCATGACCGCGCTCACCGTGGCTCCCAACCCGGTGACGCTGGGCCTGGCCGTCGGCACGGGCATCGCGTACGGCGGCGCGGTGATCTGGGAGAACCGCGAGGCCATCGGCGACGGTCTGGAGAAGGCCGGAGACTGGGTGGGCGACAAGGCCTCGGACCTCAAGGACGACATCGCCGGCGGGGCGAAGAAACTGGGCAGCGCCCTCAACCCGTTCGACTAGCGAGGGAAACCATGCACACCACCATCACCCCGTTCACGCTCACCCACTGGAGGGAGCGGACGAAGGGCGAGCGGACCCAGTGGGGCTGGCAGGGCACCTCTCCCGAGTTCGGCGACATCCGCGTGGTCCACCCGGCGGGGCCGTACGTCCGGGAGAAGGTCGTCGCCCAGGTGAGCGGCGGTCTGATCCCCACGGCGACCTTCGAGGCGCGCGGGATCCACACGGAGGGCATGTCCCGGCCCTCGCTCAACCGCGCGGTCCTCCGGGTGGGGGACGGGCACGTCCGGATGAGCCGGAACAGGTGGGGCGTGACCCACCGGGGCCGGTCCCTGCACATGACCTTCCTCGGGGACGGCTACCGGCTGACGGCGATCGACCGCGGCTCGTACACGCTGACCCGGGCGGCCGACGCCGAGGACCCCGGTGTCGTCATCGCCGTGCGGCAGTCGGGGTGGGGCAGGAACAAGCGCATGACGGTGCGGGCGGAGGGCCGGGTGCTGCACGCCGACATCGCCCTCGCGGCGCTCTTCTGCGGAGTCGACCGTTCCGTACTGACCCGGCGAGGGGCCGTGCGGGCGGGGTTCTCCCGGGTCTTCGACCTGTGGGCCGAGTCCCAGTACTGACCGCCCGGCGGCCCGCGACCGGGGCCCGGAGCGGGCCGCGGTGAGTGACTACCAAGTGAGTGGAATATGCCTTCGTTCGACGTTTCCCGGTCCCGCTTCCGGCTGGCCGACGAGCATGTGACGGTGCTCTCCGAGCTGGCCTCCGGGCAGGAGGTGCCCGAGGAGTTCGGGACGGCCCACCAGGAGCTGCTGGAGTGCGGGCTGGTCCACCGGGACGGGAAGCTGTCCCACCTGCTGCTGCCCCTGATGAAGACGGTCCTCTCCCCCGTCGTGGTCATATCGCTGGAGGCGGCCGGGCGGCAGGGCAAGCTGCACCACGGGATGATGATCGGCCAGGACGACGTCGTCGCCCACCAGGCGTGGCCCGGATCCACCGAGGCCGAGTACTCCCTCGTGGAGCCGAAGACGCTGGTCTGGAAGCTCGCCGAGATGGTCAACCTCCAGCAGTCCCCCACTGTCCGGGCGGCGGCGCTCCCGGTCGTCGAGACCACCGTCGGCACCGTCGAGGCGGGGCTCGGCGGGCTGGAGGCCCTGCCGCACGGTGGCTCCGCCGAGCAGGAGCGCGCGTACATCGGCCAGGGTCTGGCCGCCGCCGGCACGCCCGCCGGACCGGCGCTGACGCTGCTCACCGAGCTGATCTCCGAGCTGCGGTCGAGCTGGCGGATGACCGCAGCCTGGCGGTCCGCCCACGAGGGCCGGCAGGGCGTCGAGGGGCGCGGCTTCGCCGTGTGGGACTGCGGGCCGCTGGGCTACTGGCTGCGGGACCTGCCGGAGGAGCCCCTGCCCGCGGACCGCATCACTCCGGAGAGTCCCTTCCGGCTGGTCCGGGTGGACGCGAAGACCCTCTGGACGAGGATCACCGACCTCCTGCCCGGGGAGGGGGACATCCAGCGCGTGGAAGCCCGCTGACGGGCGGGACGCAGGGCGCGGGCGCCCGGCGGAGGAAGGTGGCGCGGGGACCGCCGCACCCCCGTTGCCGGGGGGCGGGACGACGGCGGTCCCCGCGGGGGACACGGGCCCGGGTCAGGGCCGGTCTCCGCGTCCGCGGCGTATCAGGAGGTCCGGGAGCCGCTCCGGAAGTCCGTGACGCCGACACAGATCACGATGCACTACGCGTGTTAAGCGCGTGCTGCCACCACGTGTCGTGCCCGTACCGATCGCGCGAAGCGGCGTTCCCTCCCGGCTACTTGCCGTCCTTCGCGAGGAAGGCGAGCAGGTCCTGACGGCTCACCACACCGGTGGGCTTGCCCTCTACCAGCACGATCGCCGCGTCGGCCGAGCCGAGTACGGACATGAGGTCGGCGACCGGTTCGCCCGAGCCGACCTGGGGCAGCGGCGCGCTCATGTGCTTCTCCAGCGCGTCGTCGAGGGAGGCGCGCTTGGTGAACAGCGCGTCCAGCAGCTCGCGTTCCACGACCGAACCGACGACCTCCGCGGCCATGACGTCGGGGTGGCCCGCGCCCGGCTTGACGATGGGCATCTGGGAGACGCCGTACTCGCGCAGGACGTCGATGGCCTCGCCGACCGTCTCCTCGGGGTGCATGTGGACGAGCTTGGGGATGTCGCCCTCCTTGTGGCGCAGGACGTCACCGACGCTGGCGGACGGGCCGGCCTCCTCCAGGAAGCCGTAGTCGGCCATCCACTCGTCGTTGAAGATCTTCGACAGGTAGCCCTTGCCGCTGTCGGGCAGGAGGACGACCACGACGTCGTCGGGGCCGAGACCCTCGGCGACCCGCAGCGCCGCGACGACGGCCATGCCGCAGGAGCCGCCGACGAGGAGCCCCTCCTCCTTGGCGAGGCGGCGGGTCATCTGGAAGGAGTCCTTGTCCGACACGGCGATGATCTCGTCGGTGACGGTCCGGTCGTACGCGCTCGGCCAGAAGTCCTCGCCGACGCCCTCGACGAGGTAGGGGCGGCCCGAGCCGCCGGAGTAGACGGACCCCTCGGGGTCGGCGCCGACGACACGGACCGCGCCGCCGCTGACCTCCTTGAGGTACCGGCCGGTGCCGGTGATGGTGCCGCCGGTGCCGACGCCCGTGACGAAGTGGGTGATCTTCCCGTCGGTCTGCTCCCACAGCTCGGGACCGGTGGTCTCGTAGTGCGAACGGGGGTTGTTCGGGTTGGAGTACTGGTCGGGCTTCCAGGCTCCCGGCGTCTCACGGACGAGGCGGTCGGAGACGTTGTAGTACGAGTCGGGGTGCTCCGGATCCACGGCCGTGGGGCAGACGACGACCTCGGCGCCGTACGCCCGCAGGACGTTGATCTTGTCGGTCGAGACCTTGTCGGGGCAGACGAAGATGCACTTGTAGCCCTTCTGCTGCGCCACGATGGCGAGGCCGACGCCCGTGTTGCCGGACGTGGGCTCGACGATCGTGCCGCCGGGCTTCAGTGCGCCGCTCTCCTCGGCCGCCTCGATCATGCGCACGGCGATGCGGTCCTTGACCGAACCGCCGGGGTTGAAGTACTCGACCTTGGCCAGGACGGTGGCCTGCAGGCCCTCGGTCACACTGTTGAGCTTCACCAGCGGGGTATTGCCGACGAGGCTGATCATCGAGTCGTGGTATTGCACCGTTAGTCTCCGGGGTCTCCGTAATGGTCACGCCAGCGTATGCGTAGTCGGAGTCGAGTTCGGGGCAGTTAGCTCTTGTACGGAATCGAGGAGGTGGCTGTCCCTATGTCGAGGGCGAGGGTGGCGCGGCGGATCGCCGCCGGTGCGGCGTACGGGGGCGGCGGCATCGGTCTGCTGGGGGCAGCGGCGGTCGGGGTGCTGCTGGCCGAGGTGCGGCTGGCGAAACGCTCGGTGGGCGGCGGTGTGGCGCCGCTGCCGCCGGCGGCGGACGGCCTGTACGGCCGGGGGTACGGGGGCGGCGTCGAGCCCCTCCGGCTGGCCCTCCTGGGTGATTCGACGGCGGCGGGGCAGGGCGTGCGGCGCGCGGGCCAGACGCCGGGCGCGCTGCTCGCCTCGGGGCTGGCCGCGGTCGCGGAACGGCCCGTGGAGCTGCGGAACGTCGCCCTGCCCGGCGCCCGGTCGGACGACCTGGAACGGCAGGTGACGCTGCTGCTGGCCCATCCGGGGCGGACCCCCGACGTGTGCGTGATCATGATCGGCGCGAACGACGTGACGCACCGGATGTCGGCGACGCAGTCGGTGCGCCACCTCGCCACGGCGGTGCGCCGGCTGCGTACGGCGGGCACGGAGGTGGTGGTCGGCACGTGCCCGGACCTGGGCACGATCGAGCCGGTGTACCAGCCGCTGCGGTGGCTGGCGCGGCGGGTGTCCCGGCAGCTGGCCGCCGCCCAGACGATCGTGGTCGTCGAGCAGGGCGGTCGCACGGTGTCGCTGGGCGACCTGCTGGGCCCGGAGTTCGCGGCCAACCCGCGGGAGATGTTCGGCGCCGACAACTACCACCCGTCGGCGGAGGGGTACGCGACGGCCGCGATGGCGGTGCTCCCGACCCTCTGCGCGGTCCTGGGCGTGTGGCCCGAGGAGGAGCGGCTGGAGGCGGACCGCCGGGAGGGCATGCTGCCGGTCGCCAAGGCCGCGGCCGAGGCGGTCGAGGAGGCCGGTACGGAGGTCACCGGCGCCCGCGCCCCGTGGGCGCTGCTCAAGCACCGGCGCCGTCGCCGCCTGCCCTCCGTCCAGGAACCCGCCCCCCTGCCGGACGCCCGCCCCTGACGCCCGGCGCGGCCCGCCGTGCCATGGGGCCGGGCGCGGCGGGTCTCCCCGAGGGGGGCATGGGATGAAACGCCCGGTTCCGGGAAGGCACCAGGTGGCGGGCCGGGGCCCGAGCGACTGAGCGAGCGCTTAGAAATGCGGTCCGCATCACACGCCCGTTCCGATGACCCAGGCGGTACGTACGGGTAACTTCCCTCTCAGTCCTGCCCCTCGCCCCTCTGGAGCCGTGATGCCCGAAGCCGTGATCGTCTCAGCCGCCCGCTCCCCCATCGGCCGGGCCTTCAAGGGCTCCCTGAAGGACCTGCGGCCGGACGACCTGACCGCCACGATCATCGAGGCCGCGCTCGCCAAGGTGCCCGAGCTCGACCCCCGCGACATCGACGACCTGATGCTCGGCTGCGGTCTGCCCGGCGGCGAGCAGGGGCACAACCTGGGCCGTATCGTCGCCGTGCAGATGGGCATGGACCACCTGCCCGGCTGCACCATCACCCGCTACTGCTCCTCGTCGCTCCAGACGTCCCGCATGGCGCTGCACGCCATCAAGGCGGGCGAGGGCGACGTCTTCATCTCCGCCGGCGTCGAGATGGTCTCCCGCTCGGTGAAGGGCACCAGCGACGGCCTGCCGGACACGCACAACCCGCTGTTCGCCGAGGCGGAGGCCCGCACCGCGGCCCGCGCCGAGCAGGCGGGCTCCGACTGGCACGACCCGCGCGAGGACGGCCAGATCCCCGACGCGTACATCGCGATGGGCCAGACCGCCGAGAACCTGGCGCGCCTGAAGGGCGTCACCCGCCAGGACATGGACGAGTTCGGCGTCCGGTCGCAGAACCTCGCCGAGGAAGCCATCAAGAACGGCTTCTGGGAGCGGGAGATCACCCCCGTCACCACGCCCGACGGCACCGTCGTCAGCAAGGACGACGGCCCGCGCGCGGGCGTGACGCTGGACGGCGTGCAGGGCCTGAAGCCGGTCTTCCGCCCCGACGGCATGGTGACCGCCGCCAACTGCTGCCCGCTCAACGACGGCGCCGCGGCGCTGGTCATCATGAGCGACACCAAGGCGCGGGAGCTGGGCCTGACCCCGCTCGCCCGGATCGTGTCGACGGGCGTCTCGGGCCTGTCGCCCGAGATCATGGGGTACGGCCCCGTCGAGGCCAGCAAGCAGGCGCTGCGGCGCGCCGGGCTGACCATCGGCGACATCGACCTGGTGGAGATCAACGAGGCGTTCGCCGCCCAGGTCATCCCGTCCTACCGTGACCTGGACATCCCGCTGGAGAAGCTCAACGTCAACGGTGGCGCCATCGCCGTCGGCCACCCCTTCGGCATGACCGGCGCCCGCATCACCGGCACCCTGATCAACAGCCTCCAGTTCCACGACAAGCAGTTCGGCCTGGAGACCATGTGCGTGGGCGGCGGCCAGGGCATGGCCATGGTCATCGAGCGGCTGAGCTGAGCTGTAGCGGAGGGTAGGGGTCGCCCGAGGTACGAGGGCGGCACCTGCCCGCAGCGGTAGCGAAGCGGAGCGCGACCAGGAAGCCGGAGCGGCTGAGCTGAGCTGTAGCGGAGGGTAGGGGTCGCCCGAGGAACGAGGGCGGCACCTGCCCGCAGCGGTAGCGAAGCGGAGCGCGAGCAAAAGACCCGAGCGGCTGAGCTGAGCCCGTGTAAGGGGCGGGAACCGTCCCAACCCCTTCGCGTCCCAGCCGTGACCGAATCTCCCCCAGGATGTGACCTATCTCCTGGGGGAGATTCGTTTTCCCAGGTCAACGCATGGATGGCGGAAAACCGCGAGACAAAAGAACTGTCCATTTCGTGACGTAATGCACTGACAGGGGGCGCGGAGGCACGACAAGCTGATGTAGGAAGTGCGGGGGATCGATTGAAACCGGGAGTAAGTCAGTGAGCGCCATGTCTCTCGCCCTGCTGCTGACCACGGCCACCGCCACGGCCGTGGGCGCCGCTGCCCTGCACGCGGCCCACGGGCTGCGCCGTCAGGTCACCGCGCTGCGCACGGAGCTCGCCGCCGTGAACACCGCCGAACGCACACCGACCGTGCCCCACGCCCGCACCACCGAGGACATACGCACGGCCGTCGCCGAGGCCCTCGCCGAGGAGCGGGAGCGCGAGCTGGCCGAGGCGAGGGCCTTCTGGGCGGCCCAGGAGGCGCGGGACGCCGGCGACGGCCCCGGGAGTCTCCTCGGCGGGCTGAGCGGCCTGCCCGGCCACCCCGCGGCGCACCCGGGCGAGGACGGGCCGTTCTTCGTGCCCCGTCAGGCGGACTTCGCGGGCCTGGAGGCGCTGGACGCGATGGAGCTGGGCGCCGACTACGCGGAGTACGGCGACGGACTGGACGACCTGGACGCGCTCGCCGAGCTGCCGGACATGCCCGGCATCACCGACAACGCCTTCCCCGAGGACTCCCCCGAGCTGGCCGCCGCCCGCCGCCGGCACCCCTCGCACCCCGACTTCGTGCCGGTCCAGACGCCGGTCGTCACCGACCACGAACGCACCGTGGCCCGCCTGGAGGAGCTCGCCGAGACCCGCACGGCGCTCACCGACGTACGGCCCGGCCCGCTCGGCACCCTGGACGTGTACGTCTTCGCCGACGGCACGACGCTGTGCATGACGCCCGGCCACCGGGAGACCGCCGAGCGCCTCGCGGGGGCGTTGCGCGACGGCGAGACGCCCGTCCTGCTGGGCGGCTCGGGGGTCTCCGGCGCGTACGCGCTGACCTTCTCGTGCGGCAGTCACGCCGGCGCCGAGAACGTCTACATCCTGGCGGACCGCGTCATAGCGTCGCTGTAGCCGCCGTACGCCGCACCGCCGCCACGGCCTCGTCCAGCTCCCGCCGAAGCGGGGGGCCCGCCGGGACCAATCGCAGGATCTCCGCCAAATCGTTGCCGGCCACCACGAGCTGGTCCGCGACCGCGAACACCCCGGCGTCCGGCATGGTCCGCGGCGGCGCGTCCGGCGCCTCCAGCCGCTGCGCCCGCACCGCCAAATCCCTGGCCAGGGCCAGCCCCTCGGCGGCGGCTCCCCGTTGCAGCCGGCTCTGGGGCGCGGCCCGCAGCCGGTCGGCGAGACGGTCGACGGCGGCGGTCAGTTCTGTCGTATCGAGCACCCCGCGACCCTATGCGCCGGGACGGGACTGTTGCCAACGGCCGAACGCTCGGGCACGGTGACGTGAAGGAGCACACGCGCGAAGCGTCCGGAGGCGCCGATGTCCCAAGTCTTCTCCGAAGAGACCCATCGAAATCTGCTCTCCCGCATTCCCCACTGCACGGGCCGGCAAGTGTCCGAGTGGCTTCGCACCGTCGAGGAAGGCCCCTCTCTCGTCCGCTTCGAGGAGAAGGTCAGCTGGCTCCGGGGCGAGCACGACCTCAGTTACGGGCACGCCAAGGCGATCATCCACGAGTACGACCTGCGGCGGGCCGCCCGCAAACTGCTCTGATCCGGCCGCCGACCACGCCGAAGGGCCCGCCCGGCGGTCGCCGGGCGGGCCCTTCGTACGGTCACGGCCGCGTGCTCACGGCCGGGCGAGGCTCGGATCAGTCGTCGCCCTGCAGGATCGACAGCAGCCGCAGGAACTCCAGGTAGATCCACACCAGCGTCATGGTGAGGCCGAAGGCCGCCAGCCACGACTCCTCACGCGGAGCGCCGTAGGCGATGCCGTCCTCGACCTGCTTGAAGTCCAGGGCCAGGAAGCACGCGCCGAGGATGATGCCGATGACACCGAACATGATGCCGAGGCCGCCGCTGCGGAAGCCGAGGCCGTCACCGCCGCCGAACACGGCGAACAGCGCGTTCACCGCCATCAGCAGGATGAAGCCCAGGGCCGCCGCCATCACGAAGCCGTAGAAACGCCGGGTGACGCGGATCCAGCGCATCTTGTAGGCGATCAGCACGCCGGCGAAGACCGCCATGGTGCCCAGCACCGCCTGCGGGACGACGCCGGGAGAGACGTACGTCGAGACGGCACTGGAGATCACGCCGAGGAAGACGCCCTCGAACGCCGCGTACAGCAGGATCAGCGCCGGGGACGCCTTGCGCTTGAAGGACTGGATCATGGCGAAGACGAAGGCCACGAGGGCCGCGCCGATGCCGATGCCGTACGACGTGCTGATGTTCGCCGGGTCGACCGGCAGCAGGAACCAGGCGAGCGTCGCGGTGACGAAGACCGTACCGAGCGTGATCGCGGTGCGGGACACCACGTCGTCGATGGTCATCGCGCCCGAGCGCACCGGCGTCTGCGCGGGCGCGCCGAGCTGGGCGTCCTGCGCGTAGGGGTTGGTCGCGTACGGGTTCGTCGCGTACGGGGCGGTTCCAGCGGCGGGGCCCCCGGCCTGCGGCTGCTGCGCGTTGAAGCCCGCATAGCCGTTGTCGCGGCTGAACCCCCGTCGCGAGAAGACCGGGTTGCTGCTCCTCATCTCACTCCTCCGTGGCCGCCGTGCGCGGCCTTGGAACAAGAGTAATGGGCGAGCAAAGGAAACACCCTAGTGCTCGGGGAGGATCTTTCCCCTCCGGTCACAACGGTGCGTGGCTGATTCCTGCCGGTCGTCCGGTTTTTTGTGGGACCGCTCCCGTGATGTGGATCGGGAGTGCCCGGAACCGGACTCGAACCGGTACGGCCCGAAGGCCAGCGAGGTTTAAGCTCGCCGTGTCTGCATTCCACCATCCGGGCGTTACCCCGCGGCCCCGCGTTGGCACAGGAGCCTATCGGGGCGCGTCCCCCGAACAGCGGAACGGTGGCCCGATGTTGTCTTATTTTATTGACGTCTGAGGGTGCGTCAGTGCTGGTGGGCGGTGTCGCCCGGCAGACCGCGGGGGGTCGCGGCCGCAAAAACGTACGCAAAGGAATGACGGAAAGTCGCCTCCCGCTGTCACCCGGTCGGTGAATCCGGGCGGGAGTCAGGGGTCCCGTCATACCTCAGGAGGAGCCGCGGGCCCCCCGGTCCGACTCCAGACGGCCCCGGGAACGGGCACCCGGACGGACGCCGGGCGGGGTGGCGGGCCATGACGATGGAGGGGTCCTCGCAGAGCAGTCCCCGACAGGAGTCCCCTCGTGACCACGACCCCCACCGCTTACCGCGCCACCGCGGTAGCCGCCCGCGCCACGGATCTGTCCAAGGTCTACGGACAGGGCGAGACCCAGGTGGTCGCCCTGGACCGGGTCACCGTGGACTTCCACCAGGGCGAGTTCACCGCGATCATGGGCCCCTCGGGGTCCGGCAAGTCGACGCTGATGCACTGCGTCGCCGGGCTCGACACCTTCAGCGGCGGGTCGGTCCGCATCGGTGACACCGAGCTGGGCTCCCTCAAGGACAAGCAGCTCACCCAGCTGCGCCGGGACAAGATCGGCTTCATATTCCAGGCGTTCAACCTGCTGCCCACGCTGACCGCCCAGGAGAACATCACGCTCCCCATGGACATCGCGGGCCGCAAGCCCGACAAGGAGTGGGTGCGCAAGGTCATCGACATGGTGGGCCTGTCCGGCCGGCTGAGTCACCGGCCCGCCCAGCTCTCCGGCGGCCAGCAGCAGCGCGTGGCCGTCGCCCGCGCGCTGGCCTCCCGCCCCGAGATCATCTTCGGTGACGAGCCGACCGGAAACCTCGACTCCCGCTCCGGTGCCGAGGTGCTGGGCTTCCTGCGCAATTCGGTACGCGAACTGGGGCAGACCGTCGTGATGGTCACCCACGACCCGGTGGCCGCCTCCTACGCCGACCGTGTGATCTTCCTCGCGGACGGCCGGATCGTCGACGAGATGCTGCACCCGACCGCGGACGGCGTGCTCGACCGCATGAAGGAGTTCGACGCCAAGGGCCGCACGAGCTGACGCCCTCCGAGCGCGGCCGGGCCTGAGTGCCGCCGCCCGGGCCCCGAGCGCCCGCGGCCCGAGCGCCGCACGGCCCCGGCCCACGCCCCGGCCGACGCCCGCCGGGGCGTGGGCCCCGCACCGACGACTCCCCGGTTCACCGCCGGTCCCTCTTCACCCCAGGACTCACACCTCATGTTCCGTACCGCCTTGCGCAATGTGCTCGCGCACAAGGCCAGGCTGCTGATGACCGTCCTCGCCGTCATGCTCGGCGTGGCCTTCGTCTCCGGCACCCTGGTCTTCACCGACACCCTGTCCAATGCCTTCCGCAACCAGTCCGCCAAGAGCTACGACGACGTCGCCGTCGCCGTCACCTCGTACGCCGACCAGGACGACGCCAAGCAGGAACCCGGGCTCTCCCAGAAGACCGTCGACCGGATCGCGGGCCTCGACGGGGTCGCCTCCGTCACCGGGCGGGTCGACGGCTTCGCCGGGGTCGCCGGCCCCGACGGCAAGCTGATCGGCGCCGGCTGGTCCAACAAGGGCTCGAACTTCGCCCCCGGCAAGGACGGCGAGGACGCCGCCTACGACTTCACCCAGGGCTCCGGCCCGGTGAAGGACGACCAGATCGCGCTCGACAAGGACACCGCCGACAAGGGCGAGTACCAGGTCGGCGAACGGGTGCGGGTGGCCACGAACGGGCCGGTCAAGGAGTACACGCTCGCCGGTGTCTTCACCACCGACGACGGCGCGGTCAACGCGGGCGGCAGCCTGGTCCTCTTCGACACCCCGGTCGCGCAGGCCCTCTACCTGAAGCCCGGCTACTACACCAGCCTCACCGTCACAGCCGCGCCCGGGGCCGACGACAGCAGCGTCCTGGCCGCGGTGAAGCCGCTGGTGCCGGAGAGCGCCCAGGCCCAGACGGGCGCGGCGCTCGCCGACGAGCAGGCGAAGTCGATCGAGGAGGGGCTGAGCGGTCTCAACCAGATGCTGCTGGGCTTCGCCGGCATCGCGCTCTTCGTCGGCGTCTTCCTGATCTCCAACACCTTCACCATGCTCGTCGCCCAGCGCACCAGGGAACTGGCGCTGATGCGCGCCGTGGGCGCCTCCCGCAAGCAGATCACCCGCTCGGTGCTGGCCGAGGCCGGCGTGGTGGGCCTGGTCGCCTCCGTGGTCGGTTTCGGCCTGGGCATCGGCCTGGCGGCCGGCCTGCGCTCCGGGATGGCCGCGTTCGGCATGAAGGTGCCCGAGGGGCCGCTCGTCATCGGTACGACGCCGCTGATCGCCGCCCTGGGCGTCGGCGTGCTGATCACGATGTTCGCCGCCTGGCTGCCCGGCCGCCGTGCCGCCAAGATCCCGCCGGTCGCCGCGATGAGCAGCGTCCACGCGATCGCGACCACAAAGTCGCTGGTGGTGCGCAACTCCATCGGCGCCTTCATCACCGCCGTGGGAGCCGCGCTGATCGTGGTGGGTGCCGCGGCCGGCTCCGACGGCCGGTGGACCATCGCCGGCGGGGCGTTCCTGGCACTGGTCGGCGTGATCGTGCTGATCCCGCTGCTGTCCCGCCCGGTCATCGCCCTCGTACGGCCGCTGATGATCCGCGCCTTCGGGGTCTCCGGCAAGCTGGCCGCCCAGAACGCGGTCCGCAACCCGCGCCGTACCGGTGCCACCGCCTCCGCGCTGGCGATCGGCCTGACCCTGGTGACCGGACTGTCGGTGCTGGGCGTCACGGTCGGCGCCGCGCTGGACAAGATGACCACGGACCAGATCAAGGCCGACTACATGGTCGTCATGCCCGGCGGCGGCGACCTCGACCGGTCCGCGCTGACCGCGCTGGAGAGGACGCCGGGCGCCACGGCCGTGTCGCCGCAGCAGGCCGCGTCCTTCGAGATCGGCGGCGAATGGGTGTCCGCCTCGGCCATCACGCCGGGTGACGTCGAGCGGGTGCTGAACGTCGAGGTGGTGAACGGCTCGCTGGCCTCGCTCGGCCAGGGGCGGATGGCGGTCGCCGAGAAGACGGCCACCAAGCAGGGCTGGAAGGTCGGCGACACCCTGCCGGTGACGTTCTCCGACGAGAAGAAGGGCCGGCTGACCCTCGGCGCGGTCTACAAGGACACCGAGTTCCTGTCCCCCGTGCTGGTGGACACCAAGGTCGTCGCCCCGCACGAGGTGAAGCCGTTCATCCCGCAGATCTTCGTGAAGATGGCCGGCGGCGAGACCGCGGCGAACGAGAAGGCGCTGGTCAGCGCCCTGGGTGACAACCCGGCGATCAGCGTGATGGACAAGCAGGACATCCGCGACGAGTTCGGCGGCATGATCAACATGATGCTGAACATCATGTACGGCCTGCTGGCGATGGCACTGATCATCGCGGTGCTCGGCGTCGTCAACACGCTGGCCATGTCGGTCTTCGAACGGCAGCAGGAGATCGGCATGCTGCGGGCGATCGGCCTGGACCGGCGCCGGGTGAAGCGCATGGTGCGGCTGGAGGCCGTGGTGATCTCGGTCTTCGGCGCGGTGGTCGGCATCGGCCTCGGCTCGTTCCTCGGCTGGGCCATCGGCCAGACCATCAAGTCGAGCCTGCCGGGCTACGCGCTGGTCATCCCCTGGGACCGGATCGGCCTCTTCCTCGGCCTGGCGGCCCTGGTGGGCGTCCTGGCCGCGATGTGGCCGGCGCGCAGCGCGGCGAGGCTGAACATGCTCAACGCCATCAAGGCCGAGTAGCCGCCGGCGAGGGACAGGGCCGGGCTCCCGTTTCGCGGGGGCCCGGCCCTCGTCGTGTCAGCGGTCCGCGCGTTCCGTCCACGCCCGGGACCGCAGCGGCAGGCCGGAGACCCCGTCGTCGGGCGTCCGCACGGCGAGGATCTGGTTGACGCCGATGCGGTTGCGTTCGAAGGAGACGGCGCTGGCGGCCATGTAGAGGCGCCACACCCGGGCCCGGCCCGGCGAGGTGAACCGCTCGGCCTCGGGCAGGCGGGCCTCCAGGTTGGCCACCCAGTGCCGCAGGGTGAGGGCGTAGTGCTCGCGGATGGCCTCGACGTCGCGCACCTCGAACCCGGCCTCCTCCAGGGCCGTGGTGGTCCGGCCGACCGGGGCGAGCTCGCCGTCGGGGAAGACGTACCGGTCGATGAAGTCGTCGACGCGGTACGCCGCCTCGTTCTTCTCGGGGCGGCGGGAGATCTGGTGGTTCAGCAGCCGGCCGCCCGGCCTGAGCAGGGCGTACAGGTCGTCGGCGTACTCGCGGTAGCGGACCTGGCCGACGTGCTCGGCCATCCCGATGGACGAGATCGCGTCGTACGGCCCGTCCCCGACGTCCCGGTAGTCCTGGACGCGGATCTCCACCCGGTCGGTCAGGCCCTCTTCGGCGACGCGCTTGCGGGCGTAGGCGGCCTGCTCGGTGGAGAGGGTGACGCCGACGACCCGGACGCCGTACTCCCGGGCGGCGTGGATGGCCATGGAGCCCCAGCCGCAGCCCACGTCGAGCAGCCGGTCGCCCCGCTGGAGGGCCAGCTTGCGGCAGATGAGGTCCAGCTTGGCGGCCTGCGCCTCCTCCAGGGTGCCGCCGGGCGACCAGTAGGCGCACGAGTAGACCATGGACGGCCCGAGGACCAGCTCGTAGAAGTCGTTGCCGACGTCGTAGTGGTGGCTGACGGCCTCCTTGTCACGCCGCTTGGTGTGCAGCGGGCCGCTGCGGCGTCTGACCTCCTCGGCGGGCGGCCGGGGCGGCGGGAAGGGGCCGGCGAGCCGGAGCAGGGCGCGGGCCGCTTCCCGGAGCCGCGGGTCGCGTACGGCGCGGGCGGCGATGCCGGTGCCCCCGGCGCGGCCGGTGCCCTTGGCGTCGTCGCCGCGCGCCCAGACGAGGCCGGAGAGCCGGTCGAGGGCCTCGTACAGGTCGCCCTCCACGTCGAGCTCCCCGGCGACCCAGGCCCGGGCGATCCCCAGCTCCCCCGGCTTCCACAGCAGCCGCCGCAGCGCCTTGCGGCTGCGGACGACGAGGACGGGCGCACCCGGCGGTCCCGCCTCGCTGCCGTCCCAGGCGCGGATCGCGACCGGCAGCGGAACGCCCAGCAGGTCCTCGGCGAGCGCGGTGAGCCGCGACGCGGCGTCGGCCATGGTGCACACCTCCGTGATGAGGAGTCCCAGCAATGCTCAACACCACGAAAACACCCGGGGAGCGGCGACGCAGTCCCGCGGCGAGGCAATGCCACGGCAAAATGCGCGCCGTTGACCGGCCGCGCAACCCTGACGCCCCCTCAGCCCGCCGGAGCCTCCCGCCGCCGCGCCGAGCCACGCGCGGCCCGGGTACGCGCGAGGGGCCGCCCGCACCACGGATGGCGGGCGGCCCCTCGGGGACGCGGGGTGACCGGGGGACCGGTCAGGAGGCCTTGGCCTTCTCCGGCTTCGAGGCGGCCGGAGCGGCCGGAGCCGGCTTGGCGGCCTCGTAGAACTCCTCGCGCGGCGACTCGATGGCGCCGAGCGAGACCACCTCGCGCTTGAGGAACATCGCGAGCGTCCAGTCCGCGAAGACGCGGATCTTGCGGTTCCAGGTCGGCATCGCCATGCCGTGGTAGCCGCGGTGCATGTACCAGGCGAGACGGCCCTTGAGCTTGATCTTCACCTTGCCCATGACGATCATCGCGACGCCCTTGTGCAGGCCGAGACCGGCGACCGCACCCTTGTTGGCGTGGCTGTACTCCTTCTGCGGGAAGCCCCGCATGCCGGAGATCACGTTGTCGCCCAGGACCTTTGCCTGGCGCAGCGCGTGCTGGGCGTTCGGCGGGCACCAGGCATTGGGGTTGCCGGCCTTGCGGCCGACCAGGTCCGGGACCTGGGCGTTGTCGCCGGCGGCCCAGATGTAGTCCGTGCCGTTGACCTGGAGCGTGGCGTCGCAGTCGACGTGGCCGCGCGGGCCCAGCGGGAGGCCGAAGCGGGAGAGCGCCGGGTTGGGCTTGACGCCGGCGGTCCAGACGATGGTGTTGGAGTCGACCTCGAGGCCGTTCTTCAGGACCACGTGGCCGTCGACGCAGGAGTCCATGGACGTCGAGAGGTAGACCTCGACCCCGCGGCCCTCCAGGTGCTCCTTGCCGTACGCGCCGAGCTTGGGCCCGACCTCGGGAAGGATCTTGTCCGCGGCGTCCACCAGGATGAAGCGCATGTCCTCGCGCTTCACGTTCTTGTAGTACTTGGCCGCGTCGCGGGCCAGGTCCTCGACCTCGCCGATGGTCTCCGCGCCGGCGAAGCCGCCGCCCACGAAGACGAAGGTCAGCGCCTTGCGGCGGACCTCCTCGTCGGTCGTCGAGTCGGCCTTGTCGAGCTGCTCGAGGACGTGGTTGCGCAGGCCGATGGCCTCCTCGATGCCCTTCATGCCGATGCCCTGCTCGGCGAGGCCGGGGATCGGGAAGGTGCGGGAGACCGCGCCCATCGCGATGACCAGGTAGTCGAAGGGCAGCTCGTACGACTCGCCGACGAGCGGCGCGATCGTGGCGACCTTGCGGTCCTGGTCGATGGTGGTGACCCGGCCGGTGAGTACCTCCGCCTTGGGCAGCACGCGTCGCAGCGGTACGACGACGTGCCGCGGCGAGATGCTGCCGGCGGCGGCTTCGGGCAGGAAGGGCTGGTAGGTCATGTACGACCGGGGGTCGACGACCGTGACGGTCGCCTCGCCGTAGCGCATCTTCTTGAGAATGCGCCGAGCTGCGTACAGGCCTACGTACCCACCGCCTACTACGAGGATCCTGGGACGCTCCGTGGTGCTCATGCCATCGAGTATCCACCCGGTCGAGGGGGGTCGCTCGTGCGCCCCTTCACAAGGTTCTGGGAGACCTCTGCTACACTGCGCGGCCCACGTGACCGAGGTCATGGCGCCCCAGGGGAACCACGGTGTAACGGAAGACGTTGTTCACCCCCGTTGAACTGGGACAGCGAGCACCTTTTAACCGTGGACCACCACCGGAGTTCACACCTGCGAAACACAGCCGAGGGTGGCTTCCCGGCCTACGAAAGGGCCCCGAAGGCGGCTTCGGAGGCCATTGAGCGGCTCCGTGACCCCCCTCAGGGCCCTTTTCCTTGTGAAGAACTTCACGAACTTTCCCGACCGACTGTCCGACGGCACCGGATCCGGCCGTCGATCAGACGAGCGAGAGGGCGATTCCGTCCAGAATGTCGTGCTCGGAGACGACCACTTCGCGGGCCCCGGTCCGCTCCATCACGGCCAGCAGCACCAGCGCCCCGGAGACGATGACGTCCACCCGGCCCGGATGCATCACGGAGATCCGCGACCGCTCGTCGTGCGTCGCCGCCAGCAGCCGCTCCGTGACCTCGGAGACCTGCTCGTAGGAGACGCGGGAGCGGTGGATGGCCTCGGAGTCGTACTCCGTCAGCCCCAGCGCGATCGCCGCGACCGTCGTGACCGAACCGGCCAGCCCGACGAGCGTCCGCGCCTCCCGCAGCGGGACGGTCTCCTCCGCCAGGTCCAGCGCCGCCTCGACGTCGGCCCGGATCGCCGCCACCTCGGCCTCGGACGGCGGATCGCTGCGGACATGACGCTCGGTCAGGCGTACGCAGCCGATGTCGACCGAGCGGGCGGCACGCGCGTGCGTGGAGCCGACCACGAACTCGGTGGACCCGCCGCCGATGTCCACGACCAGGTACTCGTCCGCCCGTCGACCGCCGTCACCCGTCCCGGGAAGGCGCTCGGCGCCCGCTTCCTCGGCGCCCGTCAGCTCCTTGGTCGCCCCGGTGAAGGAGAACTCGGCCTCCTGGCCACCGCTGATGACCTCGGGCTCCACGCCCAGGACGTCCTTCACGCCGCGGACGAACTCGTCGCGGTTCTCGGCGTCGCGCGAGGCCGACGTGGCCACGAAGCGCAGCTTCTCGACGCCGTACTCCTCGATGACGGCGGCGTACTCGCGGCAGGCCGCGAAGGTCCGCTCCAGCGCCTCGGGCGCGAGCCGGCCGGTCCTGTCCACGCCCTGACCGAGCCGGACGATCGTCATCCGCCGGTCCAGATCGGTGACTTCGCCGGTCGCCGGGTCGATGTCCGCGACGAGCAGGCGGATGGAGTTCGTACCGCAGTCGATGGCGGCGACGCGGGTCATTCCCCGGCCTCCCCGGGGACGCAGGGCGTCACGCAGGGGCCCTTGGCCCACCACTCCGGCAGCATCGCGAGGGCCTCGTCGCCCAGCGGGTTCACGCCCGGCCCGGCGGCCAGCGAGTGGCCGACGAGCACGTGCAGGCACTTCACGCGGTCCGGCATGCCGCCGGCGCTCGGGAAGCCCTCCAGCACCTCGATGGCGTCGCGGCGGGCGATGTAGTCCTCGTGCGCGGCGCGGTAGGCCGCGGCCAGCTCCGGGTCGGACTGGAGCCGCTCGGACATCTCCTTCATCACGCCGTTCGCCTCCAGCGTGCCGATCGCGGAGGCCGCGCGCGGGCACGTGAGGTAGTACGTCGTCGGGAAGGGCGTGCCGTCCGGGAGCCGGGGCGCGGTCTCCACCACGTCCGGGTTGCCGCACGGGCAGCGGTGCGCGATGGCGCGCAGGCCGCGCGGCGGGCGGCCGAGCTGTTCCTTGAACGCCGCGACGTCCGCCTCGGTGGGCTCGGTGCGTTCGGTCTGCGGAGGGGGCGTTTCCATGCCTGCCTTGGGTTCTACTTGCGGTCGGTGCGGTCGGCGGTGTCCACGCCGTCCCAGAGGTTGGAGTACCAGGGGCGGTCGGCCGCGCCCTGGTCGGTGCGGCGCTCGCGCACCGCGTCGGGGTCGATGACCGTGTAGCCGGTCTCCCCCGGGAGTACGTAGTGCAGGTGCTCGCGCGCCAGGCGCCTGACGTACGCGTCGTCCTGGAGCCGCGCCTTCTCGTCGCGCAGCCGTTCGACGCGCTCGCCCGCCTCCGCCGCCAGCCGCTGCTGCTCGGCGATCTCGGCGCGCTGGGACACCCATTGGCGCATCGGGTAGGCCAGGGCCACCACCATGGAGCAGACGACCAGCGCGAGGAACGCCGCGCGGCCGGTGAGCCGGGAGCGGCGGGCCTGCCGGCGGGTCTGGGAGCGGTAGACACGGGCGGCGGTCTGCTCGCCGAGCAGCCGCAGTCTGGTCGCGGTGGAGAACCGGTCCCGGGCCATGTGGTGTTCCCGCCTCCCCTTGCCCGTCACGTACGTACGTCCCCGGACACGGTACGGGACCGCGGCCGGGGACGTACGTAACCCGGGCTGGGAAGGATCAGCCCTTGAAGCGCGGGAAGGCCGAGCGGCCCGCGTACACGGCGGCGTCGTCGAGGATCTCCTCGATGCGCAGCAGCTGGTTGTACTTGGCGACGCGCTCGGAGCGGGCCGGGGCACCGGTCTTGATCTGGCCGCAGTTGGTGGCGACGGCCAGGTCGGCGATGGTCACGTCCTCGGTCTCGCCGGAGCGGTGCGACATCATGCACTTGAAGCCGTTGCGCTGGGCCAGCTCGACGGCGTCGAGGGTCTCGGTCAGCGAACCGATCTGGTTGACCTTGACGAGCAGCGCGTTGGCGGCGCCCTCCTCGATGCCGCGGGCCAGGCGCTCGGGATTGGTGACGAACAGGTCGTCACCGACCAGCTGCACCTTGGTGCCCAGCTTCTCGGTGATGGTCTTCCAGCCGTCCCAGTCGTCCTCGAACAGCGGGTCCTCGATGGAGACCAGCGGGTAGGCGTCGACGAGCTCCGCGTAGTAGTCCGTCATCTCGGCGGCCGAGCGGGACTTGCCCTCGAACTCGTAGGCGCCGTCCTTGTAGAACTCGGACGCTGCGACGTCGAGCGCCAGGGCGATGTCCTTGCCCGGGGCGTAACCGGCCTGCTTGATGGCCTCGAGGATGAGGTCGAGGGCGGCGCGGTTGGAGTCGAGGTTCGGCGCGAAGCCGCCCTCGTCGCCCAGACCCGTGGAGAGGCCCTTCTCCTTCAGGACCTTCTTCAGGGTGTGGTAGACCTCGGCACCCCAGCGCAGCGCCTCGGAGAAGGACTCCGCGCCGATCGGCGCGATCATGAACTCCTGGATGTCCACGTTGGAGTCGGCGTGCGAGCCGCCGTTCAAGATGTTCATCATCGGAACGGGCAGCAGGTGCGCGTTCGGGCCGCCCAGGTAGCGGAACAGCGGCAGGTCGGACGCCTCGGAGGCGGCGTGCGCGACGGCGAGGGAGACGCCGAGGATGGCGTTGGCGCCGAGCGAGGACTTGTCCGGGGTGGCGTCCAGGTCGAACATCGCCTGGTCGATCAGCCGCTGCTCGGTGGCGTCGTAGCCGACGAGCTCCGGGCCGATCTGCTCGATGACGGCGAGGACGGCCTTCTCGACACCCTTGCCGAGGTAACGGTCCTTGTCACCGTCGCGGAGCTCGAGGGCCTCGAACGCTCCGGTGGAGGCACCGGACGGGACGGCAGCACGGCCGGTGCTGCCGTCGTCGAGGCCGACCTCGACCTCGACCGTGGGGTTGCCTCGGGAGTCCAGGATTTCCCGGGCTACGACGACGTCGATGGACGGCACGAGCATCTCCTTCTGGGATGTGACGCAAAATGTGACGCATGCGGTGCAGGGTCTCTTCGGCCTTGCGGCAAGAGCCTAACCGGCCGGGGGGCCGACGCCCGCCGACGCCCGCCTCCTGGGACGAAAAAGGGCTCACGAGGCTGTATTACCGGCAAAACGCCACGAAACTTACCGGTCGGTAGTCGCGGTGTGCGGGAGCCCGCTCAGGGGCGCACCCTCCGGCCCGCCCCGGCCCCGGGGGCTTCCGCCCAAGGAACGGGAAAACCCCGGCCCGGGGTCCCGCCCGGCCCACAGGGCTACGGGGAGGAACGCGCGGGGCCGGGGCGGTCCGGGGGTCAGCTCAGGTGGAGCTGCTGACCCGGGTAGATCAGGTCGGCGTCGTCGACGATGTCCTTGTTCAGCTGGAAGAGCTTCTCCCAGCCGCCGGCGACCTTCTTCTCGGTGGCGATGATGCCGAGGGTGTCGCCGGCCTTCACCTTGTACTCGCCGTCACCCTTCTCGACCTTCTTGCCGGTCGGGGTGGTGACGGTCTTCTTCGACTCGGCCTTCGGCGCGGCCTCGGTCTTCGGCGCGGCCTCGGTCTTCGGCGCGGCCTCGGCCTGCGGCGCGGTGCGCTGCTGGCTGCGCGTGGTGGGCTGCTCGGCCTCGCGCTCCTGCTGCGGCTGGGCCTGCTCGGCGCCACCGCCGTCGTACGCGGCTCCGGAGAGGCCGACGCCGCAGCTCGGCCACGCGCCCTTGCCCTGGCCCGCGAGGACCTTCTCGGCTATCTCGATCTGCTGCGACTTGGACGCCTGGTCGGCGGTCGAGGCGTACGCGGTACCGCCGTACGCGGCCCAGGTGGAGGCCGAGAACTGGAGGCCGCCGTAGTAGCCGTTGCCGGTGTTGATGGACCAGTTGCCGCCGGACTCGCACTGGGCGACCTTGTCCCACTCGGCGGTGGTGGCGGCCGAGGCGGTCGTGGCGCCCATCAGCGGGGCGGCGACGGCGGCACCGGTGATACCGGCGAAGGCGACGAATCGGGCGGCCTTGGAGGGGCGACGGTGCTTGGACTTGCCGGAAAACAGCATGGGACATCTCCTCACCGACGCCTGCGAGGTGAGCTGTCGGGTTCGGGCGAGTGAGTGGCCCGGCCGTGCGGCACAGCTGTGCGCTCGGCTTCACCCCAAGCCGGTTCCCGCCATGTCTCCATGGCCGGACCCGGCACTTACCTTGGGTCCCCCGCTCCTGCCTTCGGCGCATGACGCGACGACTGTTCCCGTCGACCGGCGGCAGGATTCGGCGTTCCGGTCGATGGGGCCCGCGATGGCGAGCGGTCACGACCGTAGACACAGACCTTCCCGAAGTTCAAAGACGGACATCGGGGTCAATCCGCCCTTACTCCCCCACCCTTGACGGGCGTTTACGCAGGTGAAGGGCGGATTGTGCGGTTCGGACGGCCGGGGCGCACCCATCAGGCTGAAGAGATTCATGTCTCACTTACACAGAAGCGGACATACGGTCTCATTCCTTAGGCTGATCCGGCGTCAGTTCCAGGCTCTGGCCAGGGAGGATGAGGTCCGGGTCGGCGCCGACGGTGTCCTGGTTGGCCTCGTAGAGGGCGGACCAGCCGCCGGCGACCTTGTGCTCGTCCGCGATGACCGACAGGTTGTCGCCGGGCCGCACCGTGTACACGCCGGCGCCGACGGTCCCGGGGTCACGTGTCGCCCCGTCACCCCGGGAGGGATGCCCGTCCTTTTCGCGGTCGATGACCGAATTGCCGGTGTCTGCGGGATCGGTGGGCTCCAGGGTGCCTTCGGCCGCCGGAGTGCCGGGCTTGAGCGGCGCGCCGGGGTCGGCGGGGGCGGTCGGCGCGGTGGGGTCGGCGGGGGCGACCGGGTCGGTCACCGCGCCCTCCTCCTTCGCGGGCTCGCCACGGTGCTTGCCGGCGCCGGACGCGGGGCTCCGCGGCGCGTCGGGCGCCGTGGTGACGGGCTCGCCGGGCAGGAGCGGGTCGGCGGGCCGGGTGGCCTCGGGCGTGCCCGGGTCCTCGAGCGTCCCGACCGGGTCCGTAGCACCGGGCGCGGCCGGGGCGGTGCCCGTGGGATCGGCGTCCGGCGTCGCGGTGGCGCCGCCGAGGCCCGCGACGGGGGCGCAGGTCTCCCAGGTCCGGACGCCCGTCGCGGCGTAGACCTTCTCGGCGACGGCTATCTGCTCGGCGCGGCTGGCGAGGTCGGGGCGCGCGGCGTACGCCAGACCCCCGTACGACTCCCAGGTCGCCTGCGACATCTGGAGGCCGCCGTAGAAGCCGTTGCCGAGGTCGGCACTCCACAGGCCGCCGGACTCGCACTCGGCGACCCGGTCCCAGGTGGTGGCGTCGGCCGCCGTCGCGGAGCCCGCGCCGAGCAACGGGAGCGCGATGGCGGATCCGGTCACCCCTGCCGCGACAACGATGGCGGGGGCTTGACGGGGTCGTCGGTGCCGGCCGTTCCCGGAGCGCATGCGGTGCTGCCTTTCGCGTGACTGCTGAGGTGACGGTGAACGTAGCGGCATTCGAACGTCAGTCACAAGTCGATGCAGCGGAGATCACGCGAGGATCACAGAAATGACGGACCGTCAGTTCGCGTCCTTCGCCAATGGGGTGAACTCGACCGGGAGCGTACGCAATCCACGCATGATGAGCCCCCCGCGCCACCGCAAATCGGCAGGATCCACCGCGAGCCGGATGTCGGGCAGCCGGGTCAGCAGCGTCGCGAGCGCGGTCTGCCCCTCCAGCCGGGCGAGCGGCGCGCCGAGGCAGTAGTGGATGCCGTGCCCGTAACCCAGGTGCTGGTTGTCCCGCCGCGACAGGTCGAGCGTGTCCGGCTCGGCGAACCGCTCCGGGTCGCGGTCGGCCGCGGCGAGGACGACGAGGACGGGGTCGCCGGCCGCGATCCGCTCACCGCCGATGGTGAGCGGTTCGGTCGCGAACCGCCACGTCGCCAGCTCCACCGGCCCGTCGAAGCGCAGCAGTTCCTCCACGCCCGTCTCCAGCAGCCCCGGTTCGCCCGCGGCGAGGGAGGCCTGGAGGCGCTCGCGCTGGTCCGGGTGGCGGAGGAGGGAGTGGACCCCGTTGCCGATCAGGTTCACGGTCGTCTCGAAGCCGGCGAACAGGAGGATGAACGCCATCGCGGCGGCCTCGTTCTCGGTGAGGTGCTCGCCGTGGTCCGAGGCCCTGATGAGCCCCGAGATCAGGTCGTCGCCCCCTTCCTCCCGCAGACCTTCCCGCTTGCGGTGGATCAGCTCGGCGAGGTACCCGCGCATCTTCTTGACCGACCGCGCGACCCCACCGCGCGGCCCGCCGCCGTGCCGGATCATCATTCCGGCCCAGTCGCGGAAGTCGTCCTGGTCCTCGCGGGGGACGCCGAGCATGTCGCAAATGGCGTAGATGGGGAGAGGGAAGGCGAACTCGTGGATGAGGTCCGCGCTGCCCCTCGCCGCGAAGTCGTCGATCAGCCGGTCGGTCAGCTCCTGTACGCGCGGGGCGAAGGCGGCGACCCGGCGGGGCGTGAACGCCTTCGACACCAGCCGTCGCAGCCGGGTGTGGTCCGGCGGGTCGATGTTCAGCAGGTGCGTCATCAGGTCGGCCTTGCGCTCGCCCGGGATGCCGGTCCTGCCCCTGGCGTGCTCGGTCCCGTCGTGGTGCGCCGGGTTCTTGCTGAGCCGCTGGTCGGCCAGCGCCTGCCGGGCGTCCGCGTACCGCGTCACCAGCCACGCCTCGACCCCGCTGGGCAGCCGGGTGCGGTGCACGGGCGCGTGCTCCCGCAGCCAGGCGTACGCGGGATAGGGGTCGGTCGCGAACTCCCACGTGAACAGCTCGGGCGCGGTCGCGGCCGGGCACCCCCGCGCTCCGTCCCCCGGGGCGCCCGGGGAGACGCGGGCGGCGCCTCGCGGTTCCGGCGTCGCGTGCGGGTCCTGCGCGGCGCCCGCGTCCTGTGGGGCGTCCGGGTCCTGTGGGGCGTCCGGGTCCTGCGCGGCGCCCGGGTCCTGTGGGGCGCCCGGGTCCTGTGGGTGGCCCGGGGCGGACGGGGTGCCGTGCGCGGGCGGGGCGGCTGCGGCGCCGTCCGGCGGGGAGCAGGGGCGGCGCGGGGCGTCGTGCGGGGCGTCGTGCGGGGCGTTCACCCCTCGACGGTATCCGGCGCCCCCGGGCCCTCCGCCGCGCGGATGGCGTCGCGGTAGGCGCGGCCCGCCGCGCGGAGGGCGGCTTCCGGGTCCACGCCCTCCGCCTCGGCGCGTACGGCGAGGGCCAGCAGCTCGTAGCCGACACCCTCACCGGCCGGGAGGGCGACCTCCAGGCCCGCGGTGCGGACCCGGCTCGCGAGCTTGGCCGCCAGCGCGAGGCCCGGCTGGCCGAGCGGGACGCCGTCGGTCACCGACGCCCGCCGCTTCTCGATCGCCTTGGTGCGCAGCCAGTGCGCCTTGACCTCCTCCGGCGTCTCCGCGCGCTCCTCGCCGAACACGTGGGGGTGGCGGTGGATGAGCTTCTCGACGATCGTGCCCGCCACGTCGTCGACGGAGAACGGCTCCTCCTCGTGCTCCTCGGCGATCCGCGCGTGGAAGACGACCTGGAGCAGGACGTCCCCGAGCTCCTCGCGCAGCTCGTCGCGGTCGCCGTCCTCGATGGCCTCGACCAGCTCGTACGCCTCCTCGATGCCGTACTTCGCCAGACCCCCGTGAGTCTGCCGCGACGACCAGGGGCACTCCCGGCGGATCCGGTCCATGACCTCCACCAGGTCCAGCAGCCGCGCGCCCGGCAGGTCGTACGACCCCGGCAGCAGCTCCAGGTCGGGCATCGCGACCCGGCCGGAGCCCGCCATCCGGGCCAGCCCGTCGGTCAGCGCGCCGTCGCCCTCACCGCCCGCCACGACGACGACCGTGCGGCCTCCCGCGCAGGCGTCCACCAGCTCCCGCGCGGTGGGCGCGGCGATCTCCACGGCGACGCCGGCCTCGCGCAGGTACGGCAATTGCGGGTGCGCGTCGTCGGCGCACAGCACCCGGTCGGCGGCGTGCAGCACCCGCCAAGCCGGCCAGGACAGCAGCCCGGGCGCGACGCGGTGGCTGGCAGTGAGCAGGACGACCCGGCCGGGGCCGTCGGAGTCCGGGGTGTCGGGGGTTTCGGGGGTGTCGGCGTTCACCCCTCGAACCTACATCTGCTGCTTCTCGGCCGGCTGCCGCAGCCAGGGCGCGCGGTACTCGCCCAGCTGGATCTTGTCGTTGTCCCAGGTGCCGTACCGGGGGTTCACGTCGATGTCGAGCGCCTTGGACGCGGCGGCGAAGACCTCGGTGAGCTTCTGCTGCCCCTCCGGGGTGTTCCCCGCGCCCAGCTTCGCGGCGATCTTGTTCATGAGGACGTTGCGCCGCACCACGTCGTCGATCTCGTCCGGCGCGACGCCCTGCTGCTGGAGCAGCATCGCGGCGAGCTGCTCCTCGCCGCCGCTCTGGGCCGCCGCGGCCCGCCGGGTCTCCTGGATCTCCTTGCGGCTGGCGGTGATCCCCTGGTCGGCGGCGACCTTCCGCACCACCCGGTCGAAGATCATGCCGTTGAGCTTCTCGCGGTTCAGGTCACCGGTCGCCTCGATCAGCTGCCTCGCCTGCGGCGACGCCTCCTGGGCGCTGCGTACGTCCCTGACCTGGGCCTGGAGCGCGGCCACCTCGATCCGGTCGCCGTCGACGACGGCCGCCGCGCCGGGATGGGCGTCGCTTCCGCAGGCGGTCAGGAGCGGAGCCGCGGCGAGCAGCGCGGCGGAGACGGAGAGCGCGGTGCGACGGCGGCGATGCAGGCGGTGCAAAGGAGCCTCCCGGCGTGGGTCGTGCGTCAGTGTGAACGACCTTGCGGTGATCGATGGTAGGCAGTGAATGTGGCTCAGGCCACTACTTCGAGGCCACTGCTTCGATCAACGAGTCACCGGTCCGGCGGGTCTCGGGCCGCAGCATGATCGTCCGCGAGACCACGAAGGTGACGGGAACGGCCGCGGCGGCCGCCAGTAGCGGGGCCCAGCGGCTGGAGAAGCCCGCCAGGTCGACCAGCAGCCAGACGCCGCTCGTGGTGATCACGAAGTTCGCGGCGTTGGTGAGCGGGAACAGCACGAACTTCCGCCACGTGGGGCGGGTCCGGTAGGTGAAGCGGCAGTTCAGGAAGAACGACCCGGTCATGGCCAGCAGGAAGGCGGCCACGTGGGCGGCCACATAGGGCAGGCCCAGCGCCAGGAACGACAGGTAGAAGCCGTAGTAGGCGGCGGTGTTCACCACACCCACCAGCGCGAACCTGACGATCTGGCCGCGGACGGTCATCGGCTTACGAGCTCCCCACGGGGTCGGCGGTGCGGTACGGGCGCGCTGGTCGCCTTCACCGGGAAGTGCGGGCGCCTTCGCACCTCGTCATGGGTACGGCCCACATACTCCCCGACGAGTCCCGGCATCACGCCGTACGTCTGCGTACGGGAAAGTGGTGGCGCGGAATTCCACCCCGGCGGAAGGGCCCTTGAAGAAGCGGTGGTACCCGGTCGGTTCCGAGGACCGCGTGCCCGACGTCACCCGCGTAAGGGTCGCCTGCGCGCCACCAAGACTTCACCGCCGCACCACCGGGCCGTGACCCGCCCGGCAGGGGGGCGGCGTAGCTTGCCCCGCATGCCCTCTCTTCTGAGCAACCGGCTGGCGAAGCGGGTCATGCGCCCCGCGTTCGCCCTGGTCGAGCAGCGCATGGAGCGCGCGACCAGCGCGCTCCAGACCGACCTCGACGCCCTGCACCACGCGGTGGCCGACCTGCGCCGCCAGAGCTACGGCCTCGGCCTGCTGCTGGACCAGGCCGGGCGTGACGGGCACCGGATGCCCACCGCCACCCAGGTCGACACCCTCGTACGCGAAGTGCGCGCCGTCACCGGCGACGACGGCGACCGGGCCCGGCACGACGTCACCGTCGCCTACCGCCACCTGGTGGCGCTGGAGGCGCTCGGCGCCGGCGGCCTGGCCGGCTCGGTCTCCGACGTCTGCGGGCGGCTCACGACCGTCCCGCTGCTCGCCCCGCCGAACGGCGAGGTGCTGGAGATCGGCACCGCCCACGGTCTGTTCGCCGCCGCGCTGCGTCGGATGCTGCGGCGCGGCGGCGTCGAGGCGCGGCTGACGATCGTGGACCCGCTGGACGGCTCTCCCACCCGGGAGGACGTGGTCCGCGGCAACCTGGCCCTGGGCGGCGCGACAGGGCCGGCGGACGCGGCGCGCATCGAGCGGGGCGGCTTCGACGACCCGGCCGTGCGGGAACGCATCGCCGACCGCCGCTACGGCGTGATCGTGGTGACCGGCCGGCCCGACCTGGCGGCCGTGCGGGACCTCGCGGCTCCCGGCGCGGTCGTCGTCCTCGGCGACCAGCCGCGCCCGGCGGGGCTCACCGGGCTCGGGCGGGTGGCCGACTCGGTGTACTGCCGGGCGGCCTGAGGCCCCGGCCGGGGGGCGGCGACGGCCGGGACACAGGCGCCCGGGGCGGCGGAGGCGCCCGGGCCGGCCGGCCGCCGGGTCACACGCCGCGCATCTGCCGCTGGCGCTCCAGCGCCCGGCGCAGCTCCGCCGGCAGCGGGTGGTACGGGCCGTACACCCGCTCCGTGTCGTACAGCAGGTTCTGGAACTGCTGCTGGGCCGCGGTGTGGTCGCCCATCGCGAGGAGCAGGTGCCCGATGCGGTGCCGGATGTCGAACGCGCGGGCCGGGTCGGTCGCGGCGGTCCCGCTGGCCGTGTAGTACGGCAGGACCGCCCGGTACTCGGCGAGCGCGGCGGCCGTCTCGCCCAGCTGCTCCAGGCACAGCGCCGCGTCGTACCGGAACTGGAGCGTCTGCGGATCGGCCGGGCCCGCCTCCGCCGCCCGGTCGTCGGCCAGCCTCCGCAACTCGGGCAGGGCCCGCCGGAACTGGCCGTCGTCCATCAGCGTCGTCGCGTACTGCTTGCGCAGGATCCGGACGACCGGGGAGTGCTCGCCGTGCTCGGCGGCGGCGGCCGGGAGGATCCCGCCGAGGATGTCGACCGCCTGCGTGATGCTGCCCTCGCCGAGCAGCCGCTTGACCTCCTCCACGGCGGCCGCGACGTCGGGGCGGGTCGCGGCGGGCGGCTGCGGCACGGGCGCGGGCGTGGTGACCCGGTCCGGCCACGGCGCGTGCGGGCGCAGGAAGGGGCGCGTGGGGTCGAGCGGGCCGGTCGGCACACCGCGCCCGGGAAGCAGCGGGGCGAGCGCCTCGTACACCTCCTGCGCGCCGGACGGGCGGTGCTGCGGGTCCTTGGCCAGCAGCCGCAGGACCAGGGCCTCCAGCGCCTCGGGGACCTCCGGGCGGAGCTGGCGGACGGGCAGCGGCGGCTCGTACAGGTGGCGGTGGAGCACGCCGAGGGCGGTGGAGCCGGCGAACGGCACGTTGCCGCTGAGCAGTTCGTGGAGCAGCGCGCCGAGCGCGTACAGGTCGGTGTACGGGCCGACGGCGCCGCCCATGGCCTGCTCGGGCGCCATGTAGGCGGGGCTGCCGATGGGCGAACCGGTGTGCGTGAGGCGGGTGGTGTCGGTGTCGATGACGGAAGCGACGCCCAGGTCGAGGACGGTGACCGTGCCGTCGGGCTTGACCATGACGTTCCGCGGCTTGAGGTCGCGGTGGACGATCGGCACGGCGTGCACGGCGGCGAGCACCGCGCACAGCTGCGCGGCGACGGACACCGCCCACTGCCAGGGGTACGGGTCGTGCTCGGCGAGGTGGTCGGCGAGGTCGGCGCCCTCCACGTACTGCATCACCAGGTACAGGTCGTCGTCGTCGCTGCCGGCGTCGTGCACGGTGACCAGCCCGGGGTGGGAGACCTGCGCGGTGACCCGGCACTCGCGGACGAAGCGCCGGCGCATCTCGTCGGCGCCGGTGGCGGCGGCCATGTGGTCGGGCCGCAGCAGCTTGACGGCGACGCGGCGGTCGAGCCGCCCGTCGTAGGCGGTCCACACCTGGCCCATGCCGCCCTGCCCTATGACGGTCGACAGCTCGTACCGCCCGGCGATCACCCGGCCGTTCACTTGCCCTCTTCCCAGGGATCCTGCGGCTCCCGGCGGAGGAGGTCGCTGAGCTCGTCGAGCTCGGCGCGCACCTGGTGGATGCGCTGCGACGTGGGCTTGGCGGAGGTCGGCTGCTGGGGTTGGGGCTGGTGCGGCTGCTGCTGGGTCTGCGGCTGGTGCCGGGGCGGGACCGGGCCGGCCGCGGCAGGCGGCGTCGGGTGGTGCGGCTGGGGCTGCACCGGCCGCGGGTAGGTCTGCTGGGCCGGGGGTGCGACCTGCGGGTAGCCGTAACCGGTGGTGGGCGGCGGCCCGAAGACCGCGGCGGGCGCGCTCGCGCGCCCGTAGTGCCGTATCTCCGCGACCAGGTAGTAGATGGTGACGCCCAGGATGGTGACCAGCATCCACCCTCCGAAGAACAGTGCCGAGCCGTCGCTCATCTCCTGCCGCTCGTCCTCCGGCACGGACTCGCCCAGGAAGACGAACATGCCGACGCCGGACAGCAGGACCACGCAGAACAGGACCCAGTCGAGAACCTTGCGGGTGACGACGGCCAGCCTCAGCAGCGGGGTCCAGGCGAGGAACCCGCAGCTCAGCACGGTGAGGGCCACGAAGAGCGTGCGCAGGGCGACCAGCGTGCCGTCGGCGGGTCGCCCTGGCTGAGGCGGTGCGTGGCCGTGGCCGTGCATTACTGCTCCTGGAGGACGTGTGCCGACCCGGCGAGTCGGACGAGAGGACGAGCGTATACATCGACACCGACAGCGGCGCCGGGGTTGTACGAACCGTTGTGGAAATGATCAATCGCCCGGTGCGGCCTCGACCGTGCCGTCCGTGAGCCCGTCGTACATGCCCCGCACCAGCCGCTCACCCAGCCGCCCCGCGAGGCGCAGCGTCTCCTCGAACTCGGCGAGCGCCCGGAACGTCTCCCCGTACCGCCGCTGTTCGGCGAGCGGGAGCCGGGGCAGCTGGAGGCGCCGCACGTCGAGCCGGGTCGCCGTGGACGCGTAGCTGCTGGCCTGCCGGTTGTTGGCGGTGCCGCGCAGGAAGCCGGCCAGGAACCAGGGGTCGATCGCCGCCGGGTCGGGGCGCAGCAGCTGGAGGTTGCGGCCGAGGGCGGCGCCCTCGGCGGTGTCGTCGACGACGCGGGCGACCGACCCGCCGCCCAGCACCGGGACGACGACGTCACCGGCGCGGACGAGCACGGGCTCCTCGCCGGTGCCCTCGGGGAGGGTCCCCGAGGGGGCCTGGCCGGCCAGGACGTCCTGCTCGGTGAGGACGGGCACGGCGGAGCCGGTCGCGGTTCCGGGGGCGGATCCGGTTCCGGGGGCGGTTCCGGATCCGCCCGCGCGCAGTTCCAGGGCGCCGGTGCGGGCCAGTTCGCCCACGGTGACGCCGGGGAGGCGGGCGGCCTCCGGGTGGGAGGCGGTACGGGCGGGCGGCGGGGTCAGCTCGCCGGTGCGGCGCAGTACGGCGGTCAACCGGTCGCGGACCCCGGCCAGTTCCTCCGCCCCGCCGGCGGCGGCCGGGGGCGGCAGGTGGCGGGCGGGCGCGAGGTCGACGTCGTCGTCGAGGAGTTCGATGACCGGGACGCAGCGGTGGGCGCCGGGCCGTTCGGCGACGGTGCCGTGCTTGTCGAAGGGCTGCCAGGCGTCGAGCACGGCGGTGTGGACGGTCGGCCAGTCGAGCTTGTCGCGGCCCGCGCCGGTGTGCTCGGCGGTGTCGACGACCAGCAGCGCGGGCGACGTGGGGGCGCCCGCGACCGGCTTGCGCAGCACCCACAGGTGGAGCGGGATGCCGTACGGGGGTGCCGCCCCGGCCGGCAGTGCGACGACCGCCCGCAGCGCGCCGCGCCGCAGCAGGTCGGCGCGGATGCGGCGGCCGGAGCGGCGCGAAGCGGCGGCGGGGGGCATCAGCAGGACGGCGGTGCCGCCGGGCCGCAGCCGGGCCAGGGCGTGCTGCACCCAGGCCAGTTCGGACTCGGTGCGGGCGGGGAAGCCGTACTCCCAGCGCGGGTCGTAGGCCAGTTCCTCGTGGCCCCAGTTGCGTTCGTTGAACGGCGGGTGGCAGAGCACCGCGTCGGCGGTGAGCCGCGGGAAGGCGTCGGAGCGCAGCGAGTCGCCGGCGTGGGCGCGGACGTCGGCGCCGGAGTGCAGCGCGAGGCGGAGCGCGGTGAGCGCGGCCAGGTCGCGGTCGGTCTCCTGGGCGTACAGGGCGGCGGGCGTGGCGGTGGCGCGCAGCAGGGCGCCGGTGCCGCAGGCGGGGTCGAGGACGGTGTCGGCCGGTCCGGCGAGTTCGGCCATGAGGGCGGCCGGGCCGGACGGGGTGAGGGTGTACTGGCGCGGGTTGGCGTCCAGGTGACGGCCGAGGAGGAACTCGAAGGCCTGCCGGGCGCCCGCCTCGGCGGCGAGCTCGGTGGCGGCACGCAGCAGCGGGACGGAGGGCGCGAGTTCGGTCGGGTTCGGCGTGGGGACGGCCCGCTCGGGGCCGAGGCGGAGCGTGAGGATCTCCTCCAGGGCGGCGGGCAGCAGCTCGGTCATGCGCTCGTCGGACACGGCGGTCATCTCCAGCCAGCCGCTGGACCTCTCCCGTACGAGGAGGAGGGCGCACCCCGCGTGCACCAGGGCGGTGACCGCCCCGGCGGGATGGCCGGCGATCTGCTGCCAGACCCGTTCGCGCAGCGGCACCTCGGCGAGCTTGCCCTGGACGCGCAGCCAGCGCTCGACGTCGGCGAGCGCGAACGACGGACTGGTCTCGGTGCCGCCGACGGGCTTGGGGAAGTCGGCGTGCCGGCGCCGCCAGTTGCTGACCGCGGCCCGTCCCACTCCGGCGAGGCGGGCGATCCCGGCCGCGGTCACCTCTGCTGCGTTGTCCGGCACCGGCCGACTCCCTTCGCCCATGTCTGTCGCTGTGGCGCCGATCCTACAGCTGTACACAAGACCCTCCGCTTCACAATGTGATCGAAGCTCCACACTGTGAACCGTGTTGACTCGGTTCACACACTCTGGTCTTATTGACCCGTCGCCACACGGGGCAGCTGCAAAGCCCCGGTACACAGCTATGTCACTGTCCCGGAGGGCATCCATGTCCGACTTCTCGCAGCAGCCCCAGCACGGCACCCAGCCCTACCCCGGCACCGGCCAGTACGGCGGGGACCCCGGCGGCCAGTACGGCGCCCCGGTCCACCAGCAGCCGCCGCGACCCGCCCGTAACGGACTGGGCACCGCGGCACTGATCCTCGGCATCATCGGCACCCTGGCGGGCGTCATCCCGCTGATGTTCTGGCTGGCCGGCATCCTCGGTCTCATCGCCCTGGTCCTCGGCCTGGCCGGCCGCGGCCGCGTCAAGCGCGGGGAGGCCGCCAACAAGGGCGTCACGACGGCCGGCGCGGTCCTGGGCCTGATCGCGATGATCCTGTCGGTCGTCGGCGCGGTCATCCTCTACAAGGTCGTGGACGACGCGGTGAACGAGGCCACCAAGGCATCGAGCAGCACGGCCCCGAAGGACCCGGCCGCCGGCAAGGGCGGCGCCCCCGCCGCCGGGAAGGACGCCGGATCCGCCGGGACCGCCGAGGACGGCGACAAGGGCAAGCCCCTGGCCGCCGACGACACCTCGGTCTACGACGACGACCTCCAGGTGACCGTCTCCGCGGCCACGTCAGCCAAGGCGGGCGAGTTCGCGATCGGCCACACCGAGGGCAACAAGGTCTACGAGCTGACGATCACCGTCGAGAACGCCGGCAAGAAGAAGTTCTCCACCGACGGCCTCACCGTCGGGGCCCGCGCCGGTGAGAACGGGGTCACCGCCGAGGAGATCTTCGACGGCGAGACCTACGGCACGGGCTTCACCGGCAGCATCCTGCCCGGCAAGAAGGCCACGGTGAAGTACGCCTTCGACGCCCCCGCCGACGCCAAGTCGCTGACCGTCGAGGTCACCCCCGGCTTCGACTACGACGCCACGCAGTGGGACCTGAAGCTCTGACCGGCCCCGCCGCGCCTCCCCTCCCCGCACTTCCCTCCCCCGCTCCCCCTTATCCGGAGAAAGCACCCCCATGTCTTCCACCGTCGCCCGCACCCTCAAGCGTCCCGTCCCGGCCGTCCTCTGCGTCGCCGCCGCGCTGGCCCTCACGGCCTGCGGTACGTCCGGTTCCGCCGGCGGCACGGCGAAGGACGCCGGCCCCTTCCCCGGCCTGTCCGGCCCGCAGATCGCCAACAAGGCCGTCAAGGCGACCAAGACGGCCGGCTCCCTCACCCTCGACGCGAACCTCACGACGGCCGACGGCCCGATCAAGGCCTTCATGGCGCTGGACACCCAGGGCCGGTGCGCGGGGACCATGACCATGGGCGCCACCGGCACCATGGAGCTGATCAAGACCGGCAAGGTCGCCTACATGCGCTTCGACGAGGCCTTCCTGCGCGACCAGAACAAGGGCGGCTCCAAGGAGGAGACGGAAGCCGTCCTGAAGATGCTCAAGGGCCGCTGGATGCAGACCGACGTCACCGACCCGGAGGCCAAGGACAGCCTTGAGATGTGCGAACTGGACGCGATGCTCGCCGAGTTCGAGACAGGCGTCAGTCTCGCGCAGCGGGGCGAGGAGACCACCGTCAACGGCAAGAAGGCGCTGACGCTCACCGAGAAGGACGGTGACACGACGTACAGGTTCTACGTCGCCACCGAGGGGCGGCCCTACCTGCTGAAGATCGAGCAGAAGGGCGGCGAGGAGCCGGGAACCATGTCCTTCCTCGACTACGACAAGCCGGTCCCGGCGAAGAAGCCGGCCGCCAAGGACATCCTCGACCTCGACGAGCTCGGGGCGGAGTAACGAGGCCCACGGGGGGCACGGGGGGCACGGGGGAGCCGGACGGACCGTCGGAGGGGACGGCCTGCCCGGCTCTTCCGTGTGCCCGCGCCGCCTACAGTGCTAGCCGCTGGGCCGGACCGGCGCGACGTCCTCACCGAAGCCCAGCCCCCGCGCGTCGTCCCGCATCGCCGCCGGCATCCGGACGGAGAGACCCTTCCCCCGTACGGAACGCCGAACGGCCGCGCCACCACCGCCCCGTCGGCGCCGGTGGCCACCAGCACGTACTCCGGCAGCTCCGCCACGATCCGCCCGATGGCGGCCCGGCCGATCGGGTCGTGCGGTATGAACCCGGACCACAGGCCACGCATCAGCCACAGCGGCCCCTGCAGCTCACGCCTCAACCGCCGCACTGCCGCAGCATCGCGTCCTTGTCCGCGGCGGTGACCGGCAGCTCGTACTTCTCCGCCACCTGGGCGAACCGCACCGCGTAGGCGCACCGGACCGACGTCTCCGGCGGCAGCCAGGACGCCGGACCGGAGTCGCCCTTACGGCTGTTGGTCGGCCCGTCCACCGGCAGCAGGTTCAACGGGTCGTTGGCCAGGCGGGCCCGCTTGCCCTCCGGCCAGCGGGAGGCTCCCATCTGCCAGCTGTAGGACAGCGGCACGACGTGGTCGATCTGCACCTCGGCCGCCTCGGCCTTCTTCCAGGCGATGTCCTTGCCGGTGTACGGGTCGTGCAGCGTCATCGCCACGACCACGCAGTCGGAACCGGACCGGAAGCGCAGTTCCCTGCCGTCCCGGCGCAGCAGGTCGTTGCGGGTGTCGCAGCCGTTGCGGGCCAGCGGTACGCCGTCGGCGGTGTCCATCCAGGCGTACCCGAACTCGTCACGGTCGTACCCCGTCCTGGGGCCGCGCCCCTTGACGGCGAGCGCCTCGACGAGTCGGCGGGCCTCCGCCCGGTCGGCGTCCGACACGAGGGGCGCGAGGCCCGGCTTCGTGCCGTCCGGGTTGTCCAGCGGGGCGGTCCGCCCCGCTGGCGCCGGTCCGGGCCCCGGCGACCCGCCACCGTCCAACGGGCCGCCCGCCCCGCACCCCGTGACGAGCGACGCGGCGAGCGTCGCGGCGGCGGTGAGCACCGACGGCCGGGGCGGCTTCCGTGTCATGGGCATTCCCGCATGGTAGGCGCCGCGGCTACACCTTGCCGATGCCCAGGGTGTTCTCGCCCGGCAGGAGGCCGCTGCCGATGACGGCGAGCCACACGCCGCCGAGCGCCTCCGCGAGCCGCGCGGTGTCCTGGGCGCCGAGCGCCGCCCAGGGCCCCGCGGCCAACTCGTCGGTACGGCGCTCCACCTCGTCGCGCAGCGCACGTCCCGCCTCGGTCGCGGTGCCCGCCTCCGTGACGAGCCCGCGCGCGGTGAGCCGCTCACGGGCGGCCTCCCACTCCTCGCCGCTCCAGCCCCGGCTCGCGAAGACCTCCCGGGAGGCGGCGCCGACCGCGGCGAAGGAGACCAGCGACTCGGCCGGGTCGAGCCCGGCGGTGAGCAGCGCGGCGAGGTGGCCGTCCCCTCGGTGCTCGCGCAGCACGGTCGCGGCCTGCCACAGCACCAGGTGCGGCTCCTCGGGCCACTCCAGCGCGGCGTTGGCGGCGGCGAGCGGCCGCCCGGCGTGGACGGCCGCCCCGGCGGCGCGCCGGGCGAGGGCGGCGGCCTCCTTCAGCGCGCCCACCTCTTCCCCGAGCAGCCGCCGGTAGAAGCGGTCCACGGCCCGCAGTCGCGCCACCAGGACGTCCCCGGGCGCGGCGACCTGCCACGCGGCCGGCACGTACCGCTCCACCATCGCGGGGCTGAAGCCGTAGAACGCGGACGCCACCGGCCCGGCGCCCACCGGCCCCAGCGGCGCCGCCCGCCACGCGAAGTAGGACGGCCAGCGCTCCTCGGTCCCGTACCCGAGCGCGGCGGCCTCCTCGAAGGCCTCCGGCGCGTAGTAGAGCACCGCGTGCAGGGGCTCCAGCAGGTGCCACAACTGCCGTACGCGACCCAGGTCCTGGTCCATGCCACGCCTCCGTCTAGTCACTGTCCAGATTCAGCGTCCGCCCTCGCCCCCGACTTGTCAATGACTAGATTGAGCGTACGGTGGCCCCATGAGCAGTCAGCGCGCCTACCACCACGGCGACCTGCGGCGGGCCGTGCTCACCGCCGCCCTCGACGTCATCGGCTCCGACGGCCCGGCCGCCCTCAGCCTCCGCGACCTCGCCCGCCGGGCGGGCGTCTCCCACGCGGCCCCGGCCCACCACTTCAAGGACCGCGCCGGCCTCCTCACCGCCGTCGCGGCGGAGGGCTTCGGCCTCCTGGCGGCGAGCCTCGCGGACGCGGCGGGCCTGCGGGACGCGGGCGTGCGGTACGTCCGCTTCGCCATGGACCACCCGGCCCACTTCCAGGTCATGTTCCAGCCGGACCTCCACCGGCCGGACGACCCCGCGCTCCAGGAGGCCAGGTCCCGTGCGGGCGACCGCCTGCGGGAGGCGGTGGCCGGGGCGGTCGACGAGGAGGACCCGCAACTCGCGGGCATCGCCGCCTGGTCCCTGGCCCACGGCTTCGCCACCCTGCTGCTGACCCACAACCTCACCGGCCCGGTGGGCGACCGGGCCCCGGAGGACGTCTTCCTGGCGCTCACCGGCATGCTCTTCAAAGCCTGACCGGCGATCTCCCACGGCCGGCCGATGCGTTCCCGCCCCCGCGCCGGTCCCGGACGCGTCGTCACCGCGGTGGCCGCGCGACCGGGCCGCCGCGGCGCACGGGGCGGGGACCCGGCGCGGCGATGCGCGGGCCGGGGACGGGGCACGAGCGCCCGCCGGGGTTCAGCGGTGGCGCCGCACGTCCAGGCAGCCGACCTCCGTGGAGGCGCCGTACGGATCGATGACGGTCTTCGTGCCGGTGGTGCTGCCCGACAGGCACAACCGTCCGTCCATCATCCGGAGGTCCAGGGTGAACTCCACGGCGCCACCGGTGCTCCGCAGGCCCAGGATCCGCTCGTCGAGGTAGCCGAGGCCGCGCAGGATCTCCTCGACCTTCCGCGGTGTCGGGCCGGTCGTGTCCCTGAGGGCCTGCGTGACGCGGCGGGCGTGCAGGCGGGCGTCGCACTCCTCCGCGGAGGACAGCTCCTGCTCCTGCTTCGCGGCCTCCGGGTCCCGGGGCGCGGACGGGGCGGGAGGCTCGTCCGGTACGGGCAGCGGCCCCCCGGCGGCGGGCGGGGCCACGGGGGGCTGCTCGGATCCCGGCCCGGGTTCCGGCCCCGATCCGGGTCCCGGTTCCGGTCCGAGTTCCGGGGCCGGGCGGTCCCCGGCGCACGGCTCGCCGACGGTGACCAGGAGCTCCATGAACGCCAGGTACTCGGCCTCCTCGGCGGCCGTCGCCCCGTCGGCCGCGTCGGGCGGGGCGACGGCGGGTGCGGCGGCAGCCGGCGAGGTGACGGCCGGTCCCGCCGCGGCCGGGGCGGCCGGGTCCGGGGATCCGGCGCCCGCACCCCGTTCACCGGCTCGTTCGGTGCCGCAGGCGGCGAGGGCGAGCGCGCACAGCACGGCGAGCGCGGCGCCCCGCCGCCCGCGGGACGGTCCGCGTGTCCGGCCCCCGAGGGCGGATGGGGCGGGCGGGGCGCTGTCCCTGGAAAGTGTCATGACCGCAGTCTTGATCGCGGACCGGCGGCCGGCCACAGGTATTCCTGCTCAGCGCCCGGCACCCCGTACTCACCCGCCCGGCCGCGCCCCTCCAGGCCCTACGACCCCAGGATCGTGGTTAGGAACTCGCCCGTCCACGACAGCAGCTCGCGGCCCACCACCGGCTTGCCGCCGATCTTGCCCGTGGTGGGGCGGGGGACCAGGATCTGGCGGGCGGGCGCCTTGATCACCGTACGGGGGTGGAGGCGCTTCAGGCGCAGCTCCTGCGACTCCCGCAGCTCCACCGGGGCGAACCGGATGTTCGGGCCCTGGAGGACGATCTCGCCGACACCGCACGCGCGGGCCAGCATCCGCAAGCCGGCCACCAGCAGGAGGTTCTCCACCGGCTCCGGGAGCTTGCCGTAGCGGTCGGTGAGCTCCTCGCGCACCGCCTTGATGTCCTCCTCCGAGTTCGCGGAGGCGATCGCCCGGTACGCCTGGAGGCGCAGTCGCTCGCCCGGCGCGTAGTCGTGCGGGACGTGCGCGTCGACCGGCAGCTCGATCTTGACCTCCAGCGGCGGCTCCTCCTCCGCACCGCCCTCCAGGGAGGCGCGGTAGTCGGCGACCGCCTCGCCGACCATGCGCACGTACAGGTCGAAACCGACGCCCGCGATGTGGCCGGACTGCTCGCCGCCCAGCAGGTTGCCCGCGCCGCGGATCTCCAGGTCCTTCATGGCGACGTACATGCCGGCGCCCATCTCGGTGTGCTGGGCGATCGTCGCGAGCCGCTCGTGGGCGGTCTCCGTGAGCGGCTTCTCCGGCGGGTACAGGAAGTACGCGTACCCCCGCTCGCGGCCACGCCCGACCCGGCCGCGCAGCTGGTGGAGCTGCGACAGGCCGAAGTTGTCACCGCGCTCCACGATGAGGGTGTTGGCGTTGGAGATGTCGATGCCCGACTCGACGATGGTCGTGGAGACCAGGACGTCGAACTTCTTCTCCCAGAAGTCCACCACCACCTGCTCCAGGGCCTGTTCGGTCATCTGGCCGTGGGCGATCGCGATGCGGGCCTCGGGGACGATGTCGCGGAGGCGGGCCGCCGCCCGGTCGATGGACTCCACCCGGTTGTGGATGTAGAAGACCTGCCCCTCGCGCAGCAGCTCGCGGCGGATCGCCGCGCCGATCTGCTTCTCCTCGTACGGGCCGACGAAGGTGAGGACCGGGTGCCGCTCCTCCGGGGGCGTGGTGATGGTCGACATCTCCCGGATGCCGGTCACCGCCATCTCCAAGGTGCGCGGGATCGGGGTGGCGGACATGGTGAGCACGTCGACGTTGGCGCGCAGCTTCTTCAGCTGCTCCTTGTGCTCGACGCCGAAGCGCTGCTCCTCGTCGACGACGACCAGGCCCAGGTCCTTGAACTTGGTCTCGGACGAGAACAGCCGGTGCGTACCGATGACGATGTCGACCGAGCCGTCCTTCAGGCCCTCCAGCGTCGCCTTCGCCTCCGTGTCCGTCTGGAAGCGCGACAGCGCCCGTACGACGACCGGGAACTGCGAGTACCGCTCCGAGAACGTGCCGAAGTGCTGCTGCACGAGCAGCGTGGTCGGGACGAGGACCGCGACCTGCTTGCCGTCCTGCACCGCCTTGAACGCGGCGCGCACGGCGATCTCCGTCTTGCCGTAGCCGACGTCGCCGCAGACCAGCCGGTCCATGGGAACCGTCTTCTCCATGTCCTCCTTCACCTCGGCGATGGTGGACAGCTGGTCGGGGGTCTCCGCGTACGGGAAGGCGTCCTCCAGCTCCCGCTGCCACGGGGTGTCCGGGCCGAAGGCGTGGCCGGGCGCGGCCATACGGGCGCTGTACAGCTTGATCAGGTCGGCGGCGATCTCCTTGACCGCCTTCTTGGCGCGGGCCTTGGTCTTGGTCCAGTCGGCGCCGCCGAGCCGGTGCAGGGTCGGGGCCTCGCCGCCGACGTACTTGGTGACCTGCTCCAGCTGGTCGGTGGGGATGTACAGGCGGTCGCCGGGCTGGCCGCGCTTGGCGGGCGCGTACTCGACGAGGAGGTACTCGCGGGTGGCGCCCTGCACGGTGCGCTGCACCATCTCGATGTAGCGGCCCACGCCGTGCTGCTCGTGGACGATGTAGTCCCCGGCCTCCAGGGTGAGCGGGTCGATCGTCTTGCGGCGCCGCGTCGGCATCCGCTGCCCGTCCTTGCCGGCCGCCTTCTGCCCGGACAGGTCGGTCTCGGTGAGGACGGCGAGCTTGAGCACCGGGTCGATGAACCCGTACTCGATCGAGCCGCAGGCCACGTGCACCACGGACGGCGTGATGTCCTTCAGGTCGCCGTCCAGGCGGGCCGCGATGCCCTCGCCGCCCAGCACCTCGACCGTGCGGGCCGCCGGGCCGTGCGCCTCGGTGACGTACACCGTCCGCCAGCCGTCGGCCAGCCAGCCCTTGGTGTCGGCGAGGGCGCGGGCGGTGTCGCCCCGGTACGACTCGGGGGCGTGCATGCCGAGCTTCAGCGTGTCCTCGTCGAGCTCGTCGTCCGCCGCGAACGGCGACACCGTCCACCACATCATGCCCAGCTCGCGCGCCCGGTCCCGGACGTCCGCGATGCCCCACAGCGAGGCCGCGCCGACGTCGATGGGCGCCTGGCCGCCGCTCGCGGTCGCCGCCCACGAGGCGTGCAGGAACTCCTGCGAGGTGGCCACCAGGTCGGCCGCCCGGGTGCGCACCCGCTCCGGGTCGCACACCACCGCCATGGAGCCCTCGGGCAGTACGTCGAGCAGCAGCTCCATGTCGTCGACCAGGACCGGGGCCAGGGACTCCATGCCCTCCACCGCGATGCCCTCGGCGATCCTGCCGAGCAGGTCGCCCAGCTCCGGGTGGGCCTCGGCGAGTGCCGCCGCCCGCGCCTTCACCGGCTCCGTCAGCAGCAGCTCGCGGCACGGCGGCGCCCACAGGCCGTGCTCGGCGACCTCCAGGGACCGCTGGTCGGCGACCTTGAAGTACCGGATCTCCTCGACGTCGTCGCCCCAGAACTCGACGCGCAGGGGGTGCTCCTCCGTCGGCGGGAACACGTCCAGGATCCCGCCGCGCACCGCGAACTCGCCGCGCTTCTCGACCAGCTCCACGCGGGTGTACGCGGCGGCGGCGAGGCCCTCCACGATGTCGTTCAGATCCGCCTGCCGCCCGGTGCGCAGCGACACGGGCTCCAGGTCGCCCAGGCCCTTGACCTGCGGCTGGAGCACGGAGCGGACGGGCGCCACGACCACCGAGACGGGGCCGGTCGCCGGGTCGTCCGCCGACGGGTGGGCCAGGCGGCGCAGCACGGCGAGGCGGCGGCCCACGGTGTCGGAGCGGGGCGAGAGGCGCTCGTGCGGCAGCGTCTCCCAGGACGGGTACTCCACGACGGTGTCCGGGTCCAGCAGGGTGCGCAGCGCGGCCGCCAGGTCCTCCGCCTCCCGGCCGGTCGCCGTCACGGCGAGCACCGGGCGGCCGGCGTCCCGGGCCAGCGCGGCGAGCGCGAAGGGACGGGCCGCGGGCGGGCCGACCAGGTCGACGTGGGCCCGGTGACCGTCGGCGGCGGCCTTCACCGCTTCGGCGAGGGCGGGGTCCTTGACGACGGCGTCGAGCAGACCGTGCAGGCTCATGAAGGCTTCCATCCGAGGGGGGTGGGCAACGCGAACCGCCCGACACGTCTCACGGGCCGGGGGGTTTCCAGCGTACGACGTCGGTCCGACACCCGCCCCCGAAACCTCTCCCGCCCCACGGAGCGCCCCCCGAAGCGTCCGAAAATCCGTGCGGCAAAGTGTCAACCGCAACCGTCACCCCGGACGTATACGCCAGGGGCCCCTCCGGCCCCACCGGAAGCCCACCGACCACCCCACCGGGCCCCGCACCCGCACGTGACCCGAAGGAGCCCCCCACCCATGCGTGGAGCCGTCCTCGCCCCGCCCGCCGGTGGCACCGGAAAGATCCGAATACCCGGCGCGCGCCGTCCGTCCCCGCCCGGAACCCGGCGGCGGACCTGGCCGGACCGCGCGCCGTACCTCCTCGCGCTCGCGCTGTTCGCCGCGTACGGCACCCTCTCCGTGCTGCGGTACCGCCGCATGGAGACCCGCTCCTGGGACCTGGGCATCTTCGAGCAGGCCGTCCGCGGCTACGCCCACCTCCAGGCACCGGTCGCCGACCTCAAGGGCCCGGGGACCAACATCCTGGGCGACCACTTCAGCCCCGTCACCGCCCTGCTCGCACCCGCCTACCGGCTCTTCCCCACCCCCGTCACCCTCCTGCTCGCCCAGGCCGCGCTGTTCGCCCTCGCCGCGATACCCGTCACCCGCGCCGCCACCCGGCTGCTGGGCCGGACGTCCGGGCCGGCGACCGGCGTCGCGTACGGCCTGTCCTGGGGCATCCAGCAGGCGGCCGACTTCGACTTCCACGAGATCTGCTTCGCCGTCCCGCTGATCGCCTTCTCCCTCGAGGCCGTCCTGCGCAGGCGGTGGCGGACCGCGCTCCTGTGGGCCGCGCCACTGGTCCTGGTCAAGGAGGACCTGGGCGCCACCCTCGCCACGATCGCCCTGGTGGTGGCCTGGCGGGCGCGCCGGGACTCGCGCCGCGCCGCCGCGTACGCGACCGGCGTCGCCGTCCTCGGCGCGGCCGCCGTGATCCTCACCCTCACCACCGTCATCCCCGCCTTCAACACCACCGGCGGCTACGACTACTGGACCAAGGTCGACGACGGGCCCTCCCCCTTCGCCGGCGCCGACACCAAGCTGCGCACCCTCGTCTGGCTCCTGCTGCCCACCACCGGGCTGCTCGCGCTGCGCTCCCCCCTCCTGCTGGCCGGCGCCCCCACCCTGGGCTGGCGGTTCCTGTCCGGCGACGACCACTACTGGTCCACCGACTGGCACTACAGCGCCGTGCTGATGCCCGTCCTGTTCCTCGCCCTCGCCGATGCCGCCGACACCTCGCGCCGCAGCGCGCGCCCCTGGCTGCGCGAGTACGCCGACCGGCTGCCCGCCTGCGCCGCCGCCGCCGCGCTCGCCCTCACCCCCTCGCTGCCGCTCTCGGCGCTCAGCGAGACCGCCACCTACCGCACGTCCCCGCGGGTCGTCGCGGCCGGGGAACTCCTCGCCCGCGTCCCCGACGGTGCGACGGTCGAGGCGAACGTCGGGCCGATCAGCCGCCTGGCCGGCCGGTGCCGGGTGCTGTGGGTGGGTGCCAGCCGGGGCGAGACGCCCGACTGGATCGCGCTCGACAACTCCTCCGGCTGGGTGCGCGACCCGCACGCCTACGCCCGGCAGCTCCACCCCGCGGCCCGCTACCGCCTGGCCGGCGAGGCGGGCGGCTACCTGCTCCTGCGACTGCGCACCTGACGATCCCCCGGTCCACGGTCCGGTACACCCCCGTGACGCCACCACCCCCGCATGGAATGCTGCCGCATACATGCATCCCGACGTCTGGGGGAGAACGTGAGCGGCGCCGCCGGCCGAGCAGACCGTACCGACGACGGCGCCACCCCCCGCCGGGCGCACGGCCCCGCAACCGCCGCCGCACCCCGCGGGCGCGGACCGGTCGTCGCGGCCCTCATGATGGGCATGGCCCTCGCCGCCCTGGACGGCACGATCGTCTCCACCGCCGTACCGCAGATCGTCGGCGACCTGGGTGGGCTGACCGTCTTCTCCTGGCTCTTCTCCGGCTATCTGCTCGCGGTGACCGTCACCCTCCCGGTGTACGGCAAGCTCTCCGACACCTTCGGCCGCAAACCCGTCCTGGTCGCCGGCACAGTCCTGTTCCTCATCGGCTCGCTGCTGTGCGCCGCCGCGTGGAGCATGGAGTCCCTCATCGCCTTCCGGATCGTCCAGGGGCTGGGCGGCGGCGCGCTCCAGGGCACCGTGCAGACCATCGCGGCCGACCTGTACCCGCTCAAGGAGCGTCCCAGGATCCAGGCCCGGCTCTCCACCGTCTGGGCCACCTCCTCCGTGGCCGGACCGGCCCTCGGCGGACTGCTCGCCGGGTACGCCGACTGGCGCTGGATCTTCCTGGTGAACCTGCCCGTCGGCGGCGTCGCCCTCTGGCTGATCGTCCGCCACCTCGCCGAACCCGCCCGCACCCGCCGCACCAAGGTCCGGGTCGACTGGCCGGGCGCCCTCGCGATCTTCTCCACCGGTACGTTGCTGCTGACCGCCCTCGTCCAGGGCGGCGTGGCCTGGCCGTGGCTCTCCCCGCCGTCCCTGGCGCTGTTCGCGGGCGCGGCGGTCCTCATGGCCGCCACCGTCCTGATCGAACGCCGCGCCGCCGAACCGATCATCCCCGGCTGGGTCTGGCGCCGCCGCACCATCGCCGCGGTCAACCTCTCCCTCGGCGCGCTGGGCCTGCTGATGGTCGCGCCGACGGTGTTCCTCCCCACCTACGCCCAGACCGTGCTGGGCCTCGGACCCATCGCCGCGGGGTTCGTGCTGTCCGCGATGACCCTGTCCTGGCCCGTCACCGCGGCGCTGTCCGACCGCGTGTACAACCGCATCGGCTTCCGCCTCACGGCCGTCACCGGCATGTCGTTCGCCGTCCTGGTCCTCCTCGCCTTCCCGCTGCTGCCCTATCCCGGCGAACCGTGGCAGCCGGCCCTCCTCATGCTGCTGCTGGGCGCGGCCCTCGGCCTGTTCCAGCTGCCGCTCATCGTGGGCGTCCAGTCCACCGTCCCCTGGGCCGAACGCGGCACCACCACCGCGTCCGTCCTCTTCTGCCGCCAGGTCGGCCAGAGCCTCGGCGCGGCGCTCTTCGGCGCCGTCGCCAACGCCGTCCTCGCCACCCGCCTCACCGAGGGCGGCCTCGACGACCCCGCCGCGCTCACCCCCGGCGCGGTGGACGCCGCCGTGGAGTACGTGTACGTCGGCGCCGCCGCGGCCGGGACCCTGGCGCTCGTGGTCCTCCTGACCCTCGCCCCGCGCCGCTTCCCCGTCCGCACGGACGACGACCGGCCCGCCTGACCCCGGTGCCCCGCCGGGCGGGGCGCCGGGGTCACTCCGTACGGCCCGTCAGCGCCGCCAGGCTGCTGCGGACGTGCGCCATGTGCGCCCGTACCTCGTCGCGGGCCGTCTCGTGCTCCCGAAGGATCCGCTCCGTCTCCCGCTCCACCCGCTCGGCCCGCAGCCGCGCCTCCGCCAGCAGCGCCCCGGCCCGCGCGTCCGCCTCCTCCTGATCGTGCCGCGCCCGCTCGGCCACCGCCGCCAGCAGCCGCTCCGCCGCCGCGAGCCGCTCCTCGGCCCCGCCGATCAGCTCCGCGAGGCGCCGCGCCAGCTCCGCCTCCCGCCCGGCCGCCTCCCGCTCCACCGCCTGCCACCGCTCGGCATGCCGGGCCTCCTGCTCGGCCAGCAGCCGCTCCGCGCGCTCCCGGGCCTCCCGCAGCGCGGCCAGCCCCTCGCCCCGCCGCTCCTCCGCCTCGGCGAGCGCGCCCGCCGCGAGCTCCGCCGCCGTGCTCCGCGCCGCCGCGACGGTCTCCTCCGCCCGCTCCTCGGCCCGGCCCCGTACCGCCCCGGCGGCCTCGCGCGCCGCGTCCCGCAGCGACCGCGCCGCCGCCTCCGCCTCGTCCGCCAGGCGTCGCGCCTCCTCCAGCGCGTCCGCCCGCAGCGCGTCGGCCTCCTCCTCCGCGAGCGCCAGGATCCGCTGCGCCCGCCGCCCCAAGGTCTCGTACCGCTGCGGCGGCAGCTCCGCGATGAACTCCCGCAGGCGCACCGCCTCCGCCGCCAGCTCCCCGGCCCGCGCGGCCAGTTCGTCCGCCCGGCGCCGCGCGGCGTCCCTATCCGACTCCAGCCCGGCGACGGCCCGGTCCACCTGCTCGGCCCGGTAGCCGCGCCCCCATACGACAGCGAATCCGCTCATGACTGACGCCCCTTTCCCCGGCTCAAGGATGCAACAACCGGAACCGGGGGAAAGGGGCGCCCGTGCGCCAAGCTCCGTCCTAAAGCAGCCCGTCCCACATCTGCTCCAGCAGCACCGACCACCAGCTCTCCGGCGACGACAGCGCCGCCGGGTCCAGCATCGCCAGCTGCGCCTGGAAATCGACCGTCCAGCGACCCGCCTGTTCCGGCGTCAGCCCGAACCGCAACCGCCACATCCGCCCCAGCAGCCCCAGGGACCGGGTGAACTCCGGCAGCCCGCTGTTGACGAACTGCGGCGCCACCGGCCGCCCGTCCGGACCCGCCTCCACCGGCACGGCCACGATGTGCGCCGTCCCGTACTGGACACAGATCGCCCGCCCGAAGTCCGACCCGATCACCAGGTACGAACCCGCGTCGGACGCCGGCCGCACCTGCCGCTGCGCGGCCAGCTCGGCCAGCGTCGGCACCACCGGCTGGGCCGGCTGCGCCCAGAAGAACGGCCCGAAGTCCGCCGGCAGCCCCGCCCACACCAGCGTGCGGGCCACCAGCTCCGGCACGCCCTGGCGCGACACGGCCCGCTGGTCGAACCGGCAGATCCCCTGCGGCCCGAACGCGCCGACCAGCTCCTGCGCGACGGCCTCCGGCGGAACCGGCGGCACGGGCTGCACCGGCGGCAGCGGCACCCGCAACGGGGCCGGACGCGCCGGCCCGTCCGCCACCTGGTGCAACTCACCCTGGTGGGCGATCAGTTGCCCCATTCCCTGCTGACGGCTCGCGTGGTCGCGCCCGTACGGGGCGATCGACGTGATCCGCGCCTGCGGCCACGTCTCCCGGATCATCCGGGCGCAGTAACCGCCGGGCAGCTCGCACGACTCCAGCTCGGTGTGCAGCTCCAGAACCTGCTGCGGCGGCACGTTCATCGCCCGCAGCTCGTGCAGGATCTGCCACTCGGGGTGCGGCGTACCGGGCGCCGAGCGGCGGATCAGCTGGGCCTCGGACCCGTCGGGCGCGCGGTAGCGCAGCACGGCCTGGTAGCCGGGGCCCACGGTCGGCAGACCGGTGGGCGGCGCCTGCGGGTAGCCGTACGCGGGCGGAACCGGCCCCGGCGGCGGCAGCGGACCGGGCCCGCCGCCGGGGCCCGGCTGCGCCAGCATCGTCGCCGCGTGGTGCACCCCACCACCGGGAGGGCCGGGAGGCGCCGGCGGCGGCGGAGTACCGGGACCACCCGGCGCGCCCGGAGGACCGGGCGGGGGAGGCGTGCCGGGACC
>NZ_JBWKJV010000018.1:0-74846 GCF_056432045.1 Streptomyces sp. NPDC045701 | reverse complement strand
GACCCGGCCGGGCCAGCATCGTCGCCGCGTGGTGCACCCCGCCGCCCGGAGGCGGCGTCGCGCCGGGCGGAGCCGGAGGAGCCGGAGGGCCAGGCGGGGGCGTCGCGCCGGGCGGACGCGGAGGACCGGGCGGGGGAGGCGTGCCGGGACCCGGCCGGGCCAGCATCGTCGCCGCGTGGTGCACCCCGCCGCCCGGAGGCGGCGTCGCGCCGGGCGGAGCCGGAGGAGCCGGAGGGCCAGGCGGCGGGGTCGCGCCGGGCGGCAGCTGGGACATCAGCCGCGTCGGTACATAGCCCCCGGCCGGCGCGCCGGGCGCGCCCGGACCAGTCGCGGGCGGGCGCGCGCCAGGAGTGCCCGGAGCACCGGGCGGCGGCGTCGTGGGGCCCGTCCCGCGCGACGGCTCGGGACCGCGCGGCGGGAGGGCGGCCTTGCTGGTGGCGGCGTCCGCGATGTCGCCCGCCGGTCCCCCTGGCCGGTCGAGGGCGGGCACGATCGCGGTACGCGGCAACTGGCTGCCGCCCGACATCAGCGCGGTCGGGGCGTCGGCGCCCACCGCAGGTGGCGGGGTGTCGTCGTCGTCCGACCCGGACAGCGGCGGCGCGAACACGGTCGCGGGCAGCGGCACGGAGGCGTCGTCACCACCGGCGCCGGACGCGTCGACGTCGTTCCACGGCGCCGAGGCGGGCACCCCGTCCTGAGCGGTCGGCTCGTGGTCGGCGGGCGGCGCCGGCCAGACGGCGGCTCCGGCGTGGGACCCGCCCCCGGACGTCCCCTGGGCGCCGGACGCGGGCGTGGGCGCGGGCGCGGGCTCCGGCGCGGAGGGCGCCGCGTCCGCCGGCAGCGCGCCGCCGGGAGCCCCGGCACCCGGCTCGGCGCCGGAGCCCGCTCCATCGAAGGCCACCCCGCCCGAGGTGCCCGCGGCCTCCGGACGCCGGTCCGGAACGCCCATCCTGTCCGCCGCGTCCTGCAACCACTCCGGAGGCGTCAGCAGGAACGACGTCTGGTTCAGGTCGATACGCTCCGGCGCGGCCGCCACCGGAGCCGGCGCACCCGCGGGCGCCCCGTACTCCTCCTCGTACCGGCGGATCACCTCACCCACCGGCAGCCCCGGCCACAGCGTGGCCTCGCCGCTGTCCCGGGCGATCACCAGCCGCTGACGGCCGCCGTCCGTCGTCGGACCTCCCGCCGGGCCGTCGGACCGGGAGGCACCCCCCTCCCGGTCCTCCGCCCACACCACGAACCCCAGGTCGAACTCCCGGACCCGCACCTCCCGGTGGTGGTACGGGGGCACGTCGCCGTTGACCCACTCTTCCGCCCGCTCCTGCGCCTGCGCGAAGGTCACCATCGAACGCTCACACCCCCACCGGAACGGCCCGCGCGAAGCCGCCGTCCACCATCAGGTTCGCCACCGTCTCCAGCTCCGGCGGATTGCCCGCCAGCCGCTGGAGGAACTCGTCGAAATCCGACCCGCACGGCAGCAGCAGCCGGTCCACCCGGTCCTGCACCGTCAGCGCGTCCCGGTCCCGGGCGTCGTCGTACGCGCAGAACCACACCGAACCCACGTCACCGCCGCCCCGCACCTTCACCGCCAGCAGACCGCCCTGCACGAACGCCACGCACAGGAAGTCCTTCGTCAGGTGATCACGCAGGCACTTGTTGACGTACACCAGGTCATTGACCGCCGCCTCGTCCCGCACCGTGAAGAACGGCTGGTCGACCAGCAGCCCCAGCTCCGCGTCGAGCGCGGCACCGACCGGCGCACAGCCCCCCGCCGCCTTCAGGAACGACCGGTACGCCCCCGGCAGCCGGTACCCCAGGTCCTCCTCCACGCCCTGCAACTGCGCCTCGGACACCGACAACGCGCCCTTCGGCAGCCGGAAGTGCGCCGGCCGGGTCTCCTGCAACGGACGCGTACCGCGCTTGCCGTGGTCCACCGCGGCCGTCGCCAGCCCGCCGTGGTGCCTCAGCAGCGCCTTCACCTCCACCGGCACCAGCTCCATGCGCCGCGTGCCGGCCACGTGGTGCCACGTCCAGCCGTGCGGCGTCGCCACCGCCGGCACCGTGTCCCACAGCTCGTGCCCCGCCGCGGACAGCGCGGCGTTCGCCGACACGTAGTCCGTCAGCCGCAGCTCGTCCACACCGAACCCCTCCGGCGGCTCGGCGATCTCCGCCGCCGCACGGGCGTACGGCGAGAAGTCCGGATGGCCGTTCCCGTCCACCCGCACCCCGCCGGGATGCCGGGCGGCACGGACCGGGTCCGGGAAGTGCACGACCTGCCCGGCGTAGGCCGCGTTCGGTGGCGCGGCACTCTGCTGCCCGAGCCGACCTGTCGTCATGGCGGATGCCCCCTGCTGCTGCTGGCTGGTCCGCACAGCCTATGCGGTGGGCCGACAGGGGGTACGCGCCCTCCGCACCGGTGACCAACCGTCACCTCGGGGTGACCCAATGACCATCACGCGACACACCGATCACCCGTTTCGGCGCCCCCGCTTCCCCATCAGCTCACCCATTTGGCAGGCTGTCCCACGCAACTCGGGGGATTGCAGAGGGGACGACACGCACCATGCACACAGCGCGACCAGGCACGACGCCAGCCACCGGCGACCCACGCCTCAGCTGGAGCAGCACCGGCCCCAACCTCGCACCCATACTCCGCCACCGCCGCGACGGCATCCTGCCCACCGTCGGAGCAGCACTCTCCGTACGCGGCGAGACCCTCACCTGCACCGCCGGACGCGGCGACCGCCCGCCCGCCCTCCACCCCCTCGTACAGGACTTCCTCGACACCCTCACCAGCGGCCAGCGCGAACGCTTCACCGGCCGCTGTCCCGAGGCGATCCTGCTCTCCCGCCACCTCACCGCCACCGAGGCGAACCGCTCCAAACGCGCCCAGCGCAGACCCCTCAGCCAGGGCGAAGCCCGCCGGTCCCTCAAGAACGCCAAGATCACCGCACGCCGCATCCGCGAGGACGGCGACCCCCTCCACGGCAGCTACGCCGCCCCCTGCCGCTCCTGCGCCGCGCTCCTCGCCCACTTCGGCGTACGCCCCGTCGACCCCACCACCGCCCAGAACGGCTGACCGCACGCACATGCCCGATCTGAACACCACCCGCTTCCCCGTCGCCGTCGACGCAGCCCTCAGGGAAGCGGGCTGGCAGCCCGGCCGCTGGGACATCAAGCAGGCGGAACACTGGGCCGACGCCCTCCGCGCCCACGTCTCCCCCGCCGGCCACCGGCACCACGTCTTCCCCGCCGCCGTCGAAGCCTGGGCCGAATTCGGCGGCCTGCTCATCACCGCGCCCGGACCCGGCCGCCAGATCGCCCCCACACCCATCCACCTCGACCCGCTCGCCGGCCTCCACCACGCCCGCAGCCTCGCCGACCTCGGCCGCGCCCTCGACACCGCCATGGCCCCCCTCGGCGAAGAGGCCGACAACCGGGCCGTACTCGCCATCGACGCCGAGGGGCGCGTCTACAGCCTCGACCACGCCGGCGACTGGTTCCTCGGCCCCGGCATCGACCACGCCCTGGCCACCCTGATCACCGGCGCCCAGCCCGCCCGCCTCACCTGGACCTGAATCTGCCCCCGGGCCACCGCCCACCCACGGCCTCAGGCCGCCGGCACCGGCAGCACCGCCGACACCTTGAACCCGCCCTCATCGGTCGGCCCCGCCACGAACACCCCGCCCAGCGCCGTCACCCGCTCCCGCATGCCCACCAGACCATTGCCCCCGCTCGGCAGCCCCGCGTCCGCCGCCCGCCCGTCCGACGGCCCGTTCTCCACCTGCATCGCCACCTCACCACCCCGGTGGGCAAGCCGCACCACCACCTTCGCGCCCGCCGCGTGCTTGTGGACGTTCGTCAGGCCCTCCTGCACCACCCGGTACGCCGTCCGCTCCACCGCCGCCCCGCACGGCCGCGCCTCCCCCATCACCTGCAACTCCACCGCCATCCCGGCCTGCCGCGACTGCTCCACCAACTCCACCACGGCGTCCAGGCACGGCCCGTCCTCCGCCTCGTCCTCCGCCCCCACGGCAGCGGCGGCCGCGGCCACCCGCCCCACCGCCGCCAACGGCACCGTCTCCCGCACCGGAGCCGCGTCCCCCGCCCGCAGCACCCCCAGCATCTCCCGCAGCTCCGTCAACGCCTGCCGGCCCATGTCCCCCACCAGCGCCGCGTTCCGCACCGCCTTCTGCGGATCCTTCAAAGCCACCGCCTGAAGCGCCGCCGCGTGCACCACCATCAGACTCACCCGGTGGGCCACCACGTCGTGCATCTCCCGCGCGATCCGCGTCCGCTCCTCGGTCCGCGCCATCTGCGCCCGCTGCTCCGCCCGGTCCGCCAGCAGCGACAGCTCCTGCTCCAGACTGTCCGCCCGCTCCCGCAGACTCTCCAGCAACCGCCGCCGCGCCCCTATGTACAGCCCGAACAACACGGGCGGGGCGTTCATCCCCAGCGACAGGATCACCGCCATCAGCAACACGTACCAGGGCCCCGGATCGAAATCGGCCGACCCGATGTCCTGCCGCACGCGCACGAACGTCACGATCAGCACCGCCGCCAGCGACATCCCCGCCAGCACGGCGATGATCCGCCGGGGCACCTCCGAGGCGGCGAGCGTGTACAGCCCGACGACCCCCATCAGGTAACCCATCTCGGCGGGCGTGATCGCGATCGAGACCAGCACCACGGCGACCGGCCACCGCCGCCGCACCACCAGCACCGCCCCCGCCACCAGCCCGAACAACACCCCGGCCGGCACCGGCAAAGCGGCACGATCCGCGAACCCCACCCCCTCGACCGCGCACTCCAGGGCCGACACCGCTCCCAGCCCCACGTCCAGCACGGCACTGCGCCGCCGCCCCCACCACCACCGGCCCCGGGCGGTCATGCCCGCGGCCTCCTGGTGCGCCCCCGTTGTGGTCATGTCCTCCAGCCTACGGGCGGCCGCGACCCATTTTCCGGGGGACGGAGCCGGCACGGATCGTGACGATCCGCACCCCGACCGGGCAGGATCCCCCGAACACATGGATCGCCCGCGCATTCGACCCGGAAGCGCGCACGCCGGGACGACGCTCATCTCGTGACGCATGCCAGCGGCAGATACGCCCTTCGACGGACTCCGCGCCCAAGCCGTCGACCTGCGCCGCGCGGGCCTCGGCCTCCGCCAGATCCGCGACCGCTCGGACGTCCACAACGACGACGTCCTCGACCGCCTCGGCGAAGGGAGAGCCCCCTTTGGACTGGACGAGACGCGCCAACGCCAAGGACGACCTCCGGGCCGGGGCCAGGGAACTACGCCTCCAGGGTCTGGTCGTCCGCGTGTGCCAAAGCGCCGATCCCTACCGTCGCATCGAAGGGTCTTGGTGCGGCATAGTAGGGGCTGCGTCCGCACCCGGATCACGGAACGGACATAACGCCCATCCCGGGTCGTCTAAGGGCAAGACGTCAGATTTTGGTTCTGATCATGGGGGTTCGAGTCCTCCCCCGGGAGCTTCGGAAGTTCGGGTCCTGACCTCACCGTCGGGACCCGCTCGCGTTCCCCGGGCCCCCCGCCCACGTTTCCGCTCCGAAACCCCCCGGTATCCTGCGGGTGTCCACCACCCGAAAGCCGAAGGGCATTCCCGTGAGCGCCAACCGCCCGGCAGCCGTCGTCGTCCTCGCAGCGGGTGAGGGCACCCGCATGAAGTCGAAGACCCCCAAGGTCCTGCATCAGATCTGCGGGCGCTCGCTCGTAGGACACGTTGTCTCGGCCGCACGCGAGCTCGCCCCCCAGCACCTCTGCGTCGTCGTGGGGCACGCCCGTGAGCAGGTGACCGCGCACCTCGACGAGTTCTACGCCGGTACCCGCACCGCCGTGCAGTACGAGCAGAACGGCACCGGTCACGCCGTGCGCATGGCGCTGGAGGAGCTGGGCGCCGGGGCGCTGGACGGGACCGTCGTGGTGGTGTGCGGCGACACCCCGCTGCTTTCCGGCGAGACGCTGACGACGCTGGCGGCGACGCACGCCGCGGACGGCAACGCCGTGACCGTGCTGACGGCCGAGGTGCCGGACTCGACGGGGTACGGGCGGATCGTGCGGGACGCGGGGACGGGCGCCGTGACGGCGATCGTGGAGCACAAGGACGCGACGGACGCGCAGCGGGCGATCCGGGAGATCAACTCCGGGGTGTTCGCGTTCGACGGGAAGCTGCTGGCGGACGCGCTGGGCAAGGTCCGTACGGACAACAGCCAGGGTGAGGAGTACCTCACCGATGTGCTGGGAATCCTGCGAGAGGCCGGGCACCGGGTGGGGGCGTCGGTCGCGGGGGACCACCGGGAGATCCTGGGGATCAACAACCGGGTGCAGCTCGCGGAGGCGCGGCGGCTGCTGAACGACCGGTTGCTGGAGCGGGCGATGATGGCCGGCGTGACGGTGGTCGACCCGGCGTCGGTGTTCCTGGACGTGACGGTGACGTTCGAGCGGGACGTGGTGGTGCACCCCAACACGGAGCTGACGGGTGCGACGCATCTGGCGGAGGACGCCGAGGTGGGTCCGAACAGCCGGCTGAAGGACACGAAGGTCGGCCGGGGCGCTCGGGTGGACAACACGGTGGCGGACCGGGCGGACGTCGGCGAGGGCGCGACGGTGGGTCCGTACGCCTACCTGCGTCCCGGCACGGTGCTGGGGGCGAAGGCGAAGGCCGGTACGTACGTCGAGATGAAGAACGCGCGGGTGGGCGAGGGGTCGAAGGTTCCGCACCTGTCGTACGTGGGGGACGCGACGATCGGTGAGTTCTCGAACATCGGCGCCGCGAGCGTGTTCGTGAACTACGACGGTGAGAGCAAGCACCACACGACGATCGGGTCGCACTGCCGTACCGGCTCGGACAACATGTTTGTGGCTCCCGTCACGGTCGGGGACGGCGCGTACACCGCCGCCGGCTCGGTGATCACGAAGGACGTGCCGCCCGGTTCGCTGGCGGTCGCCCGTGGCCAGCAGCGGAATATCGAGGGTTGGGTCGCGCGGAAGCGGCCCGGAAGTGCCGCCGCGCAGGCGGCTGCGACGGCCTCCGAGCAGGCTTCTCACGAGGGCTGACCGGAAACGGGTGCGTCGAACTCGGCGTACCGTGATACGTGCACACAAATTCGGCTGGTTCGCGCGAAAGTGGTCGCGGCCAGAGGACACGTCTGAGGAGACAGTGCTGTGACCGGGATCAAGACGACCGGCGAGAAGAAGCTGATGCTCTTCTCCGGCCGCGCCCACCCCGAGCTGGCCGAGGAGGTTGCGCACCGGCTGGGTGTCGGCCTCGTGCCGACGAAGGCGTTCGATTTCGCCAACGGTGAGATCTACGTCCGGTTCCAGGAGTCGGCCCGTGGTGCGGACTGCTTCCTGATGCAGAGCCACACGGCTCCCATCAACAAGTGGATCATGGAGCAGCTGATCATGATCGATGCTCTGAAGCGGGCTTCGGCCCGGAGCATCACCGTGATCATCCCGTCGTACGGCTATGCCCGGCAGGACAAGAAGCACCGCGGTCGTGAGCCGATCTCGGCGCGTCTGGTGGCGGACCTGCTGAAGTGCGCGGGCGCGGACCGCATCCTCACGGTGGACCTGCACACGGACCAGATCCAGGGCTTCTTCGACGGTCCGGTGGATCATCTGACGGCGCTTCCGGTGCTGGCGGACTACGTGGGTGCCAAGGTGGACCGCTCGAAGCTGACGGTGGTCTCACCGGACGCCGGCCGGGTCCGGGTCGCCGACCGCTGGTGCGACCGGCTGGACGCTCCGCTGGCGATCGTGCACAAGCGCCGTGACAAGGACGTCGCGAACCAGGTGACGGTCCACGAGGTGGTCGGTGAGGTCAAGGGCCGGGTGTGCGTCCTGGTCGACGACATGATCGACACGGGTGGCACGATCTGCGCGGCCGCCGAGGCGCTGTTCGCGCACGGCGCGGAGGACGTCATCGTCACCGCGACGCACGGCATCCTGTCGGGTCCGGCGGCGGACCGGCTGAAGAACTCGAAGGTGAGCGAGTTCGTGCTGACGAACACGCTGCCGACGCCGGGCGAGCTGGAACTGGACAAGATCACGGTGCTGTCGATCGCACCGACGATCGCCCGCGCGGTGCGGGAGGTCTTCGAGGACGGTTCGGTGACGAGCCTCTTCGAGGAGCAGGGCTGATCACCGCTTGAGCGTCAGGGCCGTCCCGATCTTCACCGGTCGGGGCGGCCTTTCGCTTTCGGTTAGACTGCTGTAGTTGCTCGGCGAGGGAGGCCGCATCCGTACGTGGTGCGGCGGTCCGTTATCGACGCGCTCTTCGTAGCAGGCCAAGTCCAGTCGTGGCCGGGTGACCACGATTGTCGATCCGTCTGTCACTTACGAGGAGTGCACATGTCCGAGGTGAAGCTCACCGCTCAGACCCGCACCGAGTTCGGCAAGGGCGCTGCCCGCCGTATCCGTCGCGCGAAGCAGGTTCCGGGTGTTCTCTACGGCCACGGTTCGGACCCGATCCACCTGACGCTGCCGGGTCACGAGCTGCTGCTGGCGCTGCGTACGCCGAACGTCCTGATCTCCCTGGACATCGACGGCAAGTCCACGGAGCTGGCGATCCCGAAGGACGTGCAGCGCGACCCGCTGAAGGGCTTCCTGGAGCACGTCGACCTCCAGCTCGTGCAGCGTGGCGAGAAGGTCAACGTGGAGATCTTCGTGCACACCGAGGGCGAGCTGGCCCCGGGTGGCAACCTGCTGGAGCACGTGCTGAACGCGCTTCCGGTCGAGGCCGAGGCCACCCACATCCCCGAGTCCGTGTCGGTCTCCGTCGAGGGCCTGGAGGCCGGTGCCTCCATCCTGGCGAAGGACATCGCGCTGCCGAAGGGCACCACGCTGGCCGTCGACGGTGACACCGTCGTGCTGCAGGTCCTGGCCGCGCAGGCCGAGGAGCCGTCCGGCGAGGGCGAGGGTGACGAGGCCGCCGAGGCCTGAGCCGTCCTTGGCTCTGCTTGACGGGGTGGTGGGCTGCGGCCCGCCACCCCGTTTCCCTGTTCTGTGTACGTGTACGCACACGAGGAGACTGACGACATGACGACGGCGACGGAGGCCGGTGCTCCCTGGCTGGTCGTGGGCCTGGGCAATCCCGGGCCGGAGTACGCCGCGAACCGGCACAACGTCGGGTTCATGGTGGCCGATCTCCTCGCGGAGCGGGTCGGCGGGAAGTTCAAGCGGGCGCAGAAGGCGCAGGCGCAGGTGGTGGAGGGCCGTATCGGTCCGCCGGGGCCGGCGAACCGCCGGGTGATCCTGGCCAAGCCGATGTCGTACATGAACCTGTCGGGTGGTCCGGTGACGGCGTTGAGGGACTTCTACAAGGTGCCGACGGCGCATGTGGTGGCGGTCCATGACGAGTTGGACATCGACTACGGCACGCTGCGGCTGAAGCTGGGTGGCGGGGACAACGGGCACAACGGTCTGAAGTCGATGACGAAGGCGATGGGCCCGGACTACCACCGGCTGCGGTTCGGGATCGGGCGTCCGCCGGGCCGGATGCAGGTCGCGGACTTCGTGCTGAAGGACTTCTCGTCGGCGGAGCGCAAGGAGCTGGACTACCTGGTCGACCGGGCGGCCGACGCGGTGGAGTGCCTGGTGACGGAGGGGCTGGAGCGGGCGCAGTCGGCGTACAACTCCTGACCGCCCGCGACCGGAATTGACCGGGTGCGGTCATGTGCCAGAGGATCGCGCCCCATGAGCAAGAAGCGCACCTCAGCCCTGCCGTACGTCCGTGTCGCCGCGATGGCGCTGGTCGCGTCGTTGCTGGTGGTGGCGGGGGTGTGGGCGTCGTGGGGTGCGGCCCAGCACGTGCTGCTGTCGAAGGGCCGCGAGCACGGCACGCTGACGGTCACGGGGTGTTCGGTGGAGGTGTGTACCGGGCGGTTCGACCCGGAGGGGCCGGCGGGGCCGCGCGCGGACATGACGATCGGCCGGTCGGTGGCGGTGGAGAAGGGCGGCCGGTATCCGGTGGTGGTGAAGCCGGGTACGACGGAGCTGGTGCGTACGGGGTGGTCGGGCGGGTTGCACGCCTGGCTGCCGCTGGGCGGGGCGCTGGTGCTGGCGGCTTTGGTGATCGGGGGCGGGATGCGGTTGCCGAGGCTGGCGTGGGTGTCGGCGTCGGTGGGCGGGGCGTTGCTGGTGGGGACGTTCTTCGCGCTCTGAGCACGGTGCCGTGGTGCGGCGGTGGGCTGCCGTGGTGCGGCGGTGGGCTGCCGTGGTGCGGCGGTGGGCCGGCCGGCGGTACGGCGAAGGGGGCGCCCGGCGAGTGGCCGGACGCCCCCTTCGTTGTGCGCCGGTACGGGTCAGCCGGTGTTGCGCAGGCCGGCGGCCACGCCGTTGACCGTCAGCAGCAGGGCCCGCGAGAGCAGCGGGTCGGGCTCCTCGCCGCGCTCGGCGGCGGCCCGCTGGCGGGCGAGCAGGGCGACCTGGAGGTAGGAGATCGGGTCCAGGTAGGCGTCGCGGATGGCGAAGGTCTGCTGGAGGACCGGGTTGGAGTCGAGCAGCTTCTCACCGCCGGTCACGCGCAGGACCTCGCTGACCGTGAGCGCGTGCTCGGCCTCGATGTCGGCGAAGACGTGCCGCAGGTTCTCCGGGACGAGCGTCTCGACGTAGTGGCGGGCGATCCGCAGGTCCGTCTTGGCCAGGGTCATCTCGACGTTGGACAGGAAGTTGCGGAAGAAGTGCCACTGCTCGTACATCTCGTCGAGCACGGCGTCGAGGCCGGCCTCGCGCAGCGCCTTGAGGCCGGAGCCGACGCCGAACCAGCCGGGGACGATCTGCCGCGACTGGGTCCAGCCGAAGACCCACGGGATGGCGCGCAGTCCGTCGAGCGAGACGCCCGAGCCGGGGCGGCGGGAGGGCCGCGAGCCCAGGTGCAGGTCGGCGAGCTGGTCGACGGGTGTGGAGGCCAGGAAGTACGTCGGCAGGTCGGGGTCCTCGACGAGCTTCCGGTAGGCCGTGTGGGCGGCGTCGGAGACGACGTCCATGGCGGCGTCCCAGCGGGCGAGGGCCTCGTCGGACTGGCGGGGCGCCGTGTGCAGGGCGGAGGCCTGGAGCGTCGCGGCGACCGTCAGCTCCAGGTTCTCCCTGGCCAGGGACGGGATGAGGTACTTGTCGGAGATGACCTCGCCCTGCTCGGTGACCTTGATCTCGCCTTCGAGGGTGCCCCAGGGCTGGGCGAGGATCGCGTCGTGGGAGGGGCCGCCGCCGCGGCCGACGGTGCCGCCGCGGCCGTGGAAGAGGCGGAGGCGGACGCCGTAGCGGTGGGCGACGTCGCGCAGCCGGCGCTGGGCGCGGTGGATCTCCCACTGGCTGGTGGTGATGCCGCCGAACTTGGAGGAGTCGGAGTAGCCGAGCATGACCTCCTGGACGTCGCCGCGCAGGGAGACGAGGCGCCGGTAGGAGGGGTCGGCGAGCATGTCGTTGAGGATGACGTCGGCGGCCCTGAGCTCGTCGGTGGTCTCCAGCAGCGGCACGATGCCGATCTTGGCCCAGCCGGCGTGCAGGTCGATGAGCCCGGCCTCGCGGGCGAGGACGGCGGCGGCGAAGACGTCGTCGGCACCCTGGCACATCGAGATGATGTACGACTCGATGACCTCGGGGCCGAAGCGCTCGAAGGCCTCCTTGACCGTGCGGAAGACGCCGAGGGTCTTGGTGCCGGCCGCGTCGAGCGGGGCGGGCTGGGGGGCCAGGGGGCGGCGGGAGCGGAGCTCCTTGGCGAGGAGCTTCTGCCGGTAGTCGCGCGGCATGTCCGCGTACCGCCAGGACTCCTCGCCGAGGCGGTCGAAGAGCTGGCCGAGGGCGTGGTGGTGGGCGTCGGCGTGCTCGCGGACGTCCATGGTGGCGAGCTGGAGGCCGAACGCGGACAGGGTGCGGATGGTGCGGTCCATGCGGCCGTCGGCGAACAGGCCGCCGCGGTGCTCGCGCAGGGACGTCTGGATCAGGGTGAGGTCGGCGATCAGTTCGGCGGTGCCGAGGTAGTCGCGGCCTTCCTGGTGCGGGGTGCCCTTGGCGAGGCGTTCGCGGGTGTTGACCAGCTTCTGGCGGACGCAGGTGGCCTTGAGCCGGTAGGGCTCCTCGGCGTTGAGGCGCTTGTAGCGGGGGCTGATCTCGGGGAGTCGCTCCAGGTCCTGCTGGAGGGAGTCGAGGAGCTCCTGGGTGGCGCCGGCGTAGCGGATGGAGTTGGACAGCTGGCTGCGCAGGTGGTCGATGAGCTCGATGGCGTCGGTGATGCCGTGCTCGTGCTGGAGGATCAGGACGTCCCAGGTGACGGCGGGGGTGACGTTGGGGTTGCCGTCGCGGTCGCCGCCGATCCAGGTGCCGAAGGTGAGCGGGCGGGTGCCGGGGGGCAGCTCGACGCCGACGCGCTCCAGCTCGGCGGCGAGGTCCTCCAGGACGTCGCCGACGGCGTTCGCGTGGAGCTCGTCCAGGTAGTAGATCGCGTTGCGGGCCTCGTCGGTCGGCTCGGGCCGTACGACGCGCAGCTCGTCGGTCTGCCAGATGAGGTCGATGGCCTCGGCCAGGCGCAGGTCGTGACGGCGCCGGTCGGAGGCGATGACCGGGGTTTCCAGCAGCTCGGCGACGCGGCGGAGCTTGTTGAGCACGGAGCGTCGCGCGGCCTCGGTGGGGTGCGCGGTGAAGACGGGGCGGACGTTGAGGTTCTTGACCGTCTCGCGTACGTGCTCGGGGTCGCCGTCCTTGAGCATGTCGGCGGTGCGGGCGAGCAGGCCGCCCTCGGCGGCGCGCCGCTCGCGCAGTTCCCGGCCGCGGTGGACCTGCTCGGTGACGTTGGCCAGGTGGAAGTAGGTGGAGAAGGCGCGCACCAGGCGGGCGGCTGTCTCCAGGTCGGTGTCGCCGAGGAGTGCGGCCGCGGCCTCGCCGTTCTCGCGGGTGAGGTGGCGGACCTTCTCGACGAGGTCGAGGAGCTCCGGCCCTTCCTGGCGGACGAGGGTCTCGCCCAGCAGGTCGCCCAGTCGGCGGATGTCGGCGCGCAGCTCGGCGCTGGCGGCAGGGGTCTGGTCGGCACTGCTCACAGGTGCGGCTCCTTGCAGTGTTTGAGCACGTCTGGAGGGGTACTGGAGGCTGCGGACCGCGCTGTCCGACGAAACCAAGGATAGGTGTCGCTTCCGGCGGCGCCGTCGCCACCCTCTTGCCGCGCGCCGAACCGCTGCCATACTTACGTTGCCGTAGGTTACGGAACCGTAGCCTCGGCTTCCGTCTCATCCCTCACCCTCAGGGGACCCCATGACCACAAGCCCCGACGTGCTCCACGATTCGGACCCGTCCGACGCTCCTTCCCCGGACCTGCCCGCCGCCACGCTCGGCGGGGACAGCAAGCGTTCGATCGAGCAGATCACGTTGCTGCTGTTCATCACGGTGCCCTTCGCGGCCCTGCTCGCGGCGGTTCCGCTGGCGTGGGGGTGGGGGGTGAGCTGGCTGGACATGGGTCTGCTGGTGGCGATGTACTACATCGGCTGCCACGGCATCACCATCGGTTTCCACCGCTACTTCACCCACGGGTCGTTCAAGGCGAAGCGTCCGCTGCGGATCGCGCTGGCCATCATGGGCTCGCTGGCGGTGGAGGGGCCGCTGGTGCGCTGGGTGGCGGATCACCGCAAGCACCACAAGTTCTCGGACGCGGAGGGCGACCCGCACTCGCCGTGGCGGTTCGGGGAGACCGTGCCGGCGCTGATGAAGGGCCTGTGGTGGGCGCACATCGGCTGGATGTTCGACGAGGAGCGCACGCCGCAGGCCAAGTACGCGCCCGATCTGATCAAAGACCCGGCGCTCCGGGCGATCTCCCGCTGGTTCATCGGCTGGACGGTGCTGTCGCTGGCGATCCCGCCGCTGGTGGGCGGTCTGGTGACGTGGTCGTGGTGGGGCGCCTTCACGGCGTTCTTCTGGGGCTCGTTGGTGCGGGTGGCGCTGCTGCACCACGTGACGTGGTCGATCAACTCGATCTGTCACGCGGTCGGCAAGCGTCCGTTCAAGTCGCGTGACCGCAGCGGCAACGTGTGGTGGCTGGCGGTGCTGTCGTGCGGCGAGTCGTGGCACAACCTGCACCACGCGGATCCGACGAGTGCGCGGCACGGCGTCATGCGGGGGCAGATCGACTCCAGCGCGCGCCTGATCCGCTGGTTCGAGAAGCTGGGTTGGGCCTACGACGTGCGCTGGCCGACCGCGTCCAGGATCGAAGCCCGACGCCAGGACCGGGCCGCGAACGCGGCATGATGGACGGTGTGGCGATCGACGGCAGTGGCACGAGTGGCAGCGACAAACCGAGGCGCGGGCGCCGGGTCAGGATGACGGGCGCGGAGCGCCGGCAGCAACTGCTCGACATCGGCCGCACGCTCTTCGCCGAGCGGGGCTTCGAGGGCACGTCGGTGGAGGAGATCGCCGCGAAGGCCGGTGTGTCCAAGCCGGTGGTGTACGAGCACTTCGGCGGCAAGGAAGGGCTGTACGCCGTCGTCGTGGACCGGGAGATGCGCCAGTTGCTCGACATGGTGACCGGCGCCCTGACGGCGGGCCATCCGCGTGAGCTGCTGGAGCAGGCGGCGTTCGCGCTGCTCGACTACATCGAGACGTACACGGACGGTTTCCGCATCCTGGTGCGGGACTCGCCGGTCGCGCAGTCGACGGGCACGTTCGCGTCGTTGATCTCCGACATCGCCACGCAGGTGGAGGACATCCTGGGTCTGGAGTTCAAGGCCCGGGGCTTCGATCCGAAGCTGGCGCCGCTGTACGCGCAGGCGCTGGTGGGGATGGTGGCCCTGACCGGCCAGTGGTGGCTGGACGCCCGCAAGCCGAAGAAGGCCGAGGTCGCGGCGCATCTGGTGAACCTGGCGTGGCACGGGCTGGACGGCCTGGAGCAGAAGCCGCGCCTGATAGGGCACCGCAAGAGCTGACCGGGGACCGGGTCGGGGCGCGGGCGCGACGCGCGGCGCGCCCCGACGCGGCTGTGCGGCGGGGTTCCCGGTAAGTGGGGCGTCACCCCGCCGGCTCCCGGCTCGGCTCCTGGCTCCTGGTGGCGACCGCGAAGACGCGGCGGAACGGGAACACCGTGCCGTGGGCGCCCGGCGGGTAGGCCTTGCGGAGCAGGTCGCGGTACTGGGCCAGGAATTCGGCGACCGCTTCCCCGTCGCCGTCCAGAGCGGTGAGGACGGGGCGCAGGGCGGTGCCCTTCACCCAGTCGAGGACGGGGTCCTCGCCCTGGAGGAGCTGGGAGTAGACGGTCTCCCAGACGTCGACGGCCAGGCCGAGGTCGGCCAGGCGGGTGAGGTAGTCGGCGGCGTCGAGGATGTGGACGAAGCGGCGGCCGTGGCCGGTGAGCCGGGCGCGCCACTGGGGGGTCTCGCACAGTTCGCCGAGGAGTGCGTGGCTGGGCGAGGTGAAGTTGGCGGGGACCTGGAAGGCGAGGGTGCCGCCCGGGACGAGCCCCTGGATCCAGACGGGGAAGGACTCGGGGTGGTTCGGCACCCATTGGAGCGCCGCGTTGGAAATGATCAGGTCGTACGGTTCGTCGGGCGTCCAGTGGGCCGCGTCGGCAGGGCGGAAGTCGAGCCAGCCGCCGCCCTCGGTGGTGCCGGCATGGTGCTTCTCGGCCTGTTCCAGCATCTCGGGCGAGAGGTCGTAGCCGGTGATGCGGGCGTTCGGCCAGCGGTCGGCGAGCAGGGCGGTGACGTTGCCGGGTCCGCATCCCAGATCGGCGATGCGGGGTGAGCGGCCCTCCGCGGCGGCGGGCAGTTCGGGTATGCGGGTGAGCAGGTCGAGGAACGGGCGGGTGCGGTGGGAGGAATGGCGCAGGTACTGCTGTGGATCCCAGATCGGTGCGGAATACATGTTTGAGTCCCCTTGCTGGAACGGAGTACCGAAGCGGAACAGAGTCCCGGCCCCGTCATGCCCAATGGTCCAGCTAGATATTTCTTGACGTCAAGAGACTTCACGTCGACAGATCGCCTACACTGATCGCCATGGAGGACGAGGTCGACCGTCTGGTCGCTGCATGGCGCCGCGAGCGCCCCGACCTCGACGTGGAACCGCTCGAGGTGCTCAGCCGCGTCTCCAGGCTGGCCCGCCACCTCGACCGGGCCCGCCGGCTCGCCTTCTCCGAGCACAACCTGGAGCCCTGGGAGTTCGACGTCCTCACGTCGCTGCGCCGCGCGGGCTCCCCCTACCAGCTCTCCCCCGGTCAGTTGCTCACCCAGACGCTGGTCACCTCCGGCACCATGACCAACCGCATCGACCGGCTCGCCAAGAAGGGCCTCGTCGAGCGGCTGCCCGACCCCAGCGACCGCCGCGGCGTCCTGGTCCGCCTCACCCCGGAGGGCCGCGACCGTGCCGACCAGGCCCTCGCCGGCCTCCTCGCGCAGGAGCGGGCCATTCTCGCGGAGCTGTCGCGCGCCCAGCGGGCCGAACTGGCCGCCCTGCTACGCCAGCTGACCGCCCCGTTCGACAACATCCCCGGCTAGCCCCGGCCCCAGCTCCGCCGGTCCCACCCCCGCCCGGCGGGCCAGGGCGACCGCCGCCAGCGTGGAGTGCACGCCCAGCTTCCCCAGCACGTTCTGCATGTGCGTACGCACCGTGTGCGGGGACAGGAACAAGCGCTCGGCCACGGCCTTGCGGCCCAGGCCCGCCACCATGCAGCGCAGCACCTCCCGCTCACGCGGGGTCAGCGACTCCACCAGCCGCTCGCTCTCGGTACGGTGCTTGCGCGCCGCGGTCAGCTCCCGCAGCACCCCGGTGAGCAGCGCGGGCGGCAGGTGCGTCTCGTCGCGCAGCACGCCCCGTATCACCGTCAGCAGCCGCTGGAGCGAGCAGTCCTTGGCGACCCAGCCCGAGGCTCCCGCCTGGAGGGCCAGCGCCGCCCGGCCCGGGTCGTCCTTCTCGGCCAGCACCACCGTGCGCACCTCGGGGCGGCCCTCGCGGACGCCGGCCACCAGGGAGATGCCGTCCACGACGCCCTCGCCGTTGTCCGGCACCGCACGGGCGACCGCCGGGGCGTGTCCGACGCCCAGGTCGGCGTCGACCAGCAGCACGTCGAACCTGCGGCCCTCGGCCGCCGCCCGGTCCAGGCAGCGCAGCGCGGCGGGGCCGCTGCCGGCCGCCGTGACGTCCACGTCGGGCTCGGCCGCCAGAGCCGCGGCCAGCGACTCGGCGAAGATGCGATGGTCGTCCACCACCAGAACCCGGATACGGACCACTGACACCCCCATGTGTCGAGGAAACGGAGCAGCTGCGGGTAGGGCGCCCGGAGTTCGAGGCCTCAGTGGTCGCACGGCCGCCGCCGTGCAGTGACTGTTACCCCCGCCCCGGGCGTCGTACCCGGCTGTCTCGCCCCCTGAACAGCACCGGCCCCCACCGGTGCCGAGCATCAGGGTACGGCGGTACGGCCCGGGGGGAAGGGGAGTTGCGCAAACTCACCGCCCCCGCGCGCCCGCCGAGCCCCGCTCAGCCGACCCTGCGCGCCCCCGCCGACGGCACCGCCGGGAACACCCGCGGAGCCGTGTACCCGGCCGCCGCGAACGCCTCCGTGACCGCCTTGGTCACCGTGTCCGCGGCGTCCGCCTCGACCAGCACGACCGCCGATCCGCCGAACCCGCCGCCGGTCATCCGCGCCCCCAGCGCCCCCGCGCCGGTCGCGGCCGCGACCACCAGGTCCAGCTCCGGGCAGGAGACCCGCAGGTCGTCGCGGAGCGAGGCGTGCCCATCGGTGAGGACCGGCCCGACCGCCCGCACGTCACCCGCGTCCAGCAGGGCGATCGTCCGCTCGACGCGGTGGTTGTCGGACACCACGTGGCGGACGTACGAGCGAACCGTCTCGTCATCCAACCGCCGCAGCGCGTCGCGCAGTCGCGCGTACTCCACCTCGCGCAGCGTCCGCACGCCGAGCGCCCGCGCGCCCGCCTCGCACCCGGCGCGCCGCTCCGCGTACGCGCCGTCGCCGAGCGCGTGCTTCACCCGGGTGTCGACGACCAGCAGCCGCAGGCCCCGGGCGTCGAGATCGAACGGCACCTGGCGCGTCGCCAGGTCACGGGTGTCGAGGTACAGGGCGTGACCCTCGGTGCAACACGCCGACGCCATCTGGTCCATCACGCCGCACGGCACGCCCACGAACCCGTTCTCGGCGCGCTGCCCGAGGACGGCCAGCTCCGGGGCGGACAGCCCCAGCCCGTACAGGTCGTTCAGGGCGAGCGCGGTGACGACCTCCAGGGCGGCCGACGACGACAGTCCGGCGCCCGTGGGCACGGTGGAGGCGAGGTGGATGTCGGCGCCCGTGACGGCGTGGCCCGCCTCGCGCAGCGCCCACACCACCCCGGCCGGATAGGCGGCCCAGCCGGTGTCGGCGAGCGGCTCCAGGGCGCCGGTGTCGAGCTGGACCACGCCCTGGTCGGTGTCGGCCGAGTGGACCCGCAACCGCCCGTCGGTGCGCCGCGACACGGCGGCGACGGCGGTGTGCGGGAGCGCCAGCGGCATGACGAGCCCGTCGTTGAAGTCGGTGTACTCGCCGATCAGGTTGACCCTGCCGGGCGCGGCCCACACGCCCTCCGGGGCGTACCCGTACAGCCGGTGGAACTCCTCCGCGACGCTCATGCGCCCGCCTCCGCCGCTCGGGCCCGCGCGTCCCGGGCCTCCGCGTCCCGGGACCGCGCGAACTCCCAGGCGTCCGCCACGATGTCCGCCAGCTCCGGGCGGGACGGCTTCCAGCCGAGCCGGTCGCGCGCGGTGGCGGCCGAGGCGACCAGCACCGCCGGGTCGCCGCCGCGGCGGGCGGAGACGACCTCGGGCACCGGGTGGCCGGTGACCTCGCGCACGGTCTCGATGACCTCGCGGACCGAGAAGCCGTTGCCGTTGCCGAGGTTGCAGATCAGGTGCTCGCCCGGGGTGATCGCGTCCATGGCGAGCAGGTGCGCCTCGGCGAGATCGGCGACGTGGATGTAGTCGCGCACGCAGGTGCCGTCCGGCGTCGGGTAGTCGTCGCCGTACACGGAGATCGACGGGCGCCGGCCGATCGCGACCTGGAGGACCAGCGGGATGAGGTGGGACTCGGGGTCGTGCCGCTCGCCGTGGCGCCCGTACGCCCCGGCGACGTTGAAGTACCGGAGCGAGGCGGCGGCCAGGCCGTGGGCGGCGGCCTCGCCGGTGATCATGTGGTCGACGGCCAGCTTGGAGGCGCCGTAGGGGCTGGTGGGGGCGGTGGGGTCGGACTCGGTGAGGGGGGTGGACACCGGCTCGCCGTAGGTGGCGGCCGTCGAGGAGAACACCAGGCGGCGCACGCCGGCCCCGCGCATGGCGGCCAGCAGCGCCATCGTCCCGCCGACGTTGTTCACCCAGTACTTCTCCGGGTCGACGACGGACTCGCCGACCTGGGAGAAGGCGGCGAAGTGCAGGACGCCGTCGTAGGAGGCGTCCAGGTAGCGGGCGGCGTCCTGGACGCGGCCCTCGATGAAGTGCGCGCCCTCCGGGACGCCCTCGCGGAAGCCGGTCGACAGGTCGTCCAGGACGGTCACCCGGTGCCCCGCCTCCAGCAGGTGCGCGGCGACCACTCCGCCGACGTAGCCGGCCCCGCCCGTCACCAGGTACTTGGCTGTGCTCACTTGGTCGCCACCTCTCGCAGTCGGCGGGCCGCGGCCTCCGGCGGCACGTCGTTGATGAACACGCTCATGCCGGACTCGGAGCCGGCGAGGAACTTCAGCTTGCCGGACGTGCGCCGGATGGTGAAAAGCTCCAGGTGCAGCGCGAAGTCGTCGCGCTCGGGGTCCCCGAACGGCGCCTGGTGCCAGGCGGCGATGTACGGCGTCGGCGGTTCGCCCTCCCCGTCGCCCCGGACGTCACCCGGTGCGTCGAAGATCCGGTCGAAGCGCCTCAAGAGTTCCAGGTAGACCTGTGGGAACTCTGTGCGCGCCGCGTCGTCCAGCGCCAGCAGGTCCGGCACGCGCCGCTTGGGGTAGAGGTGCACCTCGTACGGCCAGTGGGCGGCGTACGGCACGAACGCGACCCACTCGGCGGTCTCCAGGACCACCCGTTCGGCCTCCGCGCGCTCGCGCCCGACGACGTCGTCGAAGAGGTTGCGGCCGGTGGCGGCGCGGTGGGCCGCGGCGGAGCGCTGCATCAGCGCCGTGCGCGGCGTGGTGAAGGGGTACGCGTAGATCTGGCCGTGGGGGTGGCCGAGGGTGACGCCGATCTCGGCGCCCCGGTTCTCGAAGCAGAACACCTGCCGTACGCCCGGCACCTCGGCGAGTTCGGCGGTGCGGTCCGTCCATGCCTCCAGGACCAGCGCGGCCCGGTCCTCGGTGAGGTCGGCGAACGAGGCGTCGTGGTCGGAGGTGAAGCAGACGACCTCGCAGCGGCCGGAGTCACCGGCGAGGGAGGGGAAGCGGTTCTCGAAGACCACGACGTCGTAGTCCTCGTCGGGAATCTCGCTCCGCCGCCCGTCGCGCGACGGGCACAGGGGGCACTCGTCGGCCGGGGGGTGGTAGGTACGGCCCTGGCGGTGCGAGGCGATGGCGACGGAGTCGCCCAGCAGCGGGTCGCGGCGGATCTCCGAGGTGGTGGAGATCGGGTCGAGGGGCCGCCGGTCGACGGCGTCGCGCACGACGTCGTCCCGGGCGTCGTAATAGACCAGCTCACGGCCGTCGGCCAGCCGGGTCGACGTCTTCTTCACTCGGGCTCCTCGCACGCCTTGCACCTATGCCCAACAGAAACAAACACAATCAACCATAAGTGAACAGGTTGCGTCAACGACCGGGACACGTGCGCGCTCGGCCACCCACGACTGCGGCGCGGGTTCACGTTGTAAGCGCTTGCTTGCGGACATTTCACCTCACCCGATCACAATCAAACAAAGAAAACCAACAGAAGTGTTCAGATCATGAAGGGGGAGGCGTAGGTTCCGGCCTGATCAGTTCGCGCGACGAAGCGAGTACTCATGCATCACCTGGCCGATGGGCCGTACCTGGCCGACGGGCTCCGGCTCCCCACCAACGGGCTCGACTACACGATTCTGGCGATCTACTTCGCCGTGGTCCTGGGCATCGGCTTCGCCGCCCGGGCGAGCGTGAAGACCAGCCTCGACTTCTTCCTCTCGGGCCGCTCCCTGCCCGCCTGGGTCACCGGACTGGCGTTCGTCGCCGCCAACCTGGGAGCGACGGAGATCCTGGGCATGGCCGCCACCGGCGCGCAGTACGGCGTGGCCGTCGTCCACTGGTACTGGATCGGCGCCATCCCCGCCATGGTCTTCCTCGGCCTGGTGATGATGCCCTTCTACTACGGGTCCAAGGTCCGTTCCGTACCCGAGTTCCTGCTCCAGCGGTTCGACAGGCCGGCGCACCTGCTCAGCTCCGTGCTGTTCGCCTTCGCCGCCATCCTCATCGCGGGCGTCAACCTCTACGCCCTGTCGATCGTCGTCGAGGCGCTGCTCGGCTGGCCGCAGTGGGTCTCCATCGTCGTCGCCGGGTTCTTCGTCCTGGCGTACATCACCATCGGCGGCCTGTCCTCGGCGATCTACAACGAGGTGCTCCAGTTCTTCGTGATCCTCGCGGCGCTCATCCCGCTGACCATCCTCGGTCTGAAGCGGGTCGGCGGCTGGGACGGCCTGACCGGCTCACTGGAGAAGAGCCACGGCTCCGACTTCCTCTCCGCCTGGGGCGGCACCGGCATAGGCGACGCCAACCCGCTGGGCGCCAACTGGCTGACCATCGTCCTCGGCCTCGGCTTCGTGCTCTCCTTCGGCTACTGGACCACCAACTTCGCCGAGGTGCAGCGCGCCCTGTCCGCGAAGAACCTGTCGGCCGCCAGGCGCACCCCGCTGATCGCCGCCTTCCCCAAGATCTTCATCGTGTTCGTGGTGATGATCCCCGGCCTGGTCGCCGCCGTCCTCGTCCCGAAGATCGGCACCGCGGGCTCCGACCTCACCTACAACGACGCCATCCCACTGCTGATGCAGGAGCTGCTGCCGAACGGCGTCCTGGGCATCGCCGTGACCGGACTGCTCGCCGCCTTCATGGCCGGCATGGCGGCGAACGTGTCGTCGTTCAACACCGTCTTCACCGCGGACATCTGGGCCAAGTACGTGGTCAAGGACCGCGACGACACGTACTACCTGCGCTTCGGCCGGATCGTCACCGCCGTCGGCGTCCTCGCCTCCATCGGCACCGCGTTCCTCGCCGCCAGCTTCTCCAACATCATGGGCTACCTCCAGACCCTGTTCTCCTTCTTCAACGTGCCGATGTTCGTCGTCTTCATCATCGGCATGTTCTGGAAGCGCGCCTCCGTCAAGTCCGGCTTCTGGGGCCTGATCGCGGGCACCGTCGCCGCGATGGTCAACTACTTCGTCATCTACAAGCAGGGCGTCATCGCCATCCCCACCGACCAGGGCGCCAACTTCGTCTCGGCGATCGTCGGCTTCGTCGCCGGCGCGGTGGTGATGGTGGCCGTCACGCTCTTCACCGCCCCCAAGCCCGAGGCCCAGCTGGCGGGACTGGTGTACGGGACGAGGTCGCCGGGCATGGAGGAGGCGCCGTCCGAGGGCGACGACGCCTGGTACCGGCGCCCCGCCCTGCTCGGCTGGGGAGCCGTACTCCTGGCCGCCGCCTGCTACCTGCCGTACTCCTTCTGACCACCCCGGAGGCACCGAGCCATGTCCGAACTGCAGCGTGAAGTCTCCGAGCTGGAGAAGAAGTCCGCCACCGCCGCCCGCCTCTTCGACATCCGGCGCATCATCGGGGGCCTGTTCACGGTCTACGGGATCATCATCACCGTCGCCGGGCTCACCGCGTCCGACGCGGACCTGGAGAAGGCCGTCGGCGTCAACATCAACCTCTGGACGGGCCTGGGCATGCTCGCCCTCGGGCTGTTCTTCCTGATCTGGCTCCGGCTGCGCCCGGTCGCCCCGCCGCCCCCGGCGCCGCCCGCCGAGTGAACCCGGGGCCGGGCATCAGGGGATGTCCGGCCCCCGCGGCGTCCCCGCCGCCCCCGGCACCCGGGGCGACCGGGGCGCGACCACCGTCCCCGAGGACGCCGCCCGGTCGAGCAGCCCGGTACGGGCGGCGAGGGCGGCGGCCTCCAGCCGCGACCCGACACCCAGCTTCATCAGCACCCGCTGCACATGCGTACGCGCGGTGCTCGGCGCGATCCTCATCCCGGCCGCGATCAGCTTGGTGTCCTCGCCCTCCGCGACCCGCACCAGCACCTCCACCTCGCGCGGAGTGAGCAGCCGCAGCAGCCGCTGCCCCTCGTCGTCCGGCTGCGCCACCGGGTTGAGCAGCTCGGTGAAGGCGCCCTGGAGCAGCTGCGGCGCCACCGCCGCCTCCCCAGCCCGAGCCTTCATCATGGCCCGCTCCACGCCCTCGATGCGCTCGTCGTGGCGTACGTAGCCCGAGGCGCCGGCCGCGAAGGCCGCCGCGATCCCGCGCGGCGACGGCACCGGGCCGAGCACCACCACCGCCACCTGCGGGCGCTCCCGCTTGATCGTCACGATCGGGTCGAAGATCCCCGGCTCGGCCGGTGCGGCCGTCCCCAGCAGGCACACCTCGGGCGCCCGGCTCACCACCAGCTCGGCCGCGCCCGCGGTGGGCGCGGCGGCGGCGAGCACCCGGTGCCCGCGCAGTTTGAGCGCCGAGGCGAGCGCCTCGGCGAGCAGCCGGTGCTCGTCGACCACCATGAGCCGCACGCCCATCGACCATCCCCCATCCCCCGGGGCCCGGCCCCCCGCCGCCCCCGGCACTGTTGACCCGGCAAGCTACACGCTTGTTCGACGGAGCGCGCCCCCTACGTGGCGAAAGCCCCCCGGAATGTCGAATAGTTCGCCGCACGGGGCTACAAGCGCCTCACCAAGTGGACGGCCCGGGACCCCGGAGGAGCCGGGGTGCCGGGCCGTCGGTCCGACCGGTGGGTACGGCTCAGCTCGTGCTGAACGAGATGGCCAGGTACTCCTTCCGGTCGGTGGACGTGCCGCTCGGCGCGTCGAACAGGTCGTCGGCGATGAACAGCCTGCCGTCGGTGTAGAGGATCTCGGCGGAGTCCAGGACGAAGGACGACTCGGCGTCCCGCACGGCCTTGTCGGACGGGTTCTCCAGCAGGACGGTCTGCTTGAACGTCCCGCCGTCGATGCTCACGACCTGCCCGCCCTTGTCGTACGGCGGCTTCTTGAAGGCGATGATGTTGCCGCCGTCCATCCGCAGCGGGAACATCGAGTACCGGTCGCCCGCGTCGGCCTTGTCGGTGGTGGGCTTGCCGGTGGTGAGGTCGAACGACACGATCTCGTTGGTGTCGCCGTACTCGCCACCGCCCTCGTGGTCCTCGGTCGGCAGGTAGAGCCGGTTGTTGCCGACGACCACGCGGTGACAGACCTCCACGCCGGTCGAGTCGCACTCGGCCGCGTACCGCTCGGCGTCCGCCGCGATCTTCACCTTGAGCTTGCCGGTCTTCTCGTCGATGGAGAAGAAGTCCGAGATGCCGGAGCCGTCACCGGCGGTGTCACCGACGTCGGCGGCGACCACCAGCGGCTTGGTGGAGACGATGCCCGCGTCCTCGACACCGGCCGGCATCTTGTAGGACGACAGGGGCGCGCCGGTCTTCGGGTCGAGGTTCTGGATCAGCAGGTACCCGTCGTCGAGCGAACCGCACAGCCGCGCCGCGACCAGTGCCTCGCCGCCGCCGTAGCCCCGGTCCTCGCAGCCCTCGGCGTTGATCTGCGGCCGCCACAGCTCCTTGCCGGTGGCCAGGTCCCAGGCGGCGCCGCCGTCCAGGCCGCCCGCGGCGACCGTGCCCGCGCCGACGGTCACCTCGTCGAACGAGGCCTTCTCGTCGCCGGAGTCGGGGCTCGCGACGGACTTGCGCCACAGCAGCTTGCCGGTGGTCAGGTCGATGGCGCCGACCTCGGTGCAGGGCTGGAAGTTCTTCGGTGGCACACGCTTGGCCGCCTCGAAGACGATCGCGGTCCTGTTGTCCTTGACGTGCCGCGAGGCCGCGCAGACCTGGCCGGGCAGCGCGGTGGTCCACAGGGGCGTGCCCTTGGCGATGTCGTGGCCGACGACCGACTCGATGCCGGTCTTCACATACGCCTTGTCCGTGGTCCAGGAGCCGCTGACGTCGGTGATGTCGGTGACCTTCGGCAGCGGCAGCTGGAACGCCACCTTCGCCTGGGTGTTGGCGGGGGGCTTCTCCGCGCCGCTGCCGCCCGGGGCGCCGCCACCGGTTCCCTGGCCGCCGCTCTCGCTGGTACCGGTGGACCCCTTGGCGTCGTTCGCGGGGTCGTCCTTGGAAGCCGCGTACCAGATGCCGGTGCCGACGATCAGGACCACGGCGACGGCAGCGGCGATGATAATCCGCATCTGCGTGGACAGCTTCCGGCCTCCGGCACCTCCCCGCGGTGGCATCGGCTGCGGGGGCTGCTGCATCGGAGCCGTGGGGTAGCCGTAGCCGGCCTGCTGGGGCGGGTACTGGCCGGGCGCCTGCGGGTAGCCGTAGCCGGGCGGCTGGGCGGGGGGCGGTGTCTGCGGCGGTTGCGGGGCGTGCGGGTACCCGTAGCCCGGGCCCTGCGGCGGGGGCGTCGGGGCGCCGAACCCGCCGGGGGGAGGGTCCTGCGGGGCGCCGAAGCCTCCCGAGGGGGGTTGGTTCGGCGGCTGGTTGGGCGGCGGCGGTGGCTGCGTCATGGGATGCGTACCTCTGGAAGTGAAGGATGTCGGTTCATGGCGGGGGGCGTCAGGACGCGGTCACGTACCGGAAGCCGTGGTCATCGCCGGTTGCCGCGCCTGCCCGTCCCGTCCGGGCGGGGTCGGCCGGAACCCCCGGCAGGGCGCGCGGTCCGGAGGTGCCCGGGGCGGCGGCGGACGCGACCACGTCGTACGGCCCGGACGGGCCGTACGACGGGTGGATCGGCCGACTCATCGAACTGGCCCTGTACCTACTTGCCGAAGGCCATCATCGTCTTCGTCTGCTTCTCCTCGGTGTCGTTGCGGGCGCTGACGCGACCGCTGGCGATGAAGAAGCGGCCGTCGGCGTACACGTACCTGGGCGAGTAGAAGTCGCTCTCGATCTCGGCCGTCGACGCCGGGTGCTGGAGCAGCACCTTCGGCGCGCCGCCGGTCGGGGCGAGGGTCGCGACGGCGCCGCCCCGGTCCCAGGAACCCTCCATGTACAGCAGCACGTTGCCGCCCTCCATGCGCAGCGGCGTCATCGTCCGCTGCGGCCCGGCGGGGGCGCGCCACTTGGCCTTGCCGGTGTTCAGGTCGAACGCCACCACGTCGTTGGTGCCGTTGGTGAGCTGGGTGGGCTCCGTCGACATGTAGAACGTGCCGGCGTCGGCGGCGACCCCGATGCAGCCCTGGAGGTTCTCCCCGAAGACGACGAAGGAACCGCCGCACTTGGGGTTGAACTTGTCCTTGCCGCCGTCGAGCGTCGAGCGCAGCTTGCCCGAGTCCGTCAGTGCGACGATGCTCCAGGTCTTCTTGTCGGGCTCCTCGGTGGAGATGACCAGCGGGCTCACCGAGAAGACCTTGGTGACCTCCCAGTTGGCCGGCAGGCTGTACGTCCACTTCGGCTTGCCGGTCGCCGGGTCGACCTCGCTGACCTGGTGCTGGGTCTTGTTGTAGTCACCGGTACGGCACCGGGACGCGGCGATCAGCTTCGGCCCGCCCGCGAAGGCGAACGGCTTGCAGTCGGCGTCCGGCGTGCCGAACAGCTGCTTGCCGTCGGCGAGGGAGAAGCCGTGGGCGTTGCCGGTGCCGGCGGCCGTCACGGTGTTGCCGCTGATGGCGAGCGTCATGTCGGACAGCGCGTTGAAGCCGGTGCCCTGCGGCACGGGCTTCTTCCACCCGGCCTTGCCGGTCTTGAGGTCGATCTTCTGGAGCACGACGCAGTCGGCCTTCTCGCCGGCCTTGTCGTTGAGGCCGAGGACGATCGTGCCGTCCGCGGCGGGCGCCACGGGGGCGGTGCACACCTCGGTGGTGAACGGCACCTCCCACTTCTTCTTGCCGTCGGCCGCCGAGTACCCCACGACGCTCTTGTACATGGCCTTGACGACGGTGTCGCCGACGACCCACGGGCCGTACACGTCCGCGCCGTTGCGCGGCAGGTCCACGTCGTTGGTCGCCAGCCACTCGACCTTGGCCTCGCCGTCCTTGCGGCCGGCGTTCAGGTCGTCACCGGCGTCGCGGCCGTCGCCGGTGCCGTCGCCCTGGTCGACCTCGTCGGAGCCCGTCGGGGCCGGCGCGGCGCTGGAGCCCTTGGCGTCGGGCTTCTTTGGGTCGCTGTCGTCACCGCTGAGGGCGACATACGTGCCGCCGCCGATGACCAGCAGGGCGGCGACGGCCGCCGCCACGATGGCGGCCGGCTTGCCCTTGAACGGCCCGCGCGGGCCGGCGGGCGGCGGGGTGGGCACACCGGGGTACTGCGGCTGGGCCGGGTAGCCGCCGTAGGGGTTCGGCTGGTCATAGGGCCCGGGCACCTTGTACGGGCCGGGCTGCTGGCCGGGAGCCTGCGGGTAGCCGTAGCCCGGCTGGCCCGGAGGCGTCTGCGGGTAGCCGTAGCCCGGCTGCCCCGGAGGCGTCTGCGGGTGGCCGTACCCCGGTGCGGTGGCCGGCGGCGGGCCGGGGGGCATCCGGGGCGGCGCCGGCGGCGGGGCGGCGTGCGGCGGTGTCCCGTGACCGGGTGCGGCGGCAGGCGGCTGCGGTGCCTGAGGAGGCTGCTGGTGCGGGTCCTGCGGAGACCCGAAGCCCCCCTGCGGCGGTTGCTGGCTGGGCGGCTGAGTCATCAGCGCTTCCCCCTTCGTGCGGCCCGCTGCCCGACCGGCCTCCCCCGCGATTCCGGCGCGCACGTACCGCCGGAAAGGAGCGAATCGGACATGGATTCCGCAGTGTTGCGTGAGTCGAGCGGGGCTTCTTTCTATCACTCGGCACCGACACGAAAGGGGCCGGTCCGCCCCTGTTCCCAAGGGAGGACCGGCCTGTGACGCCCTCGTTATCCGCTTTCCACGGCTTCCCCACGTACCCGTCGGGCTACGCGTCCTCGGCGAGTTCCAGCCACCGCATTTCCAAGTCCTCCCGTTGCGACGCCAGTTCCCGCAGCTCCGCGTCGAGTTTGGCCACCTTCTCGAAGTCCGTGGCGTTCTCGGCGATCCGGGCGTGCAGCGCGGACTCCTTCTCGGAGACCTTGTCGAGCTGGCGCTCGATCTTCTGCAGCTCCTTCTTCGCCGCCCGGGAGTCGCCCGCCGACTTCTCCTTGACCGGCGCGGACGCGGCGGCGGCCGGTGCGGGGGCGGCCGTCTCGATCATCCGTCGGCGCCGCTCCAGGTACTCGTCGATGCCGCGCGGCAGCATCCGCAGCGTGGCGTCGCCGAGCAGGGCGAAGGTCTTGTCCGTCGTCCGCTCGATGAAGAACCGGTCGTGGGAGATGACGACCATCGACCCGGGCCAGCCGTCGAGGAGGTCCTCCAGCTGCGTGAGCGTCTCGATGTCGAGGTCGTTCGTCGGCTCGTCGAGGAACAGGACGTTGGGCTCGTCCATCAGCAGCCGCAGCAGTTGCAGCCGTCGGCGTTCACCACCGGACAGGTCGCCGACCGGGGTCCACTGCTTCTCCTTGGTGAAGCCGAACTGCTCGCACAGCTGCCCCGCCGTCATCTCCCGGCCCTTGCCGAGGTCGACGCGGTCACGCACCTGCTGCACGGCCTCCAGCACCCGCAGGGTCGCCGGGAGCTCCGCGACGTCCTGCGACAGGTAGGCCAGGCGCACCGTCTTGCCGACGACGATCCGCCCGCCCGCCGGCTGCTCCTCGCCCCGCGAGGTGGCGGCGTCGGCGAGGGCACGCAGCAGCGAGGTCTTGCCCGCGCCGTTGACGCCGACCAGGCCGACGCGGTCGCCGGGGCCGAGCTGCCAGGTCAGGTGCTTCAGCAGCACCTTCGGCCCGGCGGTGACGGTCACGTCCTCCAGGTCGAAGACGGTCCTGCCGAGCCGCGCGTTGGCGAACTTCATCAGCTCGCTCGTGTCGCGCGGCGGCGGCACGTCGGCGATCAGCTCGTTGGCGGCCTCGATGCGGTAGCGCGGCTTGGAGGTACGCGCCGGGGCGCCGCGCCGCAGCCACGCCAGCTCCTTGCGCATCAGGTTCTGCCGCTTGACCTCCTCCGTGGCGGCGATGCGCTCCCGCTCGGCACGTGCGAAGACGTAGTCGGAGTAACCGCCCTCGTACTCGTGGACCGACCCCCGCTGGACGTCCCACATCCGGGTGCAGACCTGGTCGAGGAACCACCGGTCGTGCGTCACGCACACGAGCGCGGAGCGCCGCTCCTGGAGGTGGCGGGCCAGCCAGGCGATGCCCTCCACGTCCAGGTGGTTCGTCGGCTCGTCGAGGACGATCAGGTCCTGCTCGGCGATCAGCAGCTTCGCCAGCGCGATGCGGCGCCGCTCGCCGCCGGACAGCGGCCCGATCACGGTGTCCAGCCCCTGCGGGAACCCCGGCAGGTCGAGCCCGCCGAACAGCCCGGTGAGCACGTCCCGGATCTTGGAGCTGCCGGCCCACTCGTGGTCGGCGAGGTCCCCGATGACCTCGTGGCGCACCGTGGCGGCCGAATCGAGCGAATCGTGCTGCGTGAGCACCCCGATCCGCAGCCCGCCGCTGTGCGTGACCCGCCCGGTGTCGGCCTCCTCCAGCTTGGCGATCATCCGGATGAGGGTGGTCTTGCCGTCTCCGTTGCGCCCGACGACACCGATCCGGTCCCCCTCGGAGACGCCGAGGGAGACACCGTCGAGCAGGGCACGGGTGCCGTACACCTTGCTGACTGCCTCGACATTGACCAGGTTGACGGCCATTTCACTCCTGTGCAGGTGGGCGGGGTCGACCTACCAGGGTAGTCGCCGCGGGGGTGCGGTAGCGTGCGGCGTTCGATCGGGCGGTCAGGCGGGGGTGGATGGTCATGGGGCGAGACGGGTGGCTGCGCGGGGCCGGCGCGGTGGTGGTGGCCTGCGTGGTGCTGACCGGCTGCTCGGCCGGGGCCCCCGCGGCGAAGCCGTCCGCCACGGCGACCGGGGCGAGCGCTGCGGCGACGGAGGGCGGCCCCGAGCCGGTCGAGGGCGGCACCACGCTGGGCGGCGCGGGGACGCCGTGCCCACTGCCGGTGACGTTCGAGACGGCGCCGAAGTGGACCGCCGAGCAGGTGACGGTGTCCGGGGACCCCGATTTCGCGGCGCTGGCCGAGCAGGGGCCGGTCGTGCTCGTCTGCGAGGTCGACGCCAAGCCGGCCGGGAACGTCGGCTTCCTCCGCGTCTGGACGGGCAAGGACGCCGGGGCGAAGCCGCGTGAGATCCTGGCGGGGTTCGTCGGCGCGGAGAAGAACGCCTCGAAGGTCACGTACACCGAGACGGAGGCGGGCGGTCTGCCGGCCACCGAGGTGACGTACACCATCAGCAGCGAATTCACCGACGGACCCAAGCCCGAGCGGGCGTTCGCCGTCGCCACGCCGCGCGGCGCGGTCGTGGTGCACCTGGGCGGGCTGGACGCCGGGGAGCACAGGGCGATGTTGCCGGCGTACGAGCTGGCGAAGCGGACGACCGCGCTCGCGGGCTGACCCCGGCGCCGCTCCCGGCCGGCCGGGCCGCCCGCGCGGGCCGTCGGTTCGCGCGGCCCGCCCGCTCCACCAGCAGCCAGCCCACCAGCGCCGTGCCGACCGCCGCCGGGGCGGTGACGGGGACGGCGACCAGGAGGGCCGTACGCCCCTCCAGCAGGCCGCCGAAGCCCACCATCGACAGGCCCAGGACGCCGAACAGGCACAGCGTGATGCCGAGCGCCGCGACGGGCCCCGAGCCCCCCGCGGCCTCCGGCGCCCGCCGTACCGGCGGTCGCTCGACCGCACGGAACACGGCGACCAGCAGGGCCGTGACCGCCGCCGCGACCGCCAGCCGCACCGGCACCTGCGCCCACCACGCGCCGGTCGCCGGCTCCGGGAGGGGCACGTCCAGCGCGAGCATCGCGCCGTACACGCCGAGCATGGCCGTCAGGTGCCACAGGAACGCGGTCATCGCGACACCGTTCGCCGCGATGACGGCCCGCCACACGGCGGGGCGCCGCGCCAGGCGGGCACCCGGGCCCCGCAGCAGCTCCACCGCGCCGACCAGCCACAGGGCGTGGCACAGCAGCGCGAGGGTGGGCGGGGCCATGTTGGAGACCTTCTCGCCCGGCATGCCGACCATGGACAGCGGGTACGGGCCGAGCGCCACCAGGGCGGCGGCACCCACCAGGCCACCCGCGGCCAGGGCGGCGGGCAGCCGGATCCGGCCGTCCGCCCGCAGGAAACCCAGCTGGTGCACGGCCAGCCAGACGAAGGCGAAGTTCAGGAACTCGGCGTACGGCACCCCGGCGGCGAACCGCAGCGCGTCCACCGCTCCCGCGCCCGCCACCAGCCCGGCGAACGCTCCCCATCCATACCGCTGGTGCAGCTTCAGCAGCGGCGGGGTGAACGCCACCATGGCGAGGTAGATGCCGATGAACCACAGCGGCTGGGCGACCAGGCGCAGGGCGACGCCCGTCAGGCCGCGGTCGCCGCCCGCGAGCTGGACGGCGAGCGCGACGGCGGTCCACACGCCGATGAACACCAACGTCGGGCGCAGCAGGCGCTGGAGGCGGGCCCGCAGGAACGCGGCGTAGCCGGGGCGGGAGCGGTACGACAGGGCGTGCGAGAAGCCGCCGACGAAGAAGAAGACGGGCATGACCTGGAGCACCCAGGTGAGCACCTGGAGTTCCGGGACGACGGCCAGGAGGTTGCCGACGGACCCGTCGGCGGTGACGGCGGCCATCAGCCAGTGCCCGAGCACGACGGTCCCGAGGGACGCGACCCGCAGCAGGTCGATGTACCGGTCGCGGGTGTCGGGGGTGCGGGCGGCGAGCTCGAAGACGCTGGTTGCCATGCCGGTACGGTCCCGGAGGGTGCCGTACCGGCGTCAGGGCATTCGTACTCAGGTGCGGATCTGAGTAGCTCCCGGCGCGGGGGAGGTGGCCACGCGCGCGGTGCGGCAGGTCCCGGAGGCGAGCAGGGCGCCGGCGACGGTGCGGGCCGCTTCCTCGTCCTTGACCAGGAACGCGGTGGTCGGGCCGGATCCGGAGACGAGGCCCGCCAGGGCGCCCGCGCCGGTGCCGGCGGCCAGGGTGGCGGCGAGCGAGGGGCGCAGGGAGAGGGCGGCGGGCTGGAGGTCGTTGACGAGGGCGCCCGCCAGGAGCGCGGTGTCGCCGGTGCGCAGGGCGTCCAGCAGGGCGGGCGAGGCGGCCGGGACGGGGACGTCGGTGCCGGCGACGAGCCGGTCGAACTCCCCGTACACCGCGGGTGTGGACAGCCCGCCGTCCGCGACGGCGAACACCCAGTGGAAGGTGCCGCCGACCTCCAGCGGCTCCAACCGCTCGCCGCGGCCGGTGCCGAGCGCCGCTCCGCCGACGAGGCTGAACGGCACGTCGCTGCCGAGCCCGGCGCAGATGTCGAGGAGCTCCTCCGTGGAGGCGCCGGTGCCCCACAGGGCGTCGCACGCGAGGAGCGCGCCCGCGCCGTCCGCGCTGCCGCCGGCCATGCCGCCGGCGACGGGGATGTCCTTGGCGATGTGGAGGTGGACGTCCGGGGAGATGCCGTGCCGTCCGGCGAGGGCGAGCGCCGCGCGGGCGGCCAGGTTCGTGGCGTCCAGCGGCACCTGGTCCGCGTCCGGACCGGAGCAGGTGACGCGCAGCCCGTCGGACGGGGTCGCGGTCACCTCGTCGTACAGGGAGACGGCGAGGAAGACGTTGGCCAGGTCGTGGAAGCCGTCCGGGCGGGCGGCGCCGACCGCCAGCTGGACGTTGACCTTGGCGGGTACGCGTACGGTGATGCTCTCGGTCACGCTGACTTGGCCTCCGCGACGCGGGCGAACTCTTCCACGGTGAGGGACTCGCCCCGCGCCTGCGGGGAGACGCCGGCGGCGAGCAGTGCGGCCTCGGCGGCGGCCGGGGAGCCGGCCCAGCCGGCCAGCGCGGCGCGCAGCGTCTTGCGGCGCTGGGCGAAGGCGGCGTCGACGACGGCGAAGACCTCCCGCTTGGTGGCCGTGGTCCGCACCGGCTCGGAGCGGCGCACCAGGGACACCAGGCCGGAGTCGACGTTGGGGGCGGGCCAGAAGACGTTGCGGCCGATGGCACCGGCGCGCTTGACCTCCGCGTACCAGTTGGCCTTGACCGACGGCACGCCGTACACCTTGTTGCCGGGCCGGGCGGCCAGCCGGTCGGCGACCTCGGCCTGGACCATGACGAGGGTCCGCTCGATGGTGGGGAAGCGGTCGAGCATGTGCAGCAGGACGGGTACGGCGACGTTGTACGGGAGGTTGGCGACGAGCGCGGTGGGCGGCGGGCCGGGCAGTTCCTCGACGTGCATGGCGTCGGAGTGGACGAGCGCGAAGCGGTCCTTCCTGGCCGGCATGCGGGCGGCGATGGTGGCGGGCAGGGCACCGGCCAGGACGTCGTCGATCTCGACGGCGATCACCCGGTCGGCGGCCTCCAGCAGCGCCAGGGTCAGCGACCCGAGCCCGGGCCCGACCTCCACGACGACGTCGTCGGGGCGGACCTCCGCGGTGCGGACGATGCGCCTGACGGTGTTGGCGTCGATGACGAAGTTCTGGCCGCGCTGCTTGGTGGGACGTACGCCCAGTGCGGCGGCCAGTTCGCGGATGTCGGCGGGGCCGAGGAGGGCGTCGGGCTCAGTGGTGCTCACCGATACAGCCTACGGCCGCAGTGCGGCCACGGGCTCGCCCCCCGTTGCACGTAGAGCTTCTTCGCCCGGTATGTCTGTTCGGCGGCGGGGGCGTCCTGGGCGACGCCGCTGCCGCCGAGGGCACGCCAGGTCCCGGGGTCGAACTGGTACAGCCCGCCGTAGGTGCCGGAGGCGTCCACGGCGTCGGGCCGGCCGCCGGACTCGCACTGGGCGAGCGCGTCCCAGTTCAGGTGGTCGGCGCCGTCGACGGAGTCGGGCCTGGCCTTGGTGCCGACCAGGACCCGCCGGTGGACCGGCTCCCGGACGACCTCGTCGGCGATCCGGCGGTGCGTGTGCCGGACGCCGTTGACCGTGCGCAGGGAGTAGGTGATCCGGCGCGCTCCCGGCCGGCCCTGGCGTTCGACGATCTCGGTGCCCTTGAACAGGGTGGGGTCCTCGATCCTCTGGACCTGGTACGGGATGGGTTCCTCGTGGACCTCCCGGGTGTCGGTGATCCGCATGATGGTGATCGTCTGGCCGTCGCGCGGGAAACTGTCGGGCGGTACGGAGGTGGTGTCCCGGCCGCTGAGGGTGATGCCCGCCTGGTCCACCGCCTCGCGGACGGTGGCGGCGTTGGTGCGGACGGTGCGTTCGCGGCCGTCGGCCATGAAGGTCACGGTGCGTTCGGTGCGTACGTCGAGGGCGAGGCCGCGGCGGGTGATGGCGGCGGAGCGGGACACCGACAGGTAGGCGCCCTCGGCGCGGACCCCGAGGGCGCGCAGCGCCTCGTCGACGGTGCGGGCGGTGGTCCAGACGCGGCGGTGCTGCCCGTCCAGGGTGAGGGTGACGGGGCGGCCGTAGCGCAGGACGACCTCGTCGCCGCTGGCGATGGCCCGGTGGGGGCCGGGGGCGACGAGGTCGTGTGCGGAGACGGTCAGCCCCTCGTCGGCGAGGAGTTCGGAGACGTCGTCGGCGAAGGTGTGCAGGGTGCGGGGTACGCCGTCGACGCTGAGCCGCACCGCCTTGTCGTCGGCGACGAACGCGCTGGTGCCGCCGGCGAGGAACGCCACGACGAGGGCCTGCGGGACGAGTCGGCGCAGCCCTTCGGGGCCGCGGGGCTTGGGCGGCCTGCGGCGGCGTGCGGCGCGGCGGGCCTCGGCGCGGCCCGCGGGGGGTACGGCCGTGAGGGTGGGCGCCTCGGGGTCCAGGCCGGCCGGGGTGCCCGCGTTCTGGCGGGGCAGTGCCCGGTACACGGCGACCGGCGTGGTGCCGGGCGGGGGCGCGGGGCTCGGCCCGGTGGCGTCCCACTCCCCGCGCCCGGCCACGGCGACCGGGGCGGGGGCGGGCGCCCCTGAGGCGTGGCGGGCGCCCCGGGCGGGGGCGCGGTGACTGCCCTGGGAGTTGCTCACGAGGCCGGGACCCTAGCGGAGCACCGGTCACTCTCCAAAGCGACTCGACTACCCAGTGTCGCGGCGCTACCCTGTGCGGCCGGTGTTCGTTATCGGTCAGTAATCAAAGGCCCGCGCGGTGTTGACGGCGATCGCGGTCGACATGGCCTCCTCGTCGATCCCACGGACCTCTGCCATGGCGCGGACCGTGATCGGAACGAGATAGGGGGCGTTGGGCCGTCCGCGGTAGGGCGCGGGCGTCAGGAACGGCGCGTCGGTCTCGACGAGGACGAGGTCCAGCGGGGCGACGGCGAGCGCGTCGCGCAGCGGCTGGGCGTTCTTGAAGGTGACGTTCCCGGCGAAGGACATGTAGTACCCGGCCTCGGCGCAGACGCGCGCCATGTCGGCGTCGCCGGAGTAGCAGTGGAAGACCGTCCGCTCGGGGGCGCCTTCCTCGGCGAGGATGCGCAGGACGTCGTCGTGGGCCTCCCGGTCGTGGATGACGAGAGCCTTGCCGTGCCGCTTGGCGATCTCGATGTGGGCGCGGAAGGACCGTTCCTGGGCGGCGATGCCCTCCGGGCCGGTGCGGAAGTGGTCGAGGCCGGTCTCGCCGACCGCCCTGACCTCGGGGAGTGCGGCGAGCCGGTCGATCTCGGCGAGCGCGTCGTCGAGCGCCGCGTCGCCGCCGGCCTCGCGGGCGCCCTGCCGGGACCCGCCTCCTCCAGGATCGCCGAGCACGATGCGCGGGGCCTCGTTGGGGTGCAGGGCGACGGCGGCGTGGACGTTGGCGTACGCGGCGGCCGTCTCCGCCGCCCAGCGGGAGCCCTTGAGGTCGCAGCCCACTTGGACGACGGTGTCGACGCCGACGGCGGCGGCCCTGGCGAGGGCCTCGTCGACGGTGCCGGACTGCATGTCCAGGTGGGTGTGGGAATCGGCGACCGGCACCCCGAGGGGCTCGGGCAGCGGCGGCGGGGCGTCCTTGGAACTCATGCCCCGATCGTACGGAAGGGGCCGGGGCCTACTTCCGGTGGAAGGCGTGCAGCAGGTCGGACAGGTGCCAGTGGTGCGGCTCCTTGACCGGCGGCGTTTCCGTGGCCCCGGCGGGCCGCCCGGCAGGCGCGCCCGCGGGTGTCCCCGTGGGCGAGCCCGGGGCCGGTCCCCCGGTGGGCGCCTCGGCCCCGGGCCGTTCCTGGCCCAGGGTCGGTCCGGCGGCTCCGACGGAGCCCTTGGTGGGCTCGGGCTGATGCCGGGCGAGGAGTTCGAGCACGGAGGAGACCTGGCCGGCCCGCATGATCCGGACGACGTGACGCCCGCAGTTGAGGCAGGTGGGGTTGGACAGCGGCGACGGCACCCGGCGGCCCCCCGCCTTGTAGACGATGAACTCGTGACCGCCGATGTCGGTGTGGTGCTCGATGTCGTAGGCCTGCTCCCAGCCGTACCCGCAGTTCATGCACGCGAAGGCATATGCCTCATGGCCGACCGGTGTGCTTGTGGTCTCGCTCATGCCAGCTCCTTTCCACTGCAACCAGTGGACGCCTCTACGGGCGGGAGTGGGCAGGCACCTGCCGAATGTTGGAGCGGTCTTGGGGCTTCCCATGCCGAAAGGCCTGCCGCACGGTCTGGTCTTTGCCTTTCACGATAGTCCTTTACCGGCCGCGGGGCCTTCGGCAGACGCGTTCTTCGCCGCGACCACGGCGTCGAACACCTCCCGTTTGGGCAGGCCCGCCTCGGCTGCGACGGCCGCGATGGCTTCTTTGCGGCGCTCCCCCGCCTCCTCGCGCACCCGTACCCGGCGCACCAGCTCGGCCGCGTCCAGATCGGCGGGCCCGGCCTCGGGGGCACCCTCGACGACGATGGTGATCTCGCCGCGTACTCCTTCGGCCGCCCACGCCGCGAGGTCGCCGACGCCGCCGCGCTTGACCTCCTCGTACGTCTTGGTGAGCTCCCGGCACACCGCGGCCCGCCGGTCCGCGCCGAACACCTCGGCCATCGCGGCGAGCGTGTCGTCGAGCCGGTGCGGGGCCTCGAAGTAGACCAGGGTGCGCCGTTCGGCGGCCACCTCCCGGAGCCGGGACAGCCGCTCGCCCGCTTTGCGGGGCAGGAAGCCCTCGAAGCAGAAACGGTCGACGGGCAGCCCGGACAGCGCGAGCGCGGTCAGCACGGCCGACGGGCCGGGTACGGCGGTGACCTTGATGTCCCGCTCGACGGCGGCGGCGACCAGCCGGTAGCCGGGGTCGGAGACGGACGGCATGCCCGCGTCGGTGACCAGCAGGACACGCGCGCCGCCCACCAGGGCCTCGACCAGTTCGGGCGTACGGGCCGACTCGTTGCCCTCGAAGTACGACACGACACGGCCGGTCGTGTGGACGCCGAGCGCCTGCGTCAGCCGGCGCAGCCGCCGGGTGTCCTCCGCGGCGACGACGTCGGCGGTCTCCAACTCGGCGGCGAGGCGGGGCGGGGCGTCCTGGACGTCCCCGATCGGGGTTCCTGCGAGTACGAGCGTTCCGGTCACCGTTCCTGTCACGGGGCCATCCTCGCAGCCCGGACGGGCGACTCGCACAGGCGCGTTCCCTACGATGGCGCGGTGACCAGTACTGCTCATGAGGCCCTGCGCGGGCAGGACGCCGGGAAAGCGCCGCCCCCGTGGCAGCGGCGCCTGCGCCGTTACGGCTATGTGCCGCGGCCGGTGACGGGCCTGCGCGAGCGGCTGGTGCCCCCGTACGCCCGCCCCTCGGACCGGTTGTGGACGGTGCTCGGCGCGCCGCCGGCCGCGGCCCGGCGGCTGTGGCTGCTGGCGGCGTGGGGCGGGCCGCTGCTGGTGGCGCTCGTCGCGGGCCTGCTGCGGTTCTGGAACCTGGGCCGGCCCCATGCGGTGATATTCGACGAGACGTACTACGCCAAGGACGCCTGGGCGCTGGTCGAGCAGGGGTACGAGGGGGCGTGGCCGAAGGACGTCGACGCGTCGATCCTGCGGAACCCCGACGCGGTCGCCGTCCCGGCGGACCCGGGGTACGTGGTGCACCCGCCGGTCGGCAAGTGGGTCATCGGCCTGGGTGAGCAGTTGTTCGGGTTCACCCCGTTCGGCTGGCGCTTCATGGTGGCGGTGCTGGGCACGCTGTCGGTGCTGATGCTGTGCCGGATCGGACGGCGGCTGTTCCGGTCGACGTTCCTCGGCTGCCTGGCGGGCGCGCTGATGGCCGTGGACGGGCTGCACTTCGTGATGAGCCGCGCGGCGCTGCTCGACCAGGTGCTGATGTTCTTCGTCCTGGCCGCGTTCGGCTGCCTGCTCGTGGACCGGGACCGGTCCCGGCGGCGGCTCGCGGAGGCGCTGCCGGTGGACGCGGACGGGTTGCTGCGGCCGGACTCGGGGGTCGCGGGGACGCTGCGCCTGGGGTGGCGGCCGTGGCGGATCGCGGCGGGGCTGATGCTGGGCCTGGCGGCGGCCACCAAGTGGAACGGCCTCTACGTGCTCGCCGCGTTCGGCGTGCTGACGGTGCTGTGGGACGTGGGCGCCCGCCGTACGGCCGGTGCGTACCGGCCCTACGAGAGCGTGCTGCGGCGGGACCTGCTGCCCGCGTTCGTCTCGACGGTCCCGGTGGCGATCGTCACGTACGTCGCGTCCTGGTCGGGCTGGATCCTCTCGGACAAGGGGTACTTCCGGAACTGGGCCGGCACCGAGGGCAAGGACAGTTCATGGTCGTGGCTGTTCCCCGACTGGTGGCGCAGCCTGTGGCACTACGAGTCCGAGGTGTACAGCTTCCACGTCAACCTGACGTCGGGGCACACCTACGAGTCGAACCCGTGGAGCTGGATCGTGCTGGGCCGGCCGGTCTCGTACTTCTACGAGGACCCGGCGGCCGGGAGGGACGGCTGCCCGGCGAACGCCGCGGAGAAGTGCGCGCGCGAGGTGCTGGCGATCGGTACGCCGCTGCTGTGGTGGGCGGCGTGCTTCGCGCTCCTGTACGTCCTGTGGCGCTGGTTCTTCCGCCGCGACTGGCGGGCGGGCGCGATCGTGTGCGCGGTGGCGGCCGGCTGGGTGCCGTGGTTCCACTACCAGGAGCGCACCATCTTCCTGTTCTACGCGGTGGTGTTCGTCCCCTTCCTCTGCCTGGCGGTGGCCATGATGATCGGCGCGCTGCTGGGCCCCCCGGGCACCGGCGACGCGGCCGAACGGCGCCGCACGATCGGCGCGGTGGGCGCGGGGGTGCTGGTGCTGCTCATCGTCTGGAACTTCATCTACTTCTGGCCCCTGTACACCGGCCAGTCGATCCCGATGGACGACTGGCGGGACCGGATGTGGCTGGACACGTGGGTGTGAACCGGCCCCGGACGCCGTGCGGATGTCCGGGGCCGGGGCACGTTCCGTTCGGGTAACGACCACCCCGTGATGTCACACCTGTCCCGTAAGGTGACTCCCATTACGGGCTTGAACACGTTCAAGCCGCTCCTGGGGAGGGGGACCGCACGATGCGGAGTGGAGCGAAGGTCGCCGTCATCGGCTCGGTGTTCACCGTCGTGGCCGGTGGCGTGGGGTACGGCGCCTACAACGTCTACACCGGGATCACCGGTGGGACGCAGGAGACCACCACGACATCGGCCGCGGCGCCGCGGAAGGCCGGTTCCGGGCCGGTGACCGCCGAGGAGATCGAGCGGACGGCGAAGGACTTCCTCGTCGCGTGGGCGAAGGGGGACGAGGCGGCGGCCGGCGAGCTGACCGACGACGCCGCCACCGCGACGTCCGCCGTCGCCGGCTTCCGCGGGCGGGCCCACGTGTCGGAGGCGGTCATCACGCCGGGCACACCGATCGGGCCGAAGGTGCCGTTCACGGTCGACGCGACGGTGACGTACAAGGGGCGGTCCCAGCACCTGAGGTACGCCTCGCAGCTCACCGTCGTACGGGGCGTCACCAGCGGCCTGCCCCTGGTGCACTGGGCGCCCTCGGTGATCCACCCCAGGCTGACCGGGCAGTCGGTGCTCCGCACCGGCGAGGCGTCCCGTCCGCCGGTCAAGGCGGTCGACCGCGACGGCAAGGAGCTGACGCCGGAGAAGTACCCGTCGCTGAAGTCCGTCCTGGCCCAACTGCTGGAGAAGTACGGCTCCGGGGCGGGCGGCAAGCCCGGCGTCGAGACGTGGATCGACTCCACCGCCGAGGGCGTGCCCGACCAGACGCTCCTCACGCTCACCAAGGGCGTGGAGGGCAAGCTGCGCACGACGCTCGACGCGGACGTGCAGGCGGCGGCCGAGCGGGCGGTGAAACGGTACGGCGAGTCGTCGGTGGTGGCCATCGCGCCGTCGACGGGCGAGATACGGGCCGTGGCCAACAACCGCGGGGACGCGTTCGACGCGGCGCTCAACGGGCAGCAGGCACCCGGCTCCACGATGAAGATCGTGACCGCGGCCATGCTGCTGGAGAAGGGCCTGGTGACCGCGGACGGGCCGGCGCCGTGCCCGGCGGAGGTCATGTACCAGAGCCGGACCTTCCACAACCTGGACCACTTCGACCTCCCCGAGGGCAGCACCTTCCGGGAGAGCTTCGAGCGGTCCTGCAACACCGCCTTCATCAAGCTGATCGACGACGTCAAGGACGACGCCGCGCTCGGCAAGGAGGCCCGGGACGTCTTCGGCATCGGCCTGGAGTGGCGGACGGGCGTCAGCACCTGGGACGGCGCCGTGCCCGCGGAGACCGGCGGCGAGGCTGCGGCCCAGTACATCGGGCAGGGCACCATCCAGATGAACGCCCTCAACGTCGCGTCCATCACCGCGACCGCGAAGCACGGTTCCTTCCAGCAGCCGGTCATCGTGCCGCGCGACCTGGACGACCGGCCGATCGCCACCGCCTCCCGGCCGCTGGAGCCGTCCGCCGCCCGGCAGTTGCGCGACATGATGCGGGCCACCGCGACCAGCGGTACCGGCGCGGCGGCGATGGCCGGCGTCGGCGGCGACAAGGGGGCCAAGACCGGGTCGGCCGAGGTCGGCGGGCAGGCCGACTCCAACAGCTGGTTCGCCGGATTCGCCGACGACCTGGCGGCCGCCGCGGTCGTCCAGTCGGGCGGCCACGGCGGGGACGCGGCCGGTCCGCTCGTCGCCTCGGTGCTCCGGGCCCGGTAACCCACTCGCGTGGCCCGTACAGCCACCGCTAGCGTGCGGGCCATGAGCGCTTCACTCGCCCACCCCCGTTTCGCCGAGGCCCTCCGCGCGCTCGGCCTGCACGACGTCGAGGTCCGCCGCTTCCCCGACGCCACCCGCACCGCCGCCCAGGCCGCCGCCGCGATCGGCTGCGACCCGTCCGAGATCGTCAAGTCGCTCGTCTTCGCGGCGGACGGGGTACCGGTCCTGGTCCTGATGGACGGCTCGTCCCGGGTGGACGTCGAGCTGGTCAGGCGCGAGCTGGGCGCCGCCACCGTGACGCGGGCGGACGCCGGTCTCGTACGGGAGACGACGGGATACGCGATCGGCGGCGTGCCGCCCTTCGGGCACGTGACGCGGACGCGGGTGCTGGCCGACCGGGCGCTGCTCGACCACGAGGTGGTGTGGGCGGCGGCCGGGACGCCGCACACGGTGTTCCCGCTCCCCCCGAAGACACTGATCGGCCACGCGGGCGGCACGCTGGTCGACGTACGGGAGCGGCCGGCGTGACAGCGCTGGTCGCCGCGGCGGTGCTGCTGGCCGCGGTGACGCACGCCGGCTGGAACGCGATCGCCCACCACATGAAGGACCAGTTGCTGTCCTTCACGCTGATATCCGGCGGCGGCGCCCTGATCGGCGCGGCCGCCGCCTGCCTCGCCCCCGCGCCGGCCGCGGCCGCCTGGCCGTACCTGCTGCTGTCCGCCGCCCTGCACGTCGGCTACCTGGCCCTGCTGATGCGCTCGTTCACGCTCGGCGACTTCGGCCAGACGTACCCGATCGCGCGCGGCACGGCACCCCTGGTTGTCACTGCCCTGGCCGCCGTCCTCCTCGGCGAGGTCCCCGGCGGCGGGCAGCTCACCGGCGTCGCCGTCGCCTGCGCGGGCCTGCTCGGCCTCGCCCTGTGGGGCTTCCGGGGCACGGGCCACCGCCCCAACGTCCCGGCCGTCGCCGCCGCCCTGGCCACCGGCCTGGCGATCGCCGCCTACACGGTCGTGGACGGCGTCGGGGTCCGCGCCTCGGACAGCCCGCTGGGCTACCTCGCGTGGCTGATGCTCCTCCAGGGCCTCGCGGTCCCGGCGTACACCTTCCACCGCCGCCGCCGGGCCCTCGCCGCCCAGCTCCGCCCCCACGCCGCCCTCGGCCTGCTCGGCGCCGCCCTCTCGATCTCGGCCTACGCCCTGGTCCTCTGGGCCCAGACCCACGCCCCCCTCGCCCCGGTGGCCGCCCTGCGCGAGTCCTCCATCATCGTCGGCGCGGCCATCGGCGCGCTGTTCTTCAAGGAGGACTTCGGCACCCCGAGAATCGCTGCGGCGGGCCTCATGCTCGTGGGCATCGGACTGCTGCTGCACGCGGGTTGAGGTCCCCCGCCGGGGCCCGGGCCGCTAGGGTCCGGGGACAGGGCGACGAAGGGGGGCCGGTATGGCCAGGGTCGACATCAGTCTGGACGCCGAACTGGTGGTGGAGGTGATGGTGCTGGCCGGGGTCGGTTCGCCGCAGGACGCCGTCGAGCTCGTCGTGCGCGACTACATCGCCCGCGGCCACCGCACGGAGGCGCGCACCGAGCTGAAGGACCGGAGCCTGCGCGAGACCGACGCACGGCCGCAGGAGCCGCAGGGCTGACGCGGGGGCGGGCGGTGTGGGCGGCGCGGGTGGGTGTCAGCGCGGGCCCGCGCCGGCCCGGGCGGGGGGCTGGGAGCGCGGCAGCAGGCCGAGGTCCTGGGCGCGCAGGACCGTGCCAAGGCGGTCGGCGGTGTCGAGTTTGCGGTAGAGGTTCTGGAGGTGCTTGTGCACCGTCCGTACCGACACCCCGAGCCGGCGGGCCATGGCGGTGGCGGGGAGTCCCTCCGCGAGGGTCAGCAGGACGGCCGTCTCGCGGGGCGTGAGGCCCGCGGCGTCGGGGGCGCCGGGCGGTGGCACCGGGTCGGCCGCGGGCCGGCGGCGCGCCAGCAGCCGGCACTGGGCCGCGGCGGCGGACAGGAGGGGCTGGACGCGGGCCGCGTACAGGAGGTCCTGGGCGTCGAAGTCGCGCCCGGCGCGGTGGACGATGAAGCCGCGGACGGCGCCGTCGCGGTCGGGGAGCGGCAGGCCGAGCATGTGGCGGGTGCCGTACGATTCGCGCAGGGCGCTCGCCGTCTCGCTGTTCCGCCAGGCGTGGTCCCCGACGAGCTGGGCCGCGGTGCGCGGCTCCCGGTCGGTGTGGACGCCGTAGTGGGTGGCGAACGGGTAGCCGGACCTGACGAACCCGGCCGTCCGGCCCGCCGGTTCGACGGGCGCGGGGGCGTCCCGCAGCCAGGCGTCGACCGTGCCGCTGGACGGGGTCCACTCCTCGTCCTTCATGAGCAGTACGGTGCCGTCGAGCGTGCGCAGGAGCTCCTGGGCGACCAACCGCCAGACGGTCTCGGGCTGTCGGCTCTCCAGGACGCCGACGGCGAGACCGAGCATCCGCTCGTAGTCGTCCTTCCTCAGGTACGGCATGGCCCCTCCGCAGTCCATACGCAGTTCTCCCCATGGAACGGCCCCTGCCCCGCTGTCATCGTAGGGGCCGGATCCCCATCCGCCGACGATCCGGTCTCCGGGCCGCCTCCGCCGGCCGCCCGCCGAACACCTCCCGCACAAGCGCGCTCCGCACGGCCTGAGCCGGTCCTGCGGGGCGCGCGCACGTCCGTCCGCCGCCCGTTCCCGTTCCCGGCCCGTACGCCGCCCGTCTACGCGCCGATGGCCGCCTTGACCGCCCGTACCAGGGCCTGGGCCCTGGGGTCCGCCGTGACGCCCTTGCGCATCCCGTTGGTGACGTAGCCGAGCGCGATGCCCGACTCCGGGTCGGCGAAGCCCAGGCAGCCGCCGCGCCCGGGGTGGCCGAAGGAGCCGGGACCCAGCAGCGGCGACGCGGGGCCGTGGAGCATGTAGCCGAGGCCGAAGCGGGTGGAGACCACCAGGACCCGGTCGGGCCCGGCGCTCTCCTCGGTGCGGGCCATCGCGAGGGTCGCCGGGGCGAAGAGCCGGTGGCCGTCCACCGGGCCGAGCGTCGCCGCGTAGAAGCGGGCGAGGGCGCGGGCGGTGGAGACGCCCCCCGAGGCGGGGAGTTCGGCGGCGCGGTGGGCGGGGTCGTTCTCGTCCGGGGACGGGTCGACGGAGCCGAAGGCGCGGCGGGTGAGCGAGGAAGGGTCGGCGTAGGCGTCGGCGACCGAGCGCTTGGGGCGCAGCTTCGGCGCGCCGGCGGCCGCGGGCTCGTCGACCGGGCCGATGCGGCCGGCCCGGTGGGCCTCGTCCTCGGGCAGGCCGATCCACAGGTCGAGGGCGAGCGGGCGGGCGATCTCCTCGGCGACCCAGCGGCCCAGGGAGCGGCCGGTGACCCGCCGGACCAGCGCGCCGAGCAGGAAGCCGTAGGTGTGCGGGTGGTAGCCGTGGTCGGTGCCGGGCTCCCACGCGGGCGCCTGGGCGGCGACGGCGTCCGACGCGACCGGGAGGTCGGCCGCCTCCGCCGGGGTCAGCGGGCGGTCCAGGGCCGGGACGCCCACCTGGTGCGACAGCAGGTGGCGGACCAGCGCCCGTTCCTTGCCCGCCGCCTTGAACTCGGGCCAGTACGTGCCGACCGGGGCGTCCAGGTCGAGCTGCCCGCGCTGGTGCAGCAGCAGCGGTACGGCGGCGGCGACGCCCTTGGTGGCCGAGCGGACGACCTGGGCGGTGTCCACGGCCCACGGGGCGGTGCCGTCGACGTCCCGGGTACCCGCCCACAGGTCGACGACCTTGCGGCCGTCCCGGTAGACGGCGACGGCGGCACCGCGCTCGCCCCGGTGCCGGAAGTTGCGTACGAACGCGTCCCTGACCGGTTCGAAACCCGCCTGCACCGTGCCCTGGACGGCCTGCTCGTCCACGCTCCCACGCTCCTCTCGCGTTCGTTCACCCCATGGTGCAACGCGCTAGCGGGTGGCCGGCTTCCGGGTGGGGTCGAAGCCGAAGGGGAGCTCCAGGCGGTGCCGGCGCATCAGGTCCTCGTCGGCGAGCAGCTCACCGGTCGGGCCGTCGGCCGCGATGACGCCGTCGCTGAGCACCACCGCGCGGGGGCACAGTTCGAGCGCGTACGGCAGGTCGTGGGTGACCATCAGGACGGTGACGTCCAGGGAGCGCAGGATGTCGGCGAGTTCCCGCCGGGAGGCCGGGTCCAGGTTGGAGGACGGCTCGTCGAGGACGAGGATCTCCGGCTCCATGGCGAGGACGGTCGCCACCGCGACCCGCCGCCGCTGGCCGAAGGACAAGTGGTGCGGGGGCCGGTCGGCGTACTCCGCCATGCCGACCCGGGCGAGGGCCCGGTGCACGACGGCCTCCAGTTCGGGGCCGCGCAGTCCGGCCGCCGCCGGGCCGAAGGCGACGTCCTCCCGGACGGTCGGCATGAACAGCTGGTCGTCGGGGTCCTGGAAGACGATGCCGACCCGGCGGCGGATCTCCGCGAGGTTGGCCTTCGCGACGGGCAGCCCGGCGACGGTCACCGTCCCGGCGCCACCGGTGAGGATGCCGTTGAGGTGGAGCACCAGGGTGGTCTTGCCGGCGCCGTTGGGGCCGAGCAGGGCGACCCGCTCGCCGCGCTCGACGGTGAGGTCGACGCCGAAGAGCGCCTGATGGCCGTCGGGGTAGGCGTACGCGAGGCCGCGGACGTCGAGGGACGGCACGAAACTGAGACTCATAGCGTCCATCCCAGCAGACAGATGAGCAGGGCCGTGAAGGGGAGGGCGGCGGCCGAGCACCACTGCGCCCGGGAGGCGGTCGCCTCCTCGACGAGGGGCATGGAACCGGCGTACCCGCGGCTCACCATCGCCAGGTGGACGCGCTCGCCGCGTTCGTAGGAGCGGATGAACAGGGCGCCCGCCGACTTGGCGAGCACCCCCCACTGCCGGACGCCCCTGGCCTCGAAGCCGCGCGAGCGCCGGGCGACGGACATGCGGCGCATCTCGCCGGTGATGACGTCGCCGTACCGGATCATGAAGGAGGCGATCTGGACGAGGAGGGGCGGCAGCTTCAGCCGCTGGAGGCCGAGCAGCAGGGCGCGCAGTTCGGTGGTGGCGGCGAGCAGTACGGAGGCGGCGACGCCCAGGGTGCCCTTGGCCAGCACGTTCCAGGCGTCCCACAGGCCCGGTACCGAGACATCGACGCCGAGCAGCTGCGTCTGCTCGCCGGGCACGACGAACGGCATCAGGAACGCGAACGCGACGAACGGGACCTCGATCACCAGGCGCCGCAGCACGAACCCGGGCGACACCCGGGCGGCCGCCGCGACCGCGCCGAGCAGCACGGCGTACGCCGCGAAGGCCCACACCGCCTCGCGGGGCGTGGAGACGACGACCACGACGAAGGCGAGGACGGCGGCGAGTTTGCAGTGCGGCGGCATCCGGTGCACGGGCGAGTGCCCGTGCCGGTAGAGCTTGTGCGCGTGGCCGGCGCCCACGTCAGACGTTTTCCTGGGTGCGGGTGTCGTCCCGCGTGCCGGCGTCGCCACGGGTACGGGCGTCCTCGCGGCGGCGGCGGACGGCCCAGAAGACGCCGGTGCCGACCAGGACGGTCGAGCCGACGCCGACGGTGCCCGCCAGCCCCCCGGACAGGCGGGCGTCGGTGAGGCCGCTGACGCCGTAGTCGGCGAGCGGCGAGTCGGCGGCGGCGTGCTCCTCGGCCTTCTGGTCGATGCCCTGGTCGGCGGCGACCTTCTCCAGGCCGTCGGGGCTGGCGGAGGCGTAGAAGGAGACGAAGCCGGCCAGCACCAGGGCGGTGGCCAGGCCGGTGACCCACACCGTCCTGGTGGACCGGGCCGCGGGCGCCGCGGGGGCCGGAACGGGCACGGCGTCCACCAGCTTGCCGCCCACCATCAGCTTCAGCGGCGCGGACAGCCCGCGGGCCCCGTACACCAGGTCGGGGCGTACGGCGATGACGGCGCCGACGGTCGCCGTGGTGATCACCGCCTCGCCGAGGCCGATCAGGACGTGGACGCCGACCATCGCGGTGAGGACCTTGGTGACCGGCACGTCGGTGGTGCCGCCGATCGCGTACAGCACGGTGAACGCGGTGGCGGCGGCCGGCACGGACACCAGCGAGGCGACGAACGAGGCGACGGTCACCAACCGGCGGGAGCGCGGCAGGACCTTGACCAGGCCGCGGAAGAGCCCGTACGCGACGAGGACGGTGACCACGCCCATGACGGTGATGTTGACGCCGAGCGCGGTGAGCCCGCCGTCGGCGAACAGCACGCCCTGCATCAGCAGGACGACCGCGATGCACAGCACCCCTGTCCAGGGCCCGACGAGTATCGCGGCGAGCGCCCCGCCGAGCAGGTGTCCGCTGGTCCCGGCGGCGACCGGGAAGTTGAGCATCTGCACGGCGAAGATGAAGGCGGCGACCAGCCCGGCGAGCGGCGCGGTCCGGTCGTCCAGCTCCTTCCGCGCCCCGCGCAGGCTCGCCGCGACGGCACCGGCGGCGGCGAGACCGGCCGCCGCGGAGACGGGTGCGTCGATGAATCCGTCGGGGACATGCATGCGTGGACCGCTTTCGGACAGGCGGACAGGAACGGCTCTGATGATGGGTCCTTTTGCGAAGGACTTGCAAGAGCGTCCACATCACAGAAGCGGGGCGGCGCACACCACGGAATGGTGGGACATTAGAGACAAATAAGGCGAGTGTGAGGAGTCGGCCCATGTACCCCGCCGAGGAAGGCGTCGTAGTCCACACCAAGGCCCTGATAGTGACCGACGGTCCCCTCTCCCGCCCCGTCCCCGTCGCGGTGCGTTACGAACCGGCCGCCGGGCCGGACGCCGAGCCGCCCGCCGCCGAGCCCGCCACCGTACGGCTGTGCTTCCCGGGCGGCACCGAGTGGAGCTTCCCGCGCACCCTGCTGGAGTCGGGGCTGCGCGCACCGGCCCGTGGCGGCGAGATCGGCATCTGGCCGTGCGGCCGGGTCCAGACCATCGTGGAGTTCCACGCCCCGGAGGGCGTGGCCGTGGTGCAGTTCGACTCCTCCGCGCTGCTCCGCTTCCTCCGGCGCACGTACGCCGCCACCACGTCGACCGTCACCCGGTAGGACCCGGGGGCACGACGCGGCGGCGGCGTGACGTACGCGCCCGCCCGCCGTCCCCACCGCGGTCCGGGCGCGTGACCGGGACGGCCCCCTCCGCTCAGGCGGCCGCCCCGGGGATCGGTGTCAGGCGCGTACGAGCTCCCGCTCGCCGCCATCGGGCGCGTCGGCCGCCAGCTCCTTGCGCAGGCGCTCGCCCTCGACGTCCACGTTCGGCAGGGCGCGGTCCAGCCAGCGCGGCAGCCACCAGGCCTTGCGGCCGAGCAGGGCGAGCACCGCCGGGACGATCGCCATGCGGACCACGAACGCGTCGAAGAAGACCGCGACCGCGAGGCCGAAGCCGATCATCTTGACCATCTGCTCGCTGGAGCCGATGAAGCCCGCGAAGACGGCGATCATGATGACGGCCGCCGCCGTGACGACCCGCGCCCCGTGCCGGAAGCCGGTCACGATCGCCTCACCGGGCCGCTCCCCGTGGACGTACGCCTCACGCATCCGGGTGACGAGGAAGACCTCGTAGTCCATCGCCAGGCCGAAGACGACGCCCACCATGAAGATCGGCATCATGCTCATGATCGGGCCGGTCTGCTCCACCCCGAAGAGCGAGCCGAGCCAGCCCCACTGGAAGACGGCCACGACCGCGCCGAGGGCGGCGACCACCGACAGCAGGAAGCCGAGCGCGGCCTTGAGCGGCACCAGCACCGACCGGAAGACCACCATCAGCAGCAGGAAGGCCAGGCCCACGACGAGCGCCAGGTACGGCAGCAGCGCGTCGTTCATCTTCTGCGAGAAGTCGATGTTCATCGCGGTGGCGCCGGTGACCAGTACGTCGTCGCCGGTGGTGTCCCGGATCGAGTGGACCAGGTTCTCCGTCTCGACGGAGGAGGGACGGTCCTTCGGCACGACGGTGATGATCGAGGTGTCGCCCGCCGGGTTGGGCGTGGGCGGGGTGACGGCGGCGACCCCGTCCAGCCCCTTGATGCCGGTGACGGTACGGTCCGCGGCGGCCTCGTCGCCGTCGACGACGACCATCAGCGGCCCGTTGGAGCCGGGGCCGAAGCCGTCCGACAGCAGGTCGTAGGCGCGGCGCTGGGAGGTGGAGGTGGGCTGGGCGCCGTCGTCGGGCAGGCCCATCTCCAGCGAGGCGGCCGGTACGGCGACGGCACCGAGACCGATGACACCGACCAGCAGCACGGCGACCGGGCGGCGCAGCACGAAGCGGGCCCAGCGGGTGCCCGTGTTGGGCCCGGCCCCGGCGGGCGCGGCCCCGGTGGCCGCGGCCGCTTCATCGGCCTTGCGTGCCTTGCGGCCCACCACGCGCTTGCCGGCGAACCCGAGCAGGGCGGGGATGAGGGTGAGGGCGATCAGGACGGCGATCAGGACCGTGCCGGCCGCCGCGAAGCCCATCTTCGTCAGCATCGGGATGTTGACGACGGCCAGGCCGACCAGGGCGATGACCACGGTGAGGCCGGCGAAGACGACGGCGGAGCCGGCGGTGCCGACGGCCCGTCCGGCCGCGTCCTCCCGCTCGCGGCCCTCGGCGAGCTCGGCGCGGTAGCGGGAGACGATGAACAGCGCGTAGTCGATGCCGACCGCGAGGCCGATCATCATCGCGAGGGTGGAGGTGGTGGAGCCGAGGTCCAGGACGGACGCCAGGGCCGTGATCGTGGAGACGCCGATGCCGACGCCGATGATCGCGGTGAGCAGCGGCAGTCCGGCCGCGACCAGGGACCCGAAGGTGATGACGAGGACGATGCCCGCGACGACCACGCCGACGATCTCGCCCGCCCCGGTCTCGGGGACGGTCTGCAGGGCGTCGCCGCCGATCTCGACGGTGAGCCCGCTCCCGCGCGCCTCCTCGCCGGTCTCCTTCAGCGCCTCACGTGTCGCGTCGGTCAGCTCCATGCCGTTGACCTTGTAGGACACCTGGACGTAGGCGGTGCTGCCGTCCCGGGAGACCGCCTGGACGGTGTACGGGTCGGTGACGTTCGCGATCTGGTCGGAGCCGCTCCTCAGCTCGCCGACGGCCTTGCCGACCGTGGCCTTGTTGGCCGGGTCGGTCATCTTCTGCCCGTCGGGGGCCTTGAAGACGACACGGGCGGTGGCGCCGTCTGCGCCGGCGGACGGGAAGCGCTCTTCGAGGAGGTCGAAGGCCTTCTGGGCCTCCGTCCCCGGTATGGAGAAGGAGCTGGAGGTCGCGACGGGCGCGGAGGCGGCGCCGACGCCGGCGAGCGCCAGCAGCGCGACCCATATGAGGGCCACGAGGTGGCGGCGCCGGAAGGCGGACCGGCCGAGTCGGTAGAGGAACGTTGCCACGGGGGCGTCTCCCGGTGATGGATGGGACAAGGACATGGGGAGTCGGCCCGACAGCGTGAGCGGTACGTGTCAGGTGGTGCGGGTGGTGCGGGTGGCTCCTGGCGGGGCCGGGTGGCCGTCGTGCGGTCGTACGCGGTGGTTCCCGTCGTATACGCGGTGACGCCGGTGGTGCGGTGGACCGTCAGACGCCCAGGGCGGGGAGAACCACGGCGTCGACGTAATCGGTGAGGAAGGCCCGGTCGACCGGCCGGTCCTCGATGAGGGGACGGGCGACGAAGGCACCGATGAACATGTGCGGTACGAGCCGCAGCGCCGGGTTGTCCGCGCTGACCTCGCCGCGCCGCACCGCGCGGTTCAGCACCTCGTCGAGCCCGGTCATCTCGGGTTCGACGAGCAGGTCGCGCAGTGCCTGGAGCAGGTCGGGGTTGTCGTGCACGGCATGGGCGAGGCCCCGCATCAGCGCGGAGTCCCGCTCCATCTGGCAGTCGTCGGACCGGGCCAGCAACTCGTGGAAGTCGCCGCGCAGCGAGCCGGTGTCGATCTCGTCGATGCCGACCGGCTTGTTGTGCCGCAGGGCGTGGGCGACCAGCTCGGGCTTGCTCCCCCACTGGCGGTAGAGGGTGGCCTTGCTGGAGTGGGTGCGGGCGGCGACGGCGTCCATGGTGAGGGCGTCGTAACCGACCTCGCGGAGCAGGTCGAGCACGGCTTCGTACAGCTCTGCCTCGCGCTCCGGGGTGAGCCTTCCGCGTGCCATGACCTCGACTCCCATCGAGACGAAACGGTTTCGTACACCTAAGAGGTTACGACTCCGCGCTGCGAAACGAAACCGTTTCGTACGTGTGCTGGATCACGTGATCGGGTTGCCGGGCCCCCTCGGCGCGGAAAGCATGGCTGTGTGAGCAGCGACGGCGCGTACCTCCGCCACCCCCACCTCCACGACGGCCTGCTGTGCTTCGTGGCCGAGGACGACCTGTGGGTCGCCCCCCTCGCCCCGGACGGCGAACCACCCGGCCGTGCCTGGCGCGTGACGGTCGACCGGACGCGCGTCGGACACCCGCGCTTCTCGCCGGACGGGCGGCACATCGCGTACACGACCTGGCGCAGCCTGGACCCGGAGATCCACCTGGTGCCGGTGGACGGCGGGCCCGCGCGCCGGCTGACCTACTGGGGGGCGCTCGACACCCGGGTGTGCGGGTGGACGCCGGACGGCGAGGTCCTGGCCGTCGCCTCGCACGGCCAGCCGTTCGCGCACTTCTCCTGGGCGTACAAGGTGCCGGTCGACGGCTCGCCCGGCGGGCGACTGCCCTGGGGGCCGGTCTCCGACATCGCGGTCGCGGACGTCGGCGGGCAGCACCTCACCCTCCTCCTGACCGGCAAGCCGCCGCACGAGCCGGCCGCGTGGAAGCGGTACCGGGGCGGGGCGACGGGGCGGCTCTGGCTGCACGGGGAACGGCTGCTTCCCGACCTCGGTGGCCACCTGGACTGCGCGATGTTCGTCGACGGCCGGATCGCGTTCCTCTCCGACCACGAGGGCGTCGGCAACCTCTACTCCTGTCTGCCGGACGGCACGGACCTCCGGCGGCACACCGACCACGACGACTTCTACGCCCGGCACGCCTCGTCCGACGGGCGCCGCGTGGTCTACCAGTGCGCGGGCGACCTGTGGATCGTGGACGCCCTGACCCCGGACTCCGTGCCGCGCCGGCTGGCCGTGCGCCTCGGCGGGCCGCGGGCCGGGCGGCGCACCCACCAGGCGCCGGCCGCGAGCAACGTGGACGCCGTGTCGGTGGACGAGACGGGCCGGGCGAGCGCCGTCTCCGTACGCGGCAGCCTGTACTGGCTCACCCACCGGGACGGGCCCGCCCGGACCATCGCCGACACCCCGGGGGTACGGGTGCGGCTGCCGGAGATGCTCGGGAGCAGCGGGCGCGTCGCGTACGTCACCGACGCCGAGGGCGAGGAGGCCGTCGAGGTGGCCCACCTGCCGCGCGTGAGCGGCGACCGGCCGCCGAGGCGGCTGGCCGCCGGCAGGCTGGGCCACGTCACGGAGATGGCGGCCGACCCGGACGGCGAGCGGCTGGCGATCGCGTCGCACGACGGGCGGCTGCTGCTGCTGGACGTCCCGGAGGAGCCCGAGGACTCCGCGGGGGCCCTGGACACCGAGGACACCGAAGAGGCCGGGGAGGGCGAGGAGCCCGGGGAGTCCGGGGAGGCCGGGGAGTCCGTGCGGGCGGTGGACTCCGTGGGGGCCGGGGGGCCGGGCGGCGGGCCGGCGGTGGACGGACCGGCGGGGAGCGACCGGGCGGCGGAGGACGGGCTGACGGAGCTGGCCCGCTCCCTCAACGGCCCCGTCCGCGACATGGCCTTCTCCCCCGACGGCGCCTGGCTGACCTGGTCCCACCCGGGGATCGGCCGGTCCCTGCGGCAGATCAAGATCGCCCGTATCAAGGACCGGACGATCGTCGACGTCACCAACGGCAGGTTCGAGGACGAGAGCCCCGTCTTCACCCGCGACGGCCGCTACCTCGCCTTCCTCTCCTGGCGGGGCTTCGACCCGGTGTACGACGTGCACACCGGCGACCTGTCCTTCCCGCTCGGCTGCCGCCCCCACCTCGTACCCCTCGCCTCCACCACGCCGTCCCCGTTCGCGCTGTCGCCCGAGGGGCGGCCGGCGGCGGGGGGGCTGGACCTCACGGAGGAGGCGACGGAGGGCGACGGAACGGTGGTCGTCGAGTTCGAGGGGCTGGAGAACCGGGTGACGCCCTTCCCGGTCGCCGCCTCCAAGTACTCGTCGCTGCACCCGGTGAGCGGCGGCGGCCTGGTGTGGCTGCGGTGGCCCATCTCGGGCGCGCTGGGCGAGACGTTCGCCAACCCCGCCGACACCTCCGGGCGGCCCACGCTGGAGCACTTCAACCTCGCGAAGGCCCGCCGGACCGAGCTCGTCGACCACCTGGACTGGTACGCCGTGAGCGGTGACGGGACGCGGCTCGTCGTGTTCGACGAGGGCGACCTGCGGGCCGTCCCGGCCACCGAGTCGGGCGACAGCGACAGCACGGTGTACGTCGACACCCGCCGCATCCTGCACGAGGTGGACCCGGGCGCGGAGTGGCGCCAGGCGTACGACGAGGCGGGGCGGATCATCCGCGCCTACTTCTGGGACCCGGGGATGAGCGGCATCGACTGGGACGCCGTCCTCGACCAGTACCGCCCGCTGGTCGAACGGGTTGCCTCGCCCGACGAGTTCGCCGACCTGCTGCGGGAGGTGCTCGGCGAGCTGGGCACCTCGCACGCGTACGTCACGCCCGCGCGCCGCAACGAGGGCCCGCCGCACTACCAGCGCGCCCAGGGACTGCTGGGCGCCAACTTCGTCTGCCGGGACGGCCGCTGGACGGTGAAGCGGATCCTCCCGGGCGAGTCGTCCGACTCCAGGGCGCGCTCGCCGCTGGCCGGTACGGGCATCCGCGAGGGCGCCGTCCTCACCCACGTGGACGGCCGCCCGGTGGACCCCGTGGCGGGGCCCTACCCGCTGCTGGCCGGGGCGGGCGGGACGACCGTCGAGCTGACGTTCCGCCCCGGCGGGGGTGAGGGCCGCGCCCGGCGCGTCGCCGTCGTCCCGCTGGTCGACGAACGGCCGCTGCGGTACCAGGACTGGGTCGCCAAGCGCCGGGAGGTGGTACGGGAGCTGAGCGGCGGCAGGTGCGGGTACCTCCACATCCCGGACATGGGCGGCTCGGGCTGGGCGCAGTTCAACCGGGACCTGCGGCTGGAGGTGTCCCGGCCCGCCCTGATCGTGGACGTCCGGGGCAACGCGGGCGGGCACATCAGCGAGCTCGTCGTCGAGAAGCTCACCCGCCGGATCCTGGGCTGGGACCTCACGCGGGGCGCCCAGCCCGTCTCGTACGCCTCGAACGCCCCGCGCGGCCCGGTGGTCGCCCTCGCGGACGAGGCCACGGCGTCGGACGGCGACATGATCACGGCCGCGTTCAAGCTGCTGGGCCTCGGGCCCGTCGTCGGCCAGCGCACCTGGGGCGGCGTCGTCGGCATGACGGGCCGCCACCGGCTGGGCGACGGCACGGTGATCACGGTGCCGATGAACGCGGCCTGGTTCGACGAGTACGGCTGGTCCGTCGAGAACCACGGGGTGGCCCCGGACATCGAGATCCCGCGCACCCCGCTGGACTGGGCGGAGGGCCGCCACCGCCAGCTCGCGGACGCGGTGCGGGTCGCGCTGGACCTGCTCTCCACCCACCCGGCGTCCCGGCCCCCGGACTACTCCCAGGTCCCCTCCCTCACCCGCCCCAAGCTCCCGCCGAGGCCCGGCGCCTGAGCCGCCGCGGGGGTCGCCGACCCGGGCCGGCGGAGGCGCGGCGGTACGGGCGCGCGGCGGTACGGGCGCGCGGCGGTACGGGCGCGCGGCGTCGGGGGTACGGGCCGCGGAGGCGCGCCCGCCCGAGCGCCCGCGCGGGACGCGCGAAAGGCGCACCCGGCGTCCCGGGTGCGCCCTCACCGCTGCCGTGACGTCGGTCAGACGTCCATCGGGTCCCGCGGCGTGCCCTGCTCGTCCCTCAGGCCCTGGCGCCGCTCGTCACGCGGCGGGCGGGTCTTCTGCTGGCCCTTCTGCGTACGCTCCTGCGCCTCGCGCTTCGCGTCCTGGGCCTTCCGCTTGGCCTGGTCCTTCATGTCCTGCGCCTTGTCCTGGAACTGGTCTGCGATACCCATCGAGGTTTCTCCTGAAAGGGTGTGTGGGGAGTGCCGGGAACCGTCGTCGGCTCCCGGCCTCGACCAGCCTGGCACGCCCCGACATACCGCGCATTTCGATCATCGAGTGACCGGAAGGTCACCCTGCGTGCGCACCCTCTCGTCGGCCGCGCCGCCCGCTCCGACCAGCCCCTTGCGCACGTTCCCGAGCCTCGGCTCGAAGCGCCGCATCTCGCGCTGCCCGACCGTCGCGATGAGCCCCGGCAGGTAGCCGCGCACCGACTGCATGCCGCGCAGCCACCACTGGGCGTACACGTGCGCCGACCGCCGCTCGATGCCGTCGACGATCCGGTCGACCGCCGGGCCGAGCGGGTACGTCCGGTTCGACGGCCACGGCAGCCGTTGCCGCAACTCCCGCATCACGTCGTCCTCGTCGGCGCCGCGCACCATGTCGGTGTCGGTCCACGACAGGTAGCCCACACCGACCCGCACGCCCTTGTACCCGACCTCGGCGCGCAGACTGTGCGCGAACGCCTCCACGCCCGACTTGGACGCGCAGTACGCGCTCATCATCGGCGCGGGGGTGATCGCGGCGAGGGACGCGATCTGCAGGAAGTACCCCCGGCTCTCCAGCAGCACCGGCAGGAACGCCCGGCCCGTCACCGCGCCGCCGATCAGATTGACCTCGATGACCCGCCGCCACGCGACCGGGTCGGAGTCCACGAACGGACCGCCCGCCGCGACGCCCGCGTTGGCGACGACGACGTCCACCTTGCCGAAGCGTTCCTTCACTTCGGCCGCGACCCGGGCCATCGCCTCGTGGTCGGTGACGTCGACGTGCCACCAGTCGCTCTCGGTGTGCAGCCGCCCGGAGACCTCCTTGAGCAGCTCCGGCTCCAGGCCCAGCAGCGCCACCCTCGCGCCCCGCGCGGACAGCTTGCGCGCCAGCAGCTCGCCGACCCCGCGCGCGCCGCCCGTGACGACGACGACCTGCCCCTCGAGGCTCACCCTGCTCATGCGACTTCCTCCTGCTCGGTACGGACGTACGTCGTGACCAGGGCGCGTATTCGGGCCGTCACGGCCTCCGGCGCCTCGACCGGCGTCATGTGCCCGACGCCGGCCAGTTCGTCGACCCCGACGCACCGGGGCAGCGCGGCGGCCAGCGCCTTCGCGTGCACGGGCGGGGTGAGCCGGTCGGCCGTGCCGACGATCACCGCCGTCGGTACGGTCAGCTCCCGCACGCCGGCCTCCACGTCGAGTCCGGCGAGCACGTGCGACCACGCCACCCGCACCGCGCGCGGGCAGGCGTGCACGATCCGGGCGCACTCCGCGACCCGCTCGGCCGCCGAACCGGGCCCCATGGTCGCGTACTTGAGGATGGCCTTCGACACGGGCGTCACCGGCCCGAGGGGTGCCCGGGCGCCCAGCACGGCGCCGGTCAGCCGGGTCCGCAGCCGGCCGGCCCGCAGTGGCAGCACCAGCGACTCGGCGACCAGCCGCGAGGGGCCGGTGCTGCACAGCACGACGGCCGCCGCGTGCTCCCGCATGCCCGGCCGCCCGGAGGCCGCCATGAGCGTCATGCCGCCCATGGAGTGCCCGGCGAGCACGGCCTTCTCGCCCGGCGCGAGCGTGGCGGCCAGCACGGCCTCCAGGTCGTCGGCGAGGGCGTCCGTGGTGTACCCGGCCCGTCCCACGGCCGGCGTGCGCCCGTGGCCGCGCTGGTCGTAGACGATCACCCGGTGGTCGGCGGACAGGTCGCGCACCTGGGCGGCCCAGAAGAGCGTCGAGCAGGTCCAGCCGTGGGACAGGACCACGGCCGGGGCGCCCTCGGGCCCGTACACCTCGACGTGCAGCGTCGATCCGTCGGCGGAGACGGCGGGGACGACCCTCATGCCGCGGCCTCCTTCGACCCGGTCAGCGAGCGGGCGCGGACCACCTCGTACTCCGACAGGTCCACCGCCTTCGTCGCGCGCCGGAACTCGGACGTGGTGCCCGGCCAGAGCGTGGTGTTGCGGCCGTTGGCGTCCAGGTACCAGCTGTCGCAGCCGCCCGCCTTCCACACCGTCTTCTCCATCCGCGCCTGCACGCGCCGGTTCCACGCGGCGACCGCGGACGGCCGCGCCGCGAGGGCCGCCCGGCCGCCGAGCCCGGCAAGCTGCCGGAGGTAGTCGGCCATGTAGTTCAGCTGGGACTCGATCATGAGGATCATGGAGGAGTTCCCGAGGCCGGTGTTGGGCCCGATGATCGTCATCCAGTTGGGGAATCCGGCGGCCGTCGCGCCGCGCAGCGACTCCATGCCGTCCTTCCATGCCTCGGCGAGCGTGATCCCGTCCGCCCCGATCACCCGCTCGGCGATCGGCATGTCGGTGACGCGGAACCCGGTGCCGAAGATGATCGCGTCGACCTCGGTCTCCGTCCCGTCGGCGGCGACGACGGTCGAGCCGCGCACCTCCGCCAGCCCCGAGGCGACGACGTCCACGTTGGGCCGCGCGAGCGCCGGGTAGTACTCGCTGGACAGCAGGATCCGCTTGCAGCCGATGCGGTACGACGGGGTCAGCTTGGCGCGCAGGGCGGGGTCCTTGATGGCCCTGGCCATGTTGGCCTTGGCGATCGTCTCGACCAGCCGCAGTTCGTTCGGCCGCTTGGTGAACGCGCTGACCTGGAGCTCCCGGATGCCCCACAGCAGGCCGCGGCGGGCCGTGCCGGTGAGGGGCACCTGCCGGTGCAGCCACCGCTCGACGCCGCTGATGGCGCGGTCCATCCGGGGCATGACCCACGGCGGGGTGCGCTGGAACAGCGTCAGCCGGCCGGCCTTCGGCTGGATCGCCGGCACGATCTGGATGGCGGAGGCGCCGGTGCCGATCATCGCGACGCGCTTGCCGGTCAGGTCGTAGTCGTGGTCCCAGCGGGCCGAGTGGAAGACCTTGCCGCCCGCCTCCTCGAAGGAGGCGAGCCCGGGTACGTCCGGGATTTTGGGGTCGGACAGCGGGCCGGTGGCGGAGACCACGACGTCGGCGGTGAGCGTCCCGCGCGAGGTCTCGATCTCCCACCGGAGTTCGTCGTTGTCCCAGCGCATCATCAGCACCTCGTGGCGGAGGCGGATGTGCGGGCGCAGCCGGAAGGTGTCGGCGACGTGCTCCAGGTAGGCGCGGATGTGCCGCTGCCCGGAGAACGTGCGCGGCCAGTCGGGGTTGGGCGCGAACGAGAACGAGTAGAGGTGCGACGGTACGTCGCAGGCGCAGCCGGGGTAGCTGTTGTCGCGCCAGGTGCCGCCGACGGCGTCGGCCCGCTCAAGGACGACGAAGTCGGTGATCCCCTCGCGGCGCAGCCGGACGGCGGCACCGAGGCCGCCGAATCCGGATCCGATCACCGCCACTCGTACATGCTCGTGCTGGCTCATGCCGCCTCCGCATCGGAAATCCGAGATCCGCAAAACTCTGCCAGCAATCACTGGCACGGTTGTTGGGAGAGTAGAGCAGCCGCATACCGAGCGGTAGGGGTACGGCCAAGGAAGTTACCGGCGGTACGACATAGGGTTGCGGGCGTGACGAACCAGCGGGCGAAACGGCGGGTGGACGAACCCGCGGACGACCGGACGGCCCCCGGGGCGGCGGTCGGCACGGGAGTCCGGGCGGCCGGCCCGGCGGGGAGCCGGGCGGGTGGCACGGCGCACGAGCCCACGGGCAGCCTGGCCGAGAGGCCCGGCGGCGGGCGCGAGTACCGCATGGAGGAACTGGCCGAGGCGGCCGGCATCACCGCCCGTACGCTGCGCTTCTACCGCGAACGCGGGCTGATCCCGCCGCCCCGCCGCGAGGGCCGCATCGCCTGGTACGGGCCGCACCACCTGGCCCGGCTGCGGACGATCGCCGCGCTGCTGGAACGGGGCCACACCCTCAACGGCATCGCCGACCTCGCCGCCGCCTTCGAGAGCGGCCGCGACGTCGGCGAGGTGCTCGGGCTCGGCGAACCGACGGAGGAGGAGCCGGTCCGGCTCACCCCCGAGGAGCTGGCCGACCACTTCGGCGACCAGGTCACGCCCGAGAACTTCGCCGCCGCCCTGGAGCTCGGCTACCTGGCCACCGACGGCGAGGAGATCGTCCATGTCAGCCGCCGGCTGCTGGAGGTCTCGGCCGCGCTCGTCGCCGAGGGCGTCCCGCTGTCCGCGGTCCTGGCCGCCGCGGCCCGGGTACGCACCCACGCCGACGCCCTCGCCTCCCTCTTCGCCGACCTGCTGCGCACCCACGCGGCGGGGGCCGCCGACGCCGTACGGCTGCGCCCGCTGGCGAAGAGCGTGGTGGAGGCGGAGGTCTCGATGGCGCTCGACCGCCGCCTGCGCGCCCTCGACGGCTGACGGGGCCGCCGCCGGGGTCGGCTCTAGGGGCGGCACCACCGGCCCGCCGCACCAGGGGCCCCCACCGCACCCCCGCTCACAGCACCCACCGCGCCGGACACCGTCGCCGCCGCCGGGCCCCACGCCACCGACCCGCCCGGCCCGCCCCGCCGGTCGCAGCGAGCGGTCCACCACCGTGCCTTGTAGACGCCCCCGCCCGCCAGCCGGTAGCGCCCGTCCGGCCGGTGCACGGCCACGGTGCGCGTCCACCAGGTCTCGCCCAGGCCCCGCTCCGGCACCGTGGAGATCACCTGACCGGTCACCGGGTCGTCCCCCACCGCCTTGACCCGCGCCCGGTCGATCCCCGCCGCGCCCGGGAAGTCGCGCCGGAAGGTCCCGGAGCTCTTCACGTACTGGTAGACGGCCGAGCCGCTGCTCACCCACAGCCGGTCCGGGTCGCCCGCGACCGGCCCCAGGTCGTGGCCGTGCGGGGTCGGCAGCCGCGCCTCGAAGACCGCCCGGAGGGCCGGCCGCGCCGCCGTACCGCCCACCCGCAACGCCACCAGCCGGTCGCCGCCCAGCGCCCACAGCACCCGCCGCCCGCCGTCCCAGTGCAGTCCGTGCGCGTCCCTGAGGGGGTGGTCGACGTACGGCACGCCGGCCCGGCCCCGCGATGCGGCGTACAACCGCACGACACCACCGGTGCTGCCCGCGACGGCGACGTTCCCGTCAGGCAGCAGTTCGATGCTGTGCGGGTTGTGCCGGACGGTGCCCGGTGAGAGCGCGGCACCCCAGTACCGCGCGCCCGAGGGGTACGCGACCACCGCCGCGAAGCCGAACGAGGCCACCGTCAGCACGTACGTCCTGCCGCGCCAGGTCCGCACCTTGGCCTCACTGGGGTGCACCCAGCTGGCGTCCGGCTCCAGGTCCGCGTACCGGGCGTCCCCGACCGGCGAGAACGCCCACTTCACGACGGCCGGGTCGGCAACCGGGTCCCATGCGCGCCGCCCGCCGTCGAGGAGCAGGACGCGCCGGGATGCCTGGTCGGTGAGGAGGACGTCGGGCGTCCCGGCGGGGATCTCGGCAGCGGGAACCGGGACGGTGGCCGACGTCTGTACGGTGGCGGCGATCAGCACACCGCACGCGACGGCCGCGATCAGGGCTGACTTCAGCGGCGTCCGTACGGCGGTGAATCGCACACCGCCTCACCTTGCCAGAAGCATCCCCAGAAGTGAGGTTCGCCACACAACCGCTGACACACCCTCACTTGCGGATGCGGATCAGCCGCTCCCGTTTCGGCGGGACGGGCTCACAGCTCGTACGCCGCCGTCACCGGGGCGTGGTCGCTCCACCGCTCGCCGTGCGTCGCGGCGCGCTCCACCCAGGCCTTGGCCGCGCGGGCCGCGAGGCCCGGCGTCGCCACCTGGAGGTCGATGCGCCAGCCGGCGTCGTTGTCGAAGGCCCGGCCGCGGTAGGACCACCAGGAGTACGGGCCCTCCTGGCCGGGGTGCAGGGCGCGCACGACGTCCACGTACGACGCCTCGTCGAAGACGCGGGTCAGCCACTCCCGCTCCTCGGGGAGGAAGCCGGAGCTCTTCCGGTTGGCCTTCCAGTTCTTCAGGTCGGCCTCCTGGTGGGCGATGTTCCAGTCGCCGCAGACGACCACCTCGCGGCCGTCGGCCGCCGCGCGCTCCCGGAGCCCCTTGAGGTACGGCAGGAACTCGTCCATGAAGCGGGTCTTCTCGTCCTGCCGCTCGGTGCCGACCTCGCCCGAGGGCAGGTACAGGCTGGCGACGGTGACGCCCGGCAGGTCGGCCTCGACGTACCGGCCGGTGCCGTCGAACTCGCTCGACCCGAAGCCGATCCGTACCGCGTCGGGCTCGCGCCGCGTGTAGATCGCGACGCCCGCGCGGCCCTTGGCGGCGGCCGGGGCGTGCACGGTGTGCCAGCCCTCGGGCGCGCGGACCGCCTCGGGCAGCTGGGACTCCTCGGCCCGTACCTCCTGGAGGCACACCACGTCGGCCTCGGTGGCGGCGAGCCACTCCACGAACCCCTTCTTGGCGGCGGCACGCAGACCGTTCACGTTCACGGACGTCACAATGAGCATGCGCGAACCCTACCGACACCGCCTCGAAGACCACTCCGCATGATTGTACGATGCCCCGCATGATTATTCAGACCCGGCCGTTCGACCACCCCGACGCCCGCAAGCTCAACGACATGGTGCAGCTCGAGTACGCCGAGCGGTACGGCGACGAGGGCGACCTCACACCGCTCGACCCGTCGATGTTCCGCCCGCCACGCGGCCTGTACCTCATCGCGTACGACGAGCACCAGCGCCCCGTGGCGACCGGCGGCTGGCGCGCGCAGGAGCGGAACGAGGAGGGGTACGCCGACGGCGACGCCGAGCTCAAGCGCATGTACGTCGTCCCGGAGGCCCGGGGCCTCGGCCTCGCCCGCCGCATCCTCGCCGCCCTGGAGGACGACGCGAGGGCCGCCGGCCGCACCCGGATGGTGCTGGAGACCGGCGACGCCCAGCCGGAGGCCATCACGCTGTACGTGTCCAGCGGCTACGCGCCCTGCGCCAAGTTCGGCTACTACCGCGCGTACGAGAGCAGCCGATGTTTCGCCAAGCCACTGAAGTGACGCCGCACGTCCCGAGTGACGGCGAACCGGCCCCGCCGGTGAACTCATCGTGACGAGCCCCTGACAAAACAGCGCCGTCCATGGCACCCTGCCACACGCACGTCGATCCGCACCGCTCTTCGTTCCCCCACCCTGCCCGGCCGCGCCGGCCGCGCACCGGGCACGGCAGAAGGAGACATGCGTGAGAGGCCAACGCACCGCCACGGGCGTCCTGCTGACCGTCGGAGCCCTGCTCACCGGCACCCTGTCGACCACCGCCGCCACCGCGGCCCCGCCGGCACCCGCCCCCGCCACCAGGTCCGTCACCACCGCCGAACAGCACGAGGCGCGCACCTTCTGGACCGCCGAGCGGATGCGCGCCGCCACCCCGCTCGACCTGCTGCTCACCCCGAGCGCCGCCAAGAAGCTCAGGACTCCGCAGCGGGGCGGCGCCACCACGACCGTCGCCCCCACCGCCTTCCCCCAGGCGGGCGGCGCCTGGACCGGCGGCGGAGCCGTCGTGAAGACGTCCGGGCGCGTCTTCTTCAGCTTCCAGGGCCGTACGGCCTCCTGCTCCGGCAACGCCGTGACCAGCCAGAACGCCAGCACGGTGATCACTGCCGGGCACTGCGTGAAGTACCAGGGCAGCTGGCACACCAACTGGGTCTTCGTTCCCGCGTACGACAACGGCCAGGCGCCCTACGGTCAGTGGACCGCCGCCAAGACGCTCACCACCCCCCAGTGGGAGGCGAGCGAGGACATCAACCACGACATCGGCGCGGCCGTCGTCGCACCGCTGAACGGCCAGACCCTCACCTCCGTCACCGGGGCGCAGGGCATCCAGTTCAACGGCGGCTACAACAAGCAGATGTACGCCTTCGGCTTCCCGGCCGCCTCCCCGTACGACGGCTCCAAGCTGGTCTACTGCAGCGGGAACTCCGCCAAGGACTTCCTCTTCTCCCAGGACCACAGCCTGGCCTGCAACATGACGGGCGGCTCCAGCGGCGGCCCCTGGTTCACCGGCTTCAGCGAGACGGCCGGCACGGGCCTCCAGGTCTCGGTGAACAGCTTCGGCTACACCTTCCTGCCCAACCGGATGTTCGGGCCGTACTTCGGCAACGAGGCCAAGGCCCTGTACGACAAGGCCCAGGTGTCGTAGCGGGCCCGGCGGCGCCGGCGGGGCGGCCCCCCGCCGGCGCTCAGCGCGCGCCGGCCGCGACGGCGGAGGCCGGGGCACCGGGGGCCGGGGCGCCGACGCCCCGGACGCCGTGCCGTTCGCCCGGCGTGGCCCCGCCCACCGCTCCGCGCCCGCGGGACGCCGGCGGCGGCGGGCCGGACGCCGGGTCCGGCGACGGGCCCCGTGCCGAGCCCGGGACGACGGCCCCCTCCACCACCCCGGCACCCCGGGTGGCATCGATGTCATCGACGGCCCGCCGGGGCGAGGGGGCGGCGCCGGTGTCGTCGGTCAGCCAGCGCTGCTCGGGCGACCCGTCCCGCACCTTCACCACCACGGTCGCCCCCGCCCGCGCGGCCGACGGCACCAGCCCCAGGCCCGCGTGCCACCGGGGCACCACGTCGCCCCGGACACTGAGGTCGTAGCGCACGGTCACCGCGGCCTGTGTCGCGCACAACCGCAGCACGACCACGCCGGAGGGCTCCTGCGAGTGCGGGCACAAGTCCGGGGCCGCCGCGCTGCGCAGCAGCCCGTCCGGCTCGTACCGCCATCCCTGCGTCGGGGAGCCCGAGCAGGACGCCAGCGTGAGTTCGGCGCCCACCAGCGGCCGGCCGTCCCGGATGTCGAGGCACAGCGCGGTCGCGGCGTTGCGCAGCCGGGTGCTCGGCGTCCCGGTGGCGTGCCCGGCGGACGCGGGTGGCCGCGGTGGGGCGGCGGTGGGCGGCGAGCCGGGCGCGGGGACGGCACCGCCCGGCGGGGTCGCCGTGCCCGCGGGGGCCGCCCCGGCGCCGCGCCCGCCGTCCTCGGCGTCCGTCCGGAGGCCCGACACGACCGCCACGCCCAGCAGTCCGGTCATCACCAGCCCCAGTCCCACCAGGAGCGCTCCCCCTCCCGGCACGGCCCCCGCGAGGCGCCGCGCGGCGCCCACCGGCGCGGCCCGGGAGTGGCGCCCGGTCCGGCGTGCCTCCGCCGGGGCCCCGGCGCCCGTGCCGGTACGGGTACGGGAGCGGGCCGGCCGTGAGGCGACGTACTCGCGGGCACCCCCGCCGAGGACGGCCTCGGCCAGCAGCAGCGGCAGCCGCCCGTCGGAGTGGCTCAACTGGTCCGCGGCGTAACGGCAGTGCCGGCACTTCGACAAATGCCGGCGGATGTCCGGGATCAGCTCGCCGCCCCGGCGCAGCGATATGTCGAGCAGCCGGTTGTAGTGCCGGCATTCCGGGTCCGCCGCGAGTTCCGCGTGGGCGCGCAGACAACCGGCGCGCAACAGTTCTCGGGCTTCTTCGAGTCGGGCCGTGGCGGCACGGGGATCGACGGCCAGCAATGCGGCCGGAATGGATATCCCCTCCGCCTCGACCTCGCGGTGCCACAGCAGTACCTGCGCCGGTCCGGGCAGTGCCGCGAACGCGCGGGCGAGGAGCTGCCGGTCGGGCCCGGGCTCCGCGGGGGCGCACTCCCCGGTCAGCAGGGCGGCGACACGCGGGTCCCCGGCCCACTCCGCGACGGTACGGCGCACGGCCACCAGCAGCCGGGGTCTCAGCGCCGCCTGCGTCCCGCCCTGGTCGCCGTGGCGCAGCTCGTCCAGGACCCGCGCGAAGGCGGCGGACACCGCCATCGAGGCGTGGGCACGCGAGGTGGTGAGCAGCGTGGCGTAGTCGCTCACCGCGCCGCAGTGCCGCGCCATGATCGCGGTCGCGGGGTAGGCGTCCGCCGTACCGTCGGGCGCCGCGCCCAGCAGACCGGCGAGTGCCGCGTCCGCCCCTCCGGACGTGGGCGCGTAGGGAGGCGGCGGTGGAACGGAATGCTCGGGACGGGGAAAGGGCATGGGTGTTTGTCCGTTCAGGGCATTGCGATGGGGGGCTGAAGTGAACGCAGCCTGATTGGTACATACCTGGTCGGCGCGATTCCCTTTTGAGGGACGACATCGCCCGGTAAAGGGAACTGCCGCTCGAAAAAGCCCTGTTGGGGCCGTAGGGCTGCACAGCTTTCCATAACCCGCCGGTAGGGAACAAGAGTTCCGGCGCGCGGCACCTCCGGCCCATTCCGGCCGTCCCGCCGTCCGGCGTGGGTGATCGCCCGCAATTCCCGCCACCGGCCCGCCGGGCTGTTCACCGGCCCCGCCGGCCGTTCCGGGGTACAACGACAAGATCCCGCCCGATCGGAACGATCGGACGGGATCTTGTGTGTGCGTGGACCTGAGGGGATTTGAACCCCTGACCCCCTCGATGCGAACGAGGTGCGCTACCAGTCTGCGCCACAGGCCCTTGCGACGTGTGAAACATTAGCATCCCGATCCGGGTGCCCGGAAATCCGCTCCTCCCCCGCGGCCCCGGAGGGCGTCACACGGCCCTCACTCGTTGGCGGCGCGCGGGCGGTCCTCGTCCGCGTACTGGTCGAAGAGGGGCGTCCTGCCGTGGTCGTGGGAGCGGCGCGGCGGGTGCGGACTGGGGTGCGGGTTCTGCCGGGTGGCCGGCGGCGGGGTGGGTTCCGCCGCGGAGGAACGCGCCGCGCTCCAGGTCTCCGGGTCGGTGACGTCGACGCCACCGCCGGCGCGGGGGGCGACCGGCGCGGTGACGTACGTGGGCAGCGGCACGGGGACCGGGTCCCAGCTGTCGCCCCGGGTGGGGCCGTGGTCGCGCTGCTGGTCCACCCACTCGGCGTGGTCCGTCTGCTCGACCAGCGCGCGGCGCCCGGCCTCCTGCGGGGTGAGCGCCGGGGCGGGCTCCGGCTCGGGCTCCGGGTGGCGGGCCTCGGGCGCTTCGGCCTGGGCCGGGACGGGCCGGCCGTGGGGGCGGCTCTCCCGCAGGCGCTGCGCCGCGGCCTCGGCGCGGCGCCGGTCCATCACGTACACGAAGCGCCGGCGCTCCTGGGCCCGCAGATGAACGATGTACGCGCTGAGCAGCACGGCGGGGACGCCCGGGGCCCACAGGAACGCGAGGCCCCCGACGGCCGCGACGATGGCGCCGAGCGTGAACGCGAGGAAGAGGACGACCGTGGTACGCCGTCGCCTGGCCAGGACCTTCGAGCGCCGGGCCCGCTCGGCGGCGGCCCCGGCGGCGCCGGCGGGCCGGGGGCGCCGCGCGGGGCGTGGCCCGGCGGGCGGGGCCGCGGGAACCTCCAGGCGCGCCTCGGTGCGGTCCGGGGGCGCGGCGAAGGCCCGGACGTCGACCGAGCTGAGGTGCTCGGTCTCGGCGTCCGGGTCGACGTCGGGCGAGGCCGCCTGTTCGGCGCCCCGCTCGCGCAACTCCTTGGCGTACCGGCGCTCCATGCCCGCCCGTCCGGAAAGGAGCCGGATGGCGGTGCTGAAGCGTTCCGTCGGACGGGCTTCGTTCAGCTCGTCCTGCCTGCGGAGCCACATCGGCACCAGGTAGGCGGCCCAGGCCCCGACGATGACTGCGTAGATGAGGCCGCTGCTGCTCACGCCTCACACCGTAGAGGGGTTCGCATCCGGCCATCGGCCAATTGGGCCGGTGTGTCGCACGATCTGGCTGATATCACTGAATTTTTTTGCGATTGACGGACCGGTTCCGACAGATCGGCGGCCGAATTCGAACATTTATTTTAATTGCGGCATTCCCGGGCCGGGTCAGCGGGGTGTTCCCCGGCCGGTCCGGTGCCAGCGGCGCAGCAGTCCCTCCGGGACCTCCTCCGCGGTGAGCGCGAAGACGAGGTGGTCGCGCCAGGCGCCGTCGATGTGGAGGTACCGGGGACGCAGCCCTTCCTCACGGAATCCGAGTTTCTCCACGACCCGGCGGCTCGGGGTGTTCTCGGGCCGGATGCACACCTCGATCCGGTGCAGGCCGACCGTGCGGAAGCAGTGGTCCGCGGCGAGCGCCACGGCGGTCGGCATGACGCCCCGGCCGGCGACCTCGCGGTCCACCCAGTAGCCCACGTGGCCCGAGCACATCGAGCCCCAGGTGATGCCCGCCACCGTCAGCTGGCCCACCAGCCGGCCCTCGTACGCGACGACGAACGGCAGCATGCGCCCCGCGTTCGCCTCGGTACGCAGGTGGCGGACCATCTGGCGGTACGTCGGGCGCTGCGCGAGCGGGACGCCCGGGGCGGGCGGGGGGACGGTCGCCTCCCACGGGCGCAGCCAGTCGCGGTTGCGCCGGTTGACCTCGCGCCATTCCCGCTGGTCGCGCATCCTTATCGGCCGCAGGAGCACCGCGCCGTCCGCCAGTGTCACCGGCCAGGACGGGTTCATGACGGTCTGGGGTGGTCGCCGCCGCGCAACTGGTCGACCGCGTGGACCAGGAGCCGTTCCAGGACGGCCAGGCCGTCGCGGACGCCGCCGGTGGAGCCGGGCAGGTTGACGATCAGGGTGCGGCCGGCCACCCCGGCCAGCCCCCGGGACAGGGCGGCGGTCGGGACCTTGTCGCGGCCGTGGGCGCGAATGGCCTCCGGGATGCCGGGGACCTCGTGGTCCAGCACGCGGCGGGTGACGTCGGGGGTGCGGTCGGTGGGCGAGACACCGGTGCCGCCGGTGGTGAGGATGACGTCGTACGCGGCCTCGATCCCGGCGCGCAGGGCGGCCTCGACGGGGTCGCCGTCGGGGACGACCCGGGGGCCGTCGACGGTGAAGCCGAGCCTGGTGAGCCCCTCGGCGAGGAGGGGGCCGCCCCTGTCCTCGTACACCCCGGCGGAGGCCCGGTTGGAGGCGGTCACGACGAGCGCCCGGTAGGGGGCGGTGCCGGCGGGCGCGGTCCCGGCCGGCGCGTGCTCCGGCTCGTGGTGGTGCTCCGGCCGGTGGGCGTGCGGGGCGGACTCGGGGGCGTGCGGGGCGGCGGCGCGCTCCGGCTCGTGGGCGTGCGCGCCGTGGACGTGGCCGGCCCGGGGCGTCACGCCTGCGCCCCTTCGGCCTCGGTGCGCCGGTAGGGGCCGGACTTGCCGCCCGTCTTCTCCTCCACCCGAACGTCGGTGATGACGGCCGTCTTGTCGACGGCCTTGATCATGTCGACGACGGTCAGCGCGGCCACCGACACGGCCGTGAGGGCCTCCATCTCGACCCCGGTGCGGTCGGTCGTCCTCACGGTCGCGGCGATCTCCACCGCGTCGTCCGCGACCGACAGGTCCAGCGTCACGCCCGAGAGGGCCAGCGGGTGGCACAGCGGGACGAGGTCGGGGGTGCGCTTGGCGCCCATGATCCCGGCGATACGGGCAGTGGCCAGGGCGTCGCCCTTGGGGACGCCCTCGCCGCGCAGCAGCTCGATCACCCGGGGGGAGACGAGGACCCGGCCGGTGGCGCGGGCGGTGCGGGCGGTGACGTCCTTCCCGGAGACGTCGACCATACGGGCCGCCCCCGACTCGTCGATGTGCGTCAGGCTGCCTTGCGTACTCACTGCTGAACTCCGCCTCGCGTGTTCCGGCGCCGATTGCCCCGCACGGCCATTGTCGCGCCGGCGAGGGCCGGGGGTGGTCCCCCGGGAAGGCACAGCGGCAGACACGGTACCGCCACGCCCGGCCCGTCAGCCGATGAGGACCACGTCCAGCTCGTCGCCCGGCTCGACCGTGGTGGTGTCCTCGGGGACCACGAGCAGGGCGTCCGCCTGCGCGAGGGCCGCGATCAGGTGGGACCCGGTACCGCCCACCGGGGTGACGGTGCCGGCTCCCGCGTCGTACGTGCCACGCAGGAACTGGCGCTTGCCGGGCGGCGACGACAGCGGCTCGCCGGCGGCGAGGGCGGCACGCACACGTGGCCGCTGGGCGTCCTCGACGTCCCCGAGGCCCATCAGCGCGCGGATCGCCGGCCGGACGAACAGCTCGAAGGAGACGTACGACGAGACCGGGTTGCCGGGCAGGGCGAGGAGCGGGGTGTGCTCGGGCCCGATGGAGCCGAAGCCCTGCGGCTTGCCCGGCTGCATGGCGAGCCTGCGGAAGTCGATGCCGCTGCCCGGTTCGTCCTCGTCGCCCACCGAGGACAGGGCCTCCTTGACCACGTCGTACGCGCCGACGCTGACCCCGCCGGTGGTGACCAGCAGGTCGGCGCGGATCAGCTGGTCCTCGATGGCGGCCCGCAGCGTCGTGGCGTCGTCGGTGACGGCGCCGACCCGGTAGGCGATGGCGCCCGCGTCGCGCGCGGCGGCCGCCAGGGCGAAGCTGTTCGAGTCGTAGATCCGTCCCTCGCCCAGTTCCTCGCCCGGCTGGACCAGTTCGCTGCCGGTGGACATCACGACCACCCGCGGGCGGGGACGCACCCGCACGGTGCCGCGGCCGATGGCGGCCAGCAGCCCGATCTGCGGCGGGCCGAGCACCGTGCCCGCCGCCAGGGCCAGGTCGCCGGCCTGGACGTCGCTGCCCCGCGCGCGGACGTGGGCGCGGGCCTCGGCCGGGCGGTGGACGCGGACCTGGCCGGTGGCGCCCTCGGGGGCGGCGCTCGCGGCCCGCATGCCGGTGGCGGCCGCGCCGCCGGTGCCGCCGTCGGTCCACTCGACCGGGACGACGGCCTCGGCGCCGGGCGGCAGTGGGGCGCCGGTCATGATGCGGGCGGCCTGGCCGGGGCCGACGGTGGGCAGCTCGCCGCTGCCCGCCGCCACGTCGCCGATGACCGTGAGCACCGCGGGGAACTCCTCGGTGGCTCCGGTGACATCGGCGACCCGTACCGCGTACCCGTCCATGGAGCTGTTGTCGAAGGGCGGCAGGGCGACGGGCACCATGACGTCCTCGACCAGGACACAGCCCTGGGCGTCGGGCAGCGGCAGCTCGATGGGGTCGAGCGGGTGGACCGCCTGGAGGATGTCCTCCAGGTGCTCGTCCACCGACCAGGTCGTACTCACAGTCCCTGCATCTCCTCGGTGACGTAACCGCGCAGCCAGTTCCGGAAGTCCGGTCCCAGATCCTCACGTTCGCACGCGAGTCTGACAATGGCCCGCAGGTAGTCCCCGCGGTCGCCGGTGTCATAGCGGCGGCCCGCGAAGACGACGCCGTGCACCGGACCGCCCACCGACTCGTCGGCGGCGAGCTTCTGGAGGGCGTCGGTCAGCTGGATCTCCCCGCCCCGGCCGGGCTCGGTCTCGCGCAGTATGCCGAAGACGGCGGGGTCGAGGACGTACCGGCCGATGATGGCGTAATTGCTGGGCGCCTCGGCGGGGTCGGGCTTCTCGACCAGGCTGGTCACCCGCACGACGTCGGCGTCGCCGGTGGGCTTCACGGCCGCGCAGCCGTAGAGGTGGATCTGGGACGGCTCGACCTCCATCAGGGCGACGACGCTGCCGCCCTCGCGCTCCTGGACCTCCACCATGCGGGCCAGCAGGGGGTCGCGCGGGTCGATGAGGTCGTCGCCGAGGAGGACGGCGAAGGGCTCGTCGCCGACGTGCGGGGCGGCGCACAGGACGGCGTGGCCCAGGCCCCGCGGGTCGCCCTGGCGGACGTAGTGCATCGTGGCCAGGTCGCTGGACTCCTGCACCTTGGCGAGGCGTTCGTGGTCGCCCTTCTTGATGAGGGCCTCTTCGAGCTCGTAGTTCCGGTCGAAGTGGTCCTCGAGGGGCCGCTTGTTGCGGCCGGTGATCATCAGCACGTCGGAGAGGCCGGCGCCGGCCGCCTCCTCGACGACGTACTGGATGGCCGGCTTGTCGACCACAGGCAGCATCTCTTTGGGAGTGGCTTTGGTGGCCGGCAGGAACCTGGTGCCGAGGCCGGCGGCGGGGATGACAGCCTTGCTGATCCTGGGGTGCGACTCGTTCATGCGGAGCACCATATCCGGTCGGTATGAGATGAAGATGAGGTTGCGATCGACTTCGTGCTCATACGGCCTGCTACGAGGGGTTTTGTGAGGTATTGATGACCGGCGACATGTCCGAAAAGGCCGTTCTGCGACGCCAACTGCTGGCCGCTCGCACCCTTCTGACCAGTGATGACGTCCAGAAGGCGGCCGCGGTTCTCGCGGACGCCGCCCTGAACCTGCCCGAGCTGAGGCGAGCCCGGACGGTCGCCGCGTACGTCTCCATAGGGAGCGAACCGGGCACGCGCGCGTTGCTCGACGCGCTGCACGCGCGGGGCGTCCGCGTGCTGCTGCCGGTCCTGCTGGAGGACAACGACCTCGACTGGGCCGCCTACGAGGGCGCCGAGCGGCTCGTACGGGCCCGGCGCGGCCTCCTGGAGCCGGCGGGACCCCGGCTGGGCGTGGACGCCGTCCTGACGGCCGACACGGTCCTCCTGCCCGGCCTGGCGGTGGACGCGCGGGGCATGCGGCTGGGGCGCGGTGGCGGCTCGTACGACCGGGTGCTGGCCCGCGTCGTCCGGTCCGGGCTCGATCCGGCCCTGGTGGTGCTCCTGTACGCGAACGAGGTGGTCGCGCGGGTCCCGGAGGAACCGCACGACCACCCCGTCCACGCGGCGGTGACCCCGGAGGTCACCCTCCGCTTCCGCGCCTGAGGGCCCGGGACCGGCGTCCGCTACGGCGTGAGCACGAGCGCGTCGACGGTCCTGGCGTCGACCGCCTGCTTGCCGTAGGCCCAGTCGATCAGCTCGCCCTTGGCCCACTTGTCCGTCTGGTCGGTGTAGTGGGCGTTGTAGGCGTGGCCGGAGGCGCCGGTCAGGTTGATCCAGCGGGACTTGTCCCAGTCGCCGACGTTCACCACCATCCGCATCGACGGCACCCACACGACCCCGTACCCGCCGGCCGCGTTCCAGCCGGTGGCGTTGACCGCCGCCTCACCGCCGGACAGGTTCCACGGTCCCCGGTTGAGCAGGAACTGGATGAAGCCCGGCCCCTCGGTACCGAGGGTCTGGTTCTTCAGGGTCAGCTGGTGCAGCCGGCCCCAGCTCCAGCTGTTGACGTCCTTGCCGAGCTGGGAGGTCAGCTCCCAGCGGGCGTCCTCCATGGCGCGCTTCAGCAGCCCGTCCCGGGTGTCGGTGCCCTCGTGCGTCCGGCTGCGGGGGGACTGCCACCACTCGCTCTTCTCGTCCTCCAGGATCCAGCGGACCACTTCGTACCAGCGGTCGCCGCCGTCCGGCTGGGCCGTTTCGGCGTCGCGCTGACCGCACTCCCGCACCAGCCGGTTCTGCTCGTCGACCGGCCCGGTCGAGTCGGCCGGGCGGACGTTGAGGCACTCGCCCCTCACCCGCAGCTCCTTGGGCAGCTTGTTGCCGAAGGCGAGCTTGAGGACGTTGCGCCAGACGCCGTTGAAGTACGCGGCCGCTCCGGAATCCGCGTCCTGGGTGTAGTTCCAGCCCTCCAGGAGCTTCTGCGCCTCACGGACGTGCGGGTCGGAGATGTCGATCTTCAGCAGGTAGGGCGTCAGCAGCTTGGCGATCTCGCTGCTGTTGTCCATCTGCATGGTGCGCATGTCCTCGGTCGAGACCTTGGCCCCGTCCTTGGTCTTGGACTCCAGCAGGTCGTTGATGCGCTGGCTGCGCGACCCGTATCCCCAGTCCTCGGTGAGCAGGTACGGGTACTTCCCGGAGTCGACGACGGCCTGGTTGGCGGTCACGATGTAGCCGCGCTCCGGGTTCTCCTCGTAGGGCAGCTCGTCGAAGGGGACGTACGTCTTCTTCCAGGTGTACTTCTTGTCCCAGCCGGGCGCCGGCATGGTGCCGTCGTGGCCCTTCTGCCGGACCGGGATCCTGCCGGGCGCCTGGTAGCCGATGTTGCCCTCGGCACCCTTGGCGTCGGCGTAGATCAGGTTCTGCGAGGGCACCTCGAAGTCGCGGGCGGCCTCACGGAACTGCTGGAAGTCGGTGGCGCGGTTCAGCTTGAACACGGCGTCCATGGACTTGCCCGGGTCCAGCGCCGTCCAGCGCAGGGCGACCGCGTAGCCGTCGCCGCGGTCCGGGGCGAGGGCGTCGACGGGGGCCTCGTCGCCGACCTTCTCCAGCTCGTTGCTGCGGTCGGACACCAGGGGGCCGTTGTTCGTCGAACGGACGGTGATGGTCCTGGACCCCTCACCGGCGATCTTGATGACTTCCTTGCGGGTGACGAAGGGGACTTCCTTGTTGTCGAACTCGTAACCGCTGTCGGTGATCTTCTCCAGGTACAGGTCGCTGACGTCCGCGCCCAGGTTGGTGAAGCCCCAGGCGATGTCCTGGTTGTGGCCGATGACCACACCGGGCATGCCCGAGAACGTGTAGCCCGACACGTCGTAACGGCACTTGTCGGAGACGGAACGGCAGTGCAGACCCATCTGGTACCAGAGCGAGGGCAGCTGGGGCGCCAGGTGCGGGTCGTTGGCCAGCAGCGGCTTGCCGGTCGTCGTGTACTTGCCCGAGACGACCCAGGAGTTGGACCCGATGCCGTTGCCGTTGGGGCCGAGCAGGGCGGGGATCTTCTCCAGGGAGGCGGAGAGGGCCGAGAGCTGCGACTGGAGTCCCTGGGTGGCGCCCTGGACAGTGCCGGAACCGATGCCCGCGCCGGTGCCCTGACCGGTTTCCTGGCCGGTGCCGTCGCCCCGGCCGTCGCCCGTGCCGGTGTCCGCGTCCTGGGCGTCGCCCTCCGCGGCCGGGTCGAACTTCCCGGTGGCCTCGTCGACGCCGCCCTTGTCGACGATCGGGCGGTGCAGGTCGTACGGGTACGCGGGGTACAGCTCCTTGATCTGCTTCTCGCTGAGCCTGCTGGTCATCAGCGAACGGTCGATCTCCTCCTGCATGTTGCCGCGCAGGTCCCAGGCCATGGCCTTGAGCCAGGCCACGGAGTCGACCGGCGTCCACGGCTCGATCGCGTAGTCGTTGCTGAAGGCGAGGGCGGCGTACTCGACCGAGACGTCGCGGCCCTCCTTGCCCTTCAGGTAGGCGTTCACGCCGTCCGCGTACGCCTGGAGGTTCTTCTTGGTGTCGGGCGACAGGAGCCTGTCGTACTCCTCCTGCGCCACCCGGTGCCAGCCCAGGGTGCGCAGGAACGCGTCGGTCTCGACCTGCTCCTTGCCGAACATCTCGGACAGACGCCCGGCCGTCATGTGCCGGCGGACGTCCATCTCCCAGAACCGGTCCTGCGCCTGGACGTAACCCTGGGCGCGGAAGAGGTCCTCGTCGGTGGAGGCGTAGATCTGCGGGACGCCGTAGTCGTCCCGTTTCACGTCGACGGGCCCGGACAGGCCGTCGAGCTTGAGGGTGCCGGTGGTCTGCGGGAAGGGGGCGCGCACGGTGCTGACGCCCCAGTAGGCGCCGTAGCCGACTCCCGCGACCAGCGCCAGCACCAGGGCGATCACGAGCAGACGGGCACGTCGCCCCTTCTTCTTGGTGGAAGCGGCGGTGGTGTTGGCGGGCATCGCTGTCCTTCGAGGCGCAGGCTGGTCCTGGAGTGCTGGAGCAACCATAGGCGCAGCGCCCACCCGGCCCGGACGCGGTGTCAGTAACGACCTTGGGGGAAATACGGGGCGGCCCGGCCCGTGACATGAGAAGGGCCGTGCGGGTTGGGTGAGTTGTGATGCTTACCTGGGCCCGCACGGCCTGCTCCCATCCTGCCCTGTCCGGGGTCTCTCGCGCACATTTCGGCGAG
>NZ_JBWKJV010000017.1:33278-147955 GCF_056432045.1 Streptomyces sp. NPDC045701 | reverse complement strand
TCCTCCGACAACACCAGCTCGGCCATCGGCCGCCCCATCTTCGCCATGGAGACAGCTTACTAATTCAACGAATTCCCGGCGCAGGACACTAGACACCTCACGGACGGACAAGAGAAGACGCCCTGCCATGACCCTGCCCAGCGTGCTCGACCCCTTCTTCGCCGTCGCCCGCTCGCACCCCGAGCGGCCGGCGGTCATCGACAACGGAATGACCGTCGGATACGGCCAACTGGCCGCCTGGGCAGGGGTGGTGGCCGACCTGGTCACCACCCGCGCACCGGGGCCGCACCCGCCCGTGGCCGTCGTCGCCCACCACAGCGTCCGTGACATCGCCGCGATCCTCGGCACCCTCGCGGCCGGCCGCGGCTATGTGGTGGTGCCCGGCGAGGCCGGCGACCGCGCGGGCGAGGCGCTGCGCGCCCTGGGCTGCCGGGAGCTGATCGTCACCGCCGAGACCGGCCGGCTGCCCGCCGTCGACCGTGTCCTGCGTCCCCACTGGGGCCCCTCCCGCGCCCCGGTCCGGGACGGCGGCCGGCCCGTCCGCGCCGACGACCCCGCCTACGTGCTGTTCACCTCGGGCTCCACCGGCACCCCCAAGGCCGTGGCGGTGCCGCACGGCGCGCTGCACGCCGTACTGCCCCCGCTGCGCGAGCTGTACGGGGTCGGCCCCGACACCGTGTCGCTGAACTTCACCCGCGCGGACGGCGACACCAGCCTGGAGGAGATCCTGCCGCCGCTGCTGGCGGGCGGGCTGGTCGTCCTCGACGGGGACGCCGAGGCGGATCTCGACCGGGTGTTGACCGAGCACGAGGTCACCCTGGTCAACCTGCCCGTCGACTACTGGCACCTCTATACCGCCCACCTGCTGGAGACCGGCCGGAAGCTCCCCGGCGGCCTGGACACCGTCGTCATCGGCGGAGAGGCGGTCCGCGCGGACATGCTGGAGCGCTGGCACCGGCTCGGCGCCGACGACGTCCGGCTGCTCAACACGTACGGGTCCACCGAGACCGCGCTGGTCACCCACAGCGCCGTCCTCGCCGGCCCGGGCACCGGGGCCGACGGCACCGAACCCCCGGGCCCCGGCGGCCCGTTCCCCGAGGGCGTCCCGATCGGCCGCCCGCTGCCGTCCGTACGGCAGGCCGTCGTACCCCGCCCCGAGGCGCCCGACGGTCCCGGCGAACTGCTCGTGGCCGGCCCCCAGCTCGCCACCGGATACCTCGACGACCCCGGCCGCACCGCCGCCCGCTTCATCGAGGCGGACCTCGGCGGCGGCGCCACCCGCTGGTACCGCACCGGTGATCTCGTCCACGAGGCCGCCGACGGCACCCTCGTCTTCCACGGCCGCGTCGACCACCAGGTCAAGATCCGCGGGTACAGGGTGGACCTGCTGGACGTCGAGGAGGCCATCGGCCGGCTCCCGGGCGTCACCGCGGTCGCCGCCGCCCCCCACGCCAAGGGCGAGCACACCGCCCTGGTCGCCTTCGTGGTCGCCGCCCCGGAGGGCGGCTCCGTGCCGGACGCCGACCCCGCCTTCGACGGCGGCCCCGCCCCCGGGCCGGGCGAGCTGCGGGCGCGGTTGCGTGCCACGCTGCCGGCCCACCTCGTCCCCGACCGGATCGTCGCCGTCCCCGAGCTGGTGCACACCCGCACGGGCAAGGTCGACCGCACGGCCACCCGGGACCGGTACCTGTGACCAACCGGCTCTTCGACCGCTCGGTGGCCCCCGCCGCCCTGCCCGAGGCGGACGTCCGGGGGCCGTGGCGCTACCTGTGGTGGCTGGTACGGGTGCGGCCCTGGCCGCCGGTCCTCGGCGCCGTGCTCGGCACCCTCTGGATGGTCCCGCTCGCCCTGGTCCCGCTCCTCATCGGACGGGCCATCGACGAGGCCGGCCGGCCCGGCGGCGACCAGGCAGGACTCTACCTCTGGTCGCTGCTCGCGCTCGGCCTCGGCGTCCTCCAGGCACTCGCCGGCGCCGGCCTGATCCAGGCCGCCGTGGGCGCCGAGGCGCACGCCCTCTCGTACACCCACCGCGTCCTGATGCGGCACGTGGTCCGGCTCGGCGCCACCCTGCGCGACAAGGCCCGCTCCGGTGACGTGGCCGCCTCGGCCGCCGCCGACGTCGAGAGCATCGGCAACGCCTTCGAGGTCGTCGGCCGCACCGTCGGCGCGGTGGTCGCCGCCGTACTCGTGGCCGTGGCCCTCACCGCCACCTCGCCCGTCCTCGGCCTCGCCGTGCTCATCGGCGTACCGGCCGCCGTCCTCGGGATCGGGCCGCTGCTGCGGCCGTTGCAGGAACGCGACGAGGCCCAGCGCGAGCACATGGGCATCGCCACCTCCCAGGCGGGCGACATCGTCGCCGGTCTGCGCATCCTGCGCGGCATCGGCGGCGAGGCCGGCTTCGCCGAACGCTTCCGCCGCACCAGCCAGGACGTCCGGCGCGCGGGCGAGTCCGCCGGCCGGATGGAGGCGTGGCTCCAGGCGGCGGGCGTCCTCCTGCCCGGTCTCGTCACCGTCGGCATCGTGTGGCTCGGCGCGCGCCTCGCCCTCCAGGGCACCATCACCGCCGGTGAACTGGTCGCGTTCTACGGCGCGTCCGCCTTCCTGACCCTGCCCGTGAGCACCGCGACCGAGGCCGCGGAGACGCTGAGCCTGGCCAAGGTCGCCGCCGGCCGGGTCTGCGCCCTGCTGCGCCTCACCCCGGACGACACCCAGCCCGTGCACCCGGTACCGCTGCCGGGCGGACCGCTGTGTCTGGCGGACCCGCACACCGGCGTCACCGCCGACGCCGGACGGCTCACCGTGGTCGTCGCCCCCGCCGACCGCGCCGGGGACCTCGCCGACCGGCTGACCCGCCCCGGCGGGCCCCGCGACGGCACCCCGGCCGTCCTGCTCGGCGGCGTCCCGCTGGACCGGGTCGACCTGGCCGAACTGCGCTCCCGGGTACTGCGGTCCGGGCCGGCCGACACCCTGTTCAGCGGGACGCTGCGGGAGGAACTGGCCGCGCGGGCCGCCCGCTCCCCCCAGGAGCTGGACCGCGCCCTGTTCGCCGCCGACGCCGCCGACGTGGTCGAAACCCTGCCCGCCGGCCTCGACACCCACGTGGACGAGGGCGGCCGGGCCCTGTCGGGCGGTCAGCGCCAGCGGCTCGTCCTCGCGCGGGCCCTGCTCGCGGCCCCCGACGTCCTGGTACTGGAGGACCCGACCTCCTCCGTGGACGCCCACACCGAGGCCCGGATCGTCGAACGGGTGGCCGCGCTGCGTGCCGGGCGGACCACCGTCGTGTTCAGCGACAGCCCCCTGTGGCGCGGCGTCGCCGACCGGGAGGTCCGCCCCGGCCGGGACCGCGCCCCCGGCAGCCTCCACCGCTCCGCGGGAGTGCCCTCATGACGACGACCCCCACCCAGGCCTCCACCACCGCCGGGGCACCCCCGGCCCCGCCGGCCGCCCCGGCACCCGACGGTGCCCCCGGCCGGCCCGGGCGGCTGCCCCTCGCCGACCGGGCCGACGTCCGCGCCTGGACCGGCGCCTTCCTCCGGGCCGAGGCGCCCCGGCTGATCCTCGCCTTCACCCTGTTCGCCGCCGCCCTGGTGGCGGGCCTCGTCGGCCCCCGGCTCCTCGGCCACCTGGTCGAGTCCGTCAAGGCCGGCACCACCACCGGCCGGGTGGACCGGCTCGCCCTGGCCTTCGTCGCGATCCTCCTCGGCCACGCCCTGCTCGCCCGGGCCGCCCGCACCCAGGCCACCCTGCTCGGCGAGCGGGTCCTGGCCCGTACCCGCGAGAACTTCGTCCGCCGGGTCCTCGGGCTGCCGCTGTCGGAGGTGGAGAGCGTCGGCACCGGCGACCTCCTCAGCCGGGCCACCACCGACGCCGACCGGCTCAACGAGAGCATCCGGCAGGCCGTCCCCCGTATCGCGCTGGCCGCCGTCACCCTGGTGTTCACCTTCGCGGCGATCCTGCTGACATCGCCGCTCCTCGCGCTCGGGCTGCTGGCCGGCGTACCGTTCGCCGTCCTGTCGACCTGGTGGTACCGGCCGCGCGCCACGCGCGCGTACGAACGGCTGCTCGCCCAGGAGGCCGACGTCCTCGCCGTCACGCACGAGACGGCCCGGGGCGCCGCCACCGTCGAGGCCCTCGGGCTCGGCCCCCGTCAGGTGCGGCGCCACGGCGCGGCCGTGGACCAGGTCGTCCGCACCCGGCAGCGCACGACGTGGCTCCAGACGATCTGGTTCCCCAGCCTGGACCTCGCCACCATGGTGCCGATGGCGCTGACCCTGCTGATCGGCGGCCTCGCCTACCAGCGCGGGGCGGTGGGGCTGGGCGAGCTGACCGCCGTGGTGCTGTACGTGCAGGCGCTCGGAGAACCCCTCAACGACCTGCTGACCTGGACCGACGAACTCCAGATCGGCAACGCGGCGCTGCGCCGGATCCTGGGTGTGGACCGGCTGCCGCACGAGGAGCCGCGGCCGCCCGCGGTCACCGAGGGCCACGCCATCCGGCTGGAGGGCGTCGGCTTCGGCTACGGCCCCGGCCGGGAGGTGCTGTCCGGCATCGACCTCGACATCGCCCCCGGCGAGCGCCTGGTCGTGGTCGGCGCCTCCGGCGCGGGCAAGTCCACCCTCGGCAAGCTGCTGGCGGGCGTGCACCATCCGACCCGGGGGACCGTGCGCATCGGCGGCGCCGCGATCGGCACCCTGCCGGTGGGTCAACTGCGGCGCGAGATCGTCCTGGTGACGCAGGAGCAGCACGTGTTCACCGGCACCGTGAAGGACAACCTCACGCTGGCCCGCGACGAGGCTCCGCCGGACGAGCGTCTGTGGGAGGCGCTGGACACCGTCCTGCTGACGGACTGGGCGCGCGCGCTCCCCGACGGCCTGGACAGCGAGATCGGCCCGGGCGCCGCTCCGGTGTCCCCCTCGGAGGCCCAGCAGCTGGCCCTGGCCCGACTGCTGCTGTCCGACCCGCACGCGCTGGTCCTGGACGAGGCCACGGCGCTGCTCGACTCCACCGCCTCGCGGCGGGTCGAGCGGTCGCTCGCGGCGCTGATCGAGGGCCGGACGGTGGTCTCCATCGTGCACCGCCTCGACTCGGTGCGGGACGCCGACCGGATCGCCGTCATGGACCGGGGCCGGATCGTCGAGCTCGGCGGCCACGAGGACCTCCTCGCGGCGAACGGCGCGTACGCCGCCCTGTGGCGGTCCTGGCGGGCGGCCCGGCACCCGGGACCGGCGGCACGGGGCGAGCGCGGGAACGGCGCCCCGAAAGCATGACGGCGGACCCGCCGCGGGCGTGACGGCGGGCGCGCCCGGAAGCGCCGGAGGGCGGCACCCCCGTGGGCCGGGGGTGCCGCCCTCGACCGTGGGGCGCCCGGTGACCGCCCCGGCGCCGTGTCACACGGACCGCGACGGCCGGACGGGATGCCGTCCGGCCGCCGCCGTCACGCGTAACGGCTGAGGTCGTGGAAGAAGTTGTCGATCGGGGTGGCCAGTCCGCGCCGCAGCGCCTCGCGGTAGACCGTGGCGCCGACGGCGAGGTCGAGCACTCCCAGACCGAACGGGGAGAAGATCACCGGCCGGTCGGGGGACGGCTGTACCTTGCCGTTCATCACGTCGTACAGCGTGCCGTCGATGAAGTCACGATGGCCGCAGAGCTGTTCGGCCAGGTGCGGGGAGGTGTCGGCCTTCAGGCAGTGCTCCACGTCGTCCACGACGTTGGTGGAGTTGAGGATGATCTCCGGCGACAGGTCGCGCAGCGAGACGTGCAGGACCGTCGGGTTGTGACCGAACCAGTCGAGGTCGTGCACGTGCGGGGTGCCCGCCGTGGTCGCGAAGACGATCAGGTCGGAGGCGCGGACGGCCTCCTCGGCGCCCGGCGCCACCGTGATCTTCCCGGGACGGCCCAGGTCGGTCAGGTAGCCGCGGAAGGACTCGGCGTACTCGGCGCTGGTGTCGTGGATGGTGATCGTGTCGAACTCCCATCCCGTCGCGGTCAGGTACTTCTCGATGTACCGGGCGATCAGGCCGGTGCCCACGAAGGACACGCTGCGGGGCCTCTCGCGGCCGGTGTGCAACTGCGCGGCGGCCAACGCGGCCGAGGCGGCGGTCCGGGTGGCGCTGATGATGGAGCTCTCGAGGCACGCGAAGGGGTAGCCGGTCTCGTGGTCGTTGAGGATCAGCACGGCGGAGGCGCGGGGCAGGCCGCTGGCGATGTTCGCCGGGAAGCTGGAGATCCACTTGATCCCGTCGACCCCGAACTCCCCGCCCAGCGCCGCCGGCAGGGCGATGATCCGGGAGTCGGGGCGGTCGGGGAAGCGCAGGAAGTAGCTGGGCGGGTTGACGGTCTGCTGCTCGCCGTGGGTCAGGTAGGCGCGGCGTACGACGTCGACGACCGCCTGCGGGTCGCCGTCGAGGATCTCGCTCACCGTGGCTCCGCCGATGACGGAGAACCGGGGTGCTGAGGACATGGAAACTCCAGAACGTGGTGATGGGTGGGTCGGTGGTGGTCGGTCAGCCCGCGTGCCGTTCCGCGAGGCGCCGCAGGAACAGCGCTTCGGCGGTGGCCATGCGGGCCAGCAGAGCGGGGTCGACGCTCTCGTCGACGGAGTGGATGCGTGAGGCGGGGTCCTGCACGCCGAGCAGGAGGAACTCGGCCTCCGGATGGAGGGCCGCGAGGGTGACGCAGACGGGAATCGACCCGCCCTGGCCGGTGTGCGCGGGTTCCGTTCCGAAGACGTCCTTCATGGCGGCGCGCATGACGCGGTGGGCCGGCCCGCCGGTGGCCGCCTCGAACGGCTCCCACACGCCGAGCCGGTCGACGGTGACCTCCGCGCCGCAGGCGTCGGCCGTCTCCAGGTGGCGGGCCAGGGCCTCCTGGGCGTCGGCCGCCGGTGTGCCGGGCGGCACCCGCAGGCTCACCAGGGCCCGGGCCTGTGCCTGGACGGTGGAGGTGGCGCCGGCCACACCGGGGCAGTCGATGCCCAGGACGGTCGCGGCGGGCCGCGCCCACACCAGGTCGGCCGGCTCGCCGCCGCCGGTGAGCGGCACCGCCGGAAGCACCTCGGCGTCCTCCCGGAACCGGTCGGCCGGATAGGGGGCTCCGGCCCAGGCCCGGCGCGCGTCCAGCCCGTCGACGACGGTGCCGCCGTCCTTGTCGTACAGGCTGTCCAGCACCCGGACCAGCGCGACGAGCGCGTCCGGGGCCGCACCTCCGAAGCTGCCCGAGTGGACGTTCGCGGCGAGGGTGCGGGTGCGCACCTCGACCGTGACCATGCCGCGCAGCGACGTGGTGAGGGTCGGTGTGCCGACGGCCGTGTTGCCGGTGTCGGCGATCACCACGGCGTCCGCCGCCAGCAGTTCGGGATGCTGCTCGGCGTAGCGTTCGAGGCCCCCGGTGCCCTGCTCCTCGGATCCCTCGGCGATGAACTTCACACGCACCGGCGGCATGCCCCCGTGGCTGTCCACCAGCGCCCGCAGCGCCGTGAGGTGCATGAGGACGTTGCCCTTGCAGTCGGCGGCGCCGCGCCCGTACCAGCGTTCCCCGACCTCGGTGAGGTGGAACGGGTCCGTCGCCCAGGCGGCCTCGTCGAGCGGCGGCTGCACGTCGTAGTGCGCGTACAGCAGCACGGTCGGCGACCCGGCCGGTGCGGGGAGTTCGCCCCACACGGCCTTGCTGCCGTCCGGGGTCTCCAGCAGGGAGACACCGGTGAAGTCCAGGGCGGACAGCGCCTCCGCGATCCACCGGGCGGCGGCCTCGCACTCGCTCGCCGGGAAGAGCGAGGCGTCGGCCACCGAGCGGAACGCGACGAGTTCGGCCAGCTCCCGGCGGGCCCGGGGCATCAGGGCGCGCACGGCGTCGGCCAGGGCCCGCGGGCTCATGAGAAGTGGACGGCCGAGGCCGCCAGGGCGCGCAGTTCGGCCTCCTGCTCCGCCGAGTCGGCGGTGAAGACGACGTGCCCCAGTCGGCAGCGCAGGTCGCGGGCCTCCGGTACGGGATCTCCCGGCCCGAGGTACATGCGCACCTCGGTCACCCGGGGGTGGCGCGCGAGCGCGTCCACCCCCTCGACCCGGCCGAGCGCGGTGAGGCCGGGGGCGGTGAAGAAGTGCACCGCGGCGTACGGCGCGACGGGCAGCGCCCGGGGCCAGGCCGCCTCGGGGTCCAGGCCGACGTGCGAGGCGACCATGACGTGGCGCAGCGAGACGCCCGTGGCGAGGTGGATCAGCTCGGCGATGCGGTCGCCGGCGAGGCGGGCACCCACCTCGATCAGGACGGGCCCCTCGTCGGTGAGGCGGAGCTCCGCGTGGAAGGGTCCCAGGGCGACGCCCAGGCACGTGACGACGGCCGAGGTGTACTCCTCGATCGCCTCCCGGACCTCCGGGGCGAGGTCGGCCCGCACCACGTGGCCCAGCTCCACGAAGTAGGGTTCGGCGCCCAGCAGTTTGCGGGTGACGGAGACGATGGTCACCCGGCCCCGGTGCACGTACCCCTCGACGGAGAACTCCGGGCCCACGAGGTACTGCTCCACCAGGGCGCGGCCGTCCTCCGGCTGGTCGAAGACGAAGTCGGCGTGGTCGGCCAGGGTGCGGTAGGCCAACTCCAGCCCGGCGCGGTCCTCGACCCGGCTGACCTGGATGGACCCGGATCCGGCCGCGGGCTTCAGGACGCAGGGGAAGCCGACGGTGCGGGCCGCGGCGTCGAGGTCGTCGGCGGTGAGCACCTCGGCGTACCGGGGCACGCGGATACCCGCCTTGGCCAGCACCGCGCGCATCAGGGTCTTGTCCCGGACGGCCTCGGCAGTCTCGACGGGCTGACCGGGCAGGCCCAGCAGGTGGGCCAGCCGGGCGGCGGCGTCCACGTAGAACTCGGAGCCCGACACCACTCCGTCCAGCGGGGTCCGCGCGTGCACCGCGACGGCGGCCTCGGCCAGCGCGTCCGGGTCGTTGGTGTCCACGACCACGAAGGTGTCGATCTCGTCCCGGGCCGCGGCGGGCACCACGCGGTCGGCGGCGTCGTGGGAGAAGACCACGGTCTCCAGACCGAGGTCGCGGGCCGCGCCGAGCAGGGTCAGCCCCGAGGACATGGGCTCGATCACCAGCAGCCGCCGGGGTGCGGCCGGTGAGGTGTGGGGCATGGGTGTCTCCTTGTGCTGGTGACGCATGAGGAAGGTGAGCTGCCGGAGGCTCATCCGGCCTCCCGCGCGGGAACGTCCCGGACGGAAGTGCCCCGAGGGGGTGAGTCTTTCGCGGAGGAGCCCTTCGCCGCGGCGTCCTGCGCCGCCGGCCCCCGAGCGGCGGGGGAGGAGGCTGCCAGCGGCGAGAGACTGATACCACCCAGAACGTACTCCACCGCCTCGCCGATGGTGAGTTCGCGCTGGTCCATACGGCTCTCGTGCGCCGCGTCGATGTGCGCCTGCCGGTGCCAGAACGCGAAGTGCCAGGCGTGGTCGGCCGGGACGACATGGTGCAGGTCGTGCGCCGGCAGGTCCGAGACCAGGACCCCGAACCGGGCGGGAGTCTGGACGAACAGCATCCTGGCCAGCCACCGGGCCCAGCCCAGCGCGCTCCGGGCGGCCGGGAGCCCGCGCGCGGGCAGCGGCTCCAGACAGAACCGGGCCCAGCAGCGCGCGACGTAGTCGGCGCGGCCGGCCGGGGCCCCGTCGAACGCCATCCACGGGTGCTCGGAGATCGTCTGGAACAGGGCCGCCCAGTGGAACAGGACCAGCCAGGGCACGAGGAAGGCGACCGAGAACTCCACGCCGTCCATCAGCACGCCCAGCAGCACCAGGAACGCCACCCAGACGGTCGAGGCGACGCGTCTGGTCCAGGTCGCGGTGAGGAAGTTGGTACGGATCCGGAAGGTGACGAAGGGCAGGTGCAGCCGGGGTGAGAACGGCGTGCGGTACAGCGTCCGGCGCAGCTCGGCCATGGGCGTGCCGGGCCGGAAGCCGAGGTACATCAGGAACCCCGAGTCCGGGTCCTTGATCGTGGTGAAGACCTTGCGGTTGTGGTGGTTGCGGATGTGGTCCTCGAAGATGTCCTCGTAGTTCGAGGTGAGGCTGATGGCGCTGGAGACCACCTGGACCACCTTGTCGATCCGCTTGTTCCCCGACACCTCCTTGTGGACGGCGTGGTGGCTCCACGTCACCTGGAGCTTGCGGACCGCGTTGACCGTCACCAGCCAGGTGACCGGCAGGACGGCGGCCGCGTACCAGCCCAGGAGCCGCACGGCGTACACACTGCCCACCACGGCGGCCACCAGCTGGAGGAGCGTCAGGAACCAGTTGACCAGCGGCGGGGTGATCCACGCCGGAGCCTTCTGCCCGGGCGCGGCCTTGCCGGAGAAGATCGTGATCAGCTGCTGGGTCCAGCCCGGGAACCGTTCGGCGTACTCCCGTCTCAACTGCTCCATGGAGGCCGATATGCCGACGGGGGTGGGCGTTTCCTGGGCCACGGATCTCCTCGGGAATCGATGGGTCTCGGGTCCGTGTCCGCTTCCGGCGGTCATGACCCGGACACCCGCACGGCCAGCAGCCGTCCGGCCTCGTCCAGGCTCTTGACCACGCTGTCCTGCGTGTCGCCCGCGGCGATCACGTGCCCGAGCCGGTCGTAGGCGTTCCGCGGCGCCCGCACCGCGCGGCCCGCCGCCGCGGTGACCCGGAGCTGCTCGACGCCGGGCACCCGCCGGGCTTCGTCGACGCCGTCGACCGAGGCGAGGACCCCCTCCGTGTCGGCGGCCAGGAACCGGATGCCTGCGGCGGCGTCCCGTACGGCGTCCAGCTCCGGAGCGAGCCCGCACGCCGCGCGCAGTTGCTGCTCCAGCAGCTCCACGCCGGTCGCGAGCCGGATCAGCTCGGGGATCATCCCGCCGGCCAGACGGGGGTTGACCTCCACGACGAGCGGTCCGCGCGCCGACAGCCGTACCTCGGTGTGCGTGGGGCCGGTCTCGATGCCCAGCGCGGCGAGGGCGGCCGCGGTGGTCGCGCGCAGCGCGGTCGCGTCCTCCTCGGCGAGCGGGGCGGGGAAGACGTGCTGCCGCTCGACGAAGTGGGGGCCCTGCGAAACCGTCTTGGCGGTGATGCCCACGCACACCGGCACCCCGCCGGTGCTGAACATCTCCACGCTGTACTCGGGACCCTCGACGTACTCCTCCAGCAGGGCGGTACGCGCGGTCGGCAGGCCCCGGACGTTGACCTCGACGGCCAGCACGCGCTCCACGTGCGCCAGCACCTCCGCGCGGGACCGGCACAGCAGCACGTCGTTGGAGCCGGAGTCGTCGGCGGGCTTGACCACGCAGGGCAGGCCGACCCGGTCGACCGCCTCCGGGACCCGCTCGGCGGAGCGGACGGCGGCGTACCTGGGCTGCCCCACGCCCGCGGCTTCCAGCAGCCCGCGGGTCGCCGCCTTGTTGCGGGCGGCGGCCGTGGCCCGCGGCGGGTTGCCGGGCAGGCCCAGCCACTCGGCCAGGCGGGACACCACCGGGACGTAGAAGTCACTGGTCGTGGTGATGCCGGCGATCCGGTCGCGCGGGAAGCGCCCGCCGATCGCCTCCCGGAGCCCGCGCTCCGTCGACGTGTCGCACACCACGATCTCGCACCCGGTCTCCGGCGCGCCCGCGTACCGTTCGGGCGAGTCGGTCAGCAGGACCGGCTCCAGGTCCAGCCGCCGGGCCAGTTCGAGCGCGAGGACGCCGGTGCCGGAGGTGTTGGCCTCCACGAACAGGAGGGTGCGCGGCCCCGGCGCGGTGGGCCGCTGGGCGGCGTAGGACCAGGTGACCACCTCCGTACCGGGGGAGACCTCGGCCGGTACGGCCGCCACGGGCAGCGCGGCCAGGGAGCGTTCCGCCCAGTACGCGTCGCTGTAGACGTTGTCGGCGTACCGGTCGCCCCGGTCGGGGAAGATGCCGACGATACGGGTGCCGGGGGCCGCCCGGCGGGCCACGTCGTGCAGGACCCGGTAGACCGAGCCGGAGGTGTTCCCGGCGAATATCTGCTGTTCGCGGGCGAGGGCGCGGGTGGCCTCGAACGCCTCGCGGTCGTTGAGCCAGTGGATCTCGTCGACGAGACCACGGTCCAGGTTCGCCGGGACCAGGCTGTTGCCCAGACCGCCCTGGAGCCGGCCGGGGTTGTCGGGCTGTCCGAAGACCACGCTGCCCACGCAGTCGACGGCGACCACGCGCAGGCCGGGCAGGGACCGGCGCAGGGCGCGCGCCGACCCGGACAGCGACCCCCCGCTGCCGACCGCCCCGACGAGGACGTCCACGGAGCCCAGGTCGGCGAGGATCTCGTCGGCCAGGAAACGGTAGGCGCCCGGGTTGTCCGGGTTGCTGTACTGGCGGGGCCAGAAGGCGCCCGGCAGCTCGCGGATGAGCTCCTCGAGCCGTTCCAGCCGCGCGCTCTGCCAGCCCGCACCGGTCATGGCCTCGACCACGTGCACCCGGCACCCCAGCGCCCGCAGCTTGGCGTGCGTGGTGGGGTCGATGCGGGGGTCGGTGACGATGTGCACGGGGTGGCCCAGGCGCGCGCCGACCAGGGCGACCCCCAGGGCCATCGTGCCCGACGAGCTCTCGATGATGGGAGCGCCCTCGGCGAGTTCGCCGGTCCTGCGGGCCTCGAGGATGGCGTGCCGGGCGACCCGGTCCTTCATCCCGTACAGGTTCTGCAACTCCAGTTTGGCGTAGACCTCGACCGAGTCGGGGAGGCCGGGGTCCATCACGAGTCTGACCAGCGGGGTGTGGCCGATCGCGTCGACGATGCTCTGGTAGGGCATGTTCACATCCGGTGTGGGGAGGGTCAGGAGGCGGGCTGACGGCAGGAGTGGTACAGCGTGGCGGCGCCGGCCAGCCGGGTGGCACGGTCACGGGCCTCGGACGTCTTGCGCGTGTACTCGGGGTCGGACCGCGCGATCAGCACGCCCAGCGCGGTGCCGCTGTGCGCGACCGCGACGCCGAGCGCGTCGATGTCGCGGGAGATGCCGATCATTTGCTCCAGCAGCCTCTTGGGCCGGAGCCGCTCGTTCATCACCGCACTGCGGGTCGCCACCTCACCCACCTCCGCCAGGTCACCATCGCGCACGGCGTGGGTGACGCGGGCGAGGAGTTCCTCGTACTCGAGGCGCTCGGCCCGGGAGAAGTCCTTGGGCCGCCGGTTGAACTCGATGGTGTCGACCACGCCTCCCTCCTCCACCCCGACGATGGTGAGCGGCGGCAGGGTGCCGATGCGTTCCCTCAGCCGCACTTCGCGGTGGTAGTAGGAGACGATCCCGGGGTACATCACGCCGTCGGTCGGTTCGATCCGCCGCAGGAAGTGCTCGACCGTCTCGGGCCCGGCGTGCAGGCCCAGCGCGTGGGCCACCGCGCGGGCGGTGGCGGTGAGGTCGGCGGAGGAACTGGCCAGGCCCTTGCCCTCGGGGAGTTCCCCGCACAGGCGCAGGTGCCCGCCGCCGGTGAACCCGTACTCGCACAGCATCAGTTCGGCGAGGTGCCGGGCCCGGTGCTTGTGCGGCGGGAAGACCGAGACGTCGCCGCGGTCGCGGTCCGCGGTGAAGACCGCCGTGGCGCCGCGGTCGATCGGCAGCGTGACCAGGAAGTCGAGCGGCTCGTGGGCGATGGCCCCCTGGAGCAGCTCGCCGAAGGTTCCCGGCGCGCTGCCGGTGCCGGTCGTCGAGGGACCGGCCTGCGGGGCGATCACCCCCACGCCGTCGGCGGGTCTCATACGGTGGCCCCCCGCCCGCCGCCCGCCCCGCCGTCCAGGCCGAGCAGCGCGTCGATCCGGCCCAGGCCGGCTTCGGCGCCCTCCCGGCGTGCGGACCACTCGGCGCGCAGGTCCCGGTACTCGGCGCCCTGCTCGTCGAGCAGTTCGCGTACCCGGTCGGGGTGGGCCGAGCCGGCGCTCCGCTTCTCGTACAGTTCGCCGGCGCCCCGGAAGGCGGTGGCGAGCGGGGTCTCGGGGTCCGCCAGGGTGATGCCGTGCTCGGCCGCCGCGGTACGCAGGAGGTCGGGCGCGACCCGTTGCGGTGGCAGGCCCGCGGCGTGGGCGGCGAGGATGTACCGCCCGGCGATGACCTGGGCCGTGCGCCACGGCACCGACTCGCGCAGGGTCAGCTGGTTGGCGAGGGTGAAGCCGCCGAGGAACTCCCGGTCGACGGCGTCCCGCATGCGGTCCTCGTCGAAGCTCAGGTTCTCGACCACCGCGGTGAACAGCCTCATGGTCGTGTGCAGGGTGGTGAACATCGGCAGCAGGTTCGCCCCGGCCTCCTTGGACACTTCCACCATGTTGGTGAAGGGCGTGGCCCGCTGGGCGAGGAGCATGTCGAGGTAGTAGGCGCTCAGGTGCGCCGACTTGCCCCGGATCCGTTCCAGGATCGGGTAGTTCTTCTTCTGCGGCATCGCCGAGGAGATGCCGGACAGTTCGTCGGGCAGGGCGAGGTAGCCGTAGGGACCGCTGCCCCAGGTCATCACGTCGCTGACGAACCGGCTCAGGGAGGACCCCAGGAGCGACAGCTCGGCGGCGATCTCCAGCACCCACGCCCGCGAGGCCACACCGGTCAGGGCGTGCGGCTGGGGGCCGCGGCAGCCGAGGAGCGCGGCCATGGCGTCACGGTCCCAGAGGAGGTCCTGGCCGGTCATGGCGCCGGACCCGAGCGGGCTGAGGTTGATCCCGTCGTGGGTCGTCAGCAGCCGGCGCAGGGTGTGCGCCATCTGCTGGGAGACTGCCGCGAAGTAGTAGCCGGGGGTGATGGTCTGGGCGGCCTGCAGATGCGTCTGGCCCACCATGGGGAGGTCCGTGGTGAGCGCGGCCAGGCGGTGCGCGGCCAGCCCGAACTCCAGGACCGACTCGGCGCCTTCGAGAAGCAGTTGGCGGCCGAAGAGGAGCTGGGCGGTCGACTGCATGTCGTTGCGGCTGCGGTCGACGTGCCAGGCGGTGACGGGCTCGCTCAGGCCACGCTCGACGTACTGCTCCAGGGCGAAGGCGATGTCGGACATGTTGGCCTGCGGATCGGCCGTGATGCCGTCCCGCGCCGCGTCGTGGAGCAGCCGTCCGATCTCCGCCGCCTGAGACGCGGTGATCAGGCCCATCCGCCGGTACTCGATCGCGAAGACCTTCTCGACGGCGGTGTACCACGGCAACAGGTGGGCGGCCTCGTAGCGGAACTGGGGTTCCAGGACTTCGTCGTGCAGGAGGCGGCTGGGGGTGCTGCGGATTCTTCCCGTGAGGCGGCCGGCCTCTCCGACCGGCGACCGGTCTGGGGAAGGACTCATTTCTCACTCCGGTTTCTGGGAGGGGATTTCCGCTCGGGCGGGCACGGACGGGACTGCGGGCGCGGACGACGGGCGGGCACCGCCGGCCGGACGGTGGAGAGGTGCGGCGGACGGGGCCCGGTGGAGCGGTACTGCGGCGGGCGGCGGGCGGCGGGCGGCGGCCGGTGGGGCCGCCGCCCGCCGGTGCTCAGCCGGTGGAGCCGGCGGTGTGCGGAGCGCCGAGGTCCTCGCGGACCGCCTCGGCCAGCAGCTCGGGCCGGGTGGTGTTGAGGTAGTGACCGCCGTGGTCGGTGACCACCACGCGGCACTGCGGCACGAACCGCTCCCAGTTGCCCACGCTGGAGCCGTGGTCGGTCATCAGCACGTCGTCGGTGGCGAGGACCACCGTGGCGGGCGTCCGCAGGGCGGCGCGGGCGGTGTCGGACAGCGCCAGGTGGAAGCCGTGCGTGGCCTCGACGGTGTCGTAGCGGAACGACCGCGCGAGGTCCTTGCGCTCGTCCGCGGAGAGCCGGTGCACCTCGTCCAGACCGGTGTTGTCGGCCATCCAGTCCATGATCTCCTGCTCGCTCATGTGCACGACCTCGTTGGCGGCGTGGTCGGCCGGGTCCATGGACCTGAGCAGCTTCGCCACGATCACCAGGCGGCCGACGCTCAGTCCCCGCTGCTCCAGGGCGCGGACCACATGGATCGCCAGCGACGCTCCGGCGCAGTGGCCGAGGACCACCACCCGGCGGCCCGCCGCCTCCCGGGCGACCTCGTCGGACAGCTGCTCCGCCAGGACGTCCACGGCGACCATCGGACGGTCGTCGCGCAGCGTCCGGCCCGGCAGTTCCGTACCCATGACGCGCACCGCGGCACCCGCGTCCGCGAGCTGCCTCGCGAGCGGGACGTAGCTGACGGCGCTCCCGCCGGCGAAGGGGATGCACACGAGCAGGGTGTCGGGCTCGTCCACCCGTGCCCCGGACGCCGCGGTGAGGTCCACCAGCAGGTCGCGCCGGGCGCCGTCTCGCTGGGCGAAGCTCGCCGCGACCAGCCGGGCGGTCGGCCTGACCAGCAGGTCCCGCAGCATGATGCGGCCCTGCGAGGTGGCCGCGACCTTCATCGCCGCGATCGAGTGGCCGCCGATCTCGAAGAAGTTGTCGGTCACGCCGATCTCGGTGGGCGGCACGTCGAGCACGGCGGCGAACAGGTCGCGCACGAACTCCTCGTCCGGGGTGGCCGGCTGCTCGCGCTCGGCGTCGTCGACGGCTCGCAGGGGGTGCGCCGCGAGCACCTTGCGGTCGGTCTTGCCGTTGGAGTTGAGCGGGAAGGCGTCGAGGCGGACGAGGATCTCCGGGTGCATGTAGTCCGGGATGATCTCGGCGAGCTGCCGCTTGAACTCGTTGCGGTCGGGCTCCGCCGTCCCGGTGTAGAACGTCACCAGCCGCTTCTCGCCGGTCACGTCACGGGCCAGTGTCACCGCGGTCTCCACCCCGGCCAGCCGGTTGACCGCGCCGTCCACCTCCGACAGCTCGATGCGGTATCCGCGGATCTTGACCTGGCCGTCCCGCCGGCCCGCGCAGTCGAGCAGCCCGTCCGGCAGCCAGCGGCCGATGTCCCCGGTGCGGTACAGCATGTCGGAGCGGTCGTCCAGGGAGTTGGGGGCGAACGCCGCGGCGGTGCGCTCCTCGTCGTTGATGTAGCCGAGCCCGACGCCCGCCCCGGTGACGCAGATCTCCCCGTAGCTGCCGATCGGACGCGGCCGTCCGTCCGTCCCGACCACGTGCAGGCTGGTGTTGACGATCGGGCGGCCGATCGGCACCCTGACGCCCTCGTGGGCGACGTCCATGAAGTGGTGCGTCACGTCGTCCGAGCACTCGGTGGGGCCGTACGCGTTGATCACCGGGATGGCGGGGTAGGTGGCGAACCAGCGCCGGGTCAGGGCCGGGGGCAGCGGCTCGCCATTGATCATGTTGTAGCGGAGGGCCGGCAGCGGTGCCGGGCGCTGCTCGACCTCGGTCAGCAGCGCGTCGGTGTAGGAGGGCACCGTTTCGAGGATGGTGATGCCGTCCCGGGCCAGCGCCGTGAGGAAGGCGGGCAGGTCGACGACCGTGTCGTGGTCGTAGATGACGGTGCGCCCGCCGGCCAGCCAGGCGACCAGCAGCTGCCAGACGGAGATGTCGAAGCACTGGGTGCTGATCTGCGCGACCCGGTCGTCGGACGTCAGCTTGAGGTCGACCACCTTGGAGAACAGGTGGTTGAGCATGCCCGAGTGACGGACCGTCGCGCCCTTCGGGTCGCCGGTCGACCCCGAGGTGAAGATGATGTAGGCGGTGTCGGCCGGCCGCGGCCGGGCCGGCAGCTCGACGGACGCCTCCGCGTCGGCGCCGCTGTCCGCCCCGGTGTCGCGCAGCGTCACCACGGTGAGGTCCGGGACCCGCTCGCGCAGGGCAGCCCCGCACAGCTCCGCGTCCTCCTCCTCGGCCACCAGGAATCGGGAACCGCTGCGCCGCAGCACGGCCGCGATCCGCTCCACCGGGAAGCCGCGGTCCTGCGGCAGGTAGACCGCGCCGATCTTCAGCAGCGCGAGCATGGTCAGCGACCAGCGGACACCCCGGGGCAGCACCGTGGTGACGACGTCCCCGGCCGTGACGCCCGCCGCGAGCAGCTGCGCCGCGACGCGGTCCGAGGCGAGGTCCAGGGCGGCGTAGTCGAGCCGCTCGGCGCCGTGCTCCAGGGCGACCGCCCCGGGGGTGCGGCGCACCTGCTCGGCGAACAGGTCCAGGAAGGTCGCGTCGGGCAGGGGGTGCTCGGGTCCCGCGGACATCGACCGCAGGAGGTCGCGCTCCTCGTCGCCGAGGAGCGGGGTCCCGGTCCGCTTCGCCGCCGGGTCGGTGACGAGCGCCCGCAGGGCGGCGAGGTAGTAGCCGCCGACCCGCTCCACCTGGTCGATCCCGTAGACGGAGTGGTGGAAGTGCAGGCTCAGCATCACCTCGTCGCTGACCGCGTCCTGGGAGAACTCGGCGCGGAAGGGGAACTCGCTCTGCACGTTGACGATCGAGCGGATCAGCTCGAAGCCGTGGCGGGCGGTGAGGTCCTTCAGGACGTGGAAGTGGGTGAAGTTGAAGACGGTCTCGAAGAGCGTCTCGCGGCTTCCCACGGCGCGCTTGATCTCCGCCATGGGGAAGCGCCGGTGCGGCAGCAGGTCCACCTCGGCCCCGTACACGGCGTGCACCAGGTCCTCCCAGCTCTCACCGAGGTCTCGGACACGGAACGGCAGGGTGTTGAGGAAGAGCCCGGCGATGTCCTGCCCGCCCTCGATCTCCGGCCGCCCGGAGTGCTCGTAGCCGGTGATGACGTCCGTGGTGTCGGCCACGAAGGCCAGGGCGCCGACGTGGGCGGCCAGCAGCACGGCCTTGACCGGCACGCGAAGCCGCCGCGCGGTCTCCACGATGGAGGCGGACAGCCCCTCGGGGAAGACCACGTCGTGGATGCCCACGCCGGTGCGCTGCGGGTCGGGCTCGGTGTACGGGGTGATCCGGGTGCTCTCGGCTCCCTCCATGACGCCCAGCCAGTACGCGCGCTGCTCGGGCGAGGCCACGGCCGCCTGCTCCAGCGCCACGAACTGCCGGTGGGACATCACCTGCCGGGAACCGCCGTGCGGCTCGTTCCCGTCCAGAAGGGCGAAGTAGGCCGAGAAGATGTCGCGGTGCAGGGTGTTGACGCTCCACCCGTCCAGCGCGGCGTCGTGGTAGCTCAGCGAGTACTGGTACTCCTCGTCGCCCAGCAGGTGCAGGTGGACGCGTACGAGGTCGGTGCTGCCGTAGCGGAAGCCGCCGCGCAGCTCCAGCTCGGCGAACCGGCGCAGGTCCTCCTCCTGCTCGTCGGCCGTGCGGCCCCGCAGGTCGAAGACCCGCAGCGGCGACGGGGCGCTCTCGTGCACCAGCTGGAGCGGCACGCTGAAGCCGTTGAGGTGGAACGAGGTGCGCAGCAGCGCGTGCCGCTCCACCACCGACGCGACGGCCCGCCCGAACAGGCCGGTGTCGACGGCGCTGTGGATGCGGTAGCTGAGGATGTCGTGGTACATGCCCTCGGTGCCGCCCCGCTGGGCCTCGTAGATCAGGCCGACCTGGAGCTGGGACATCGGGTAGGCGTCGGCGATCCCGGGGGGCAGCGCCGCCCGGTCCGCCTCCGTGAGCAGTGCGAAGGGCTCGTCCTCGTCGCCGGGCACGTCCCCCTCCTCGGCGACCACGACATGGGCGGCCAGTTCCGCGACGGTCGGGTGGCCGAAGAGGTCCTGGAAGCTGAAGTCCAGGCCGGCCGCCCGGGAGCGGGCCAGCACGGTGATGAACTTGATGGAGTCCCCGCCGAGGGAGAAGAAGTTGTCGTCCACTCCGACGGAGTCCAGACCGAGGACCCCGGCCCAGATGTCGGCGAGCCGGCGCTCGACCGGGGTCCGCGGCGCCCGGTGGGCGGTGCGCGGAGCGGCGTCCTGGAGGGGGAGCGGCAGACCGGAGACGTCCCGCTTGCCGTTGTGGCTGGTGGGGATGGCGGGAACTTCGACGATGTGCTGCGGCACCATGTACGAGGGCAGCTCGGCTTCGAGTGCGGCCCGCAGCTGCGCCGGGTCGAAGCCGTCCCCGGCGACCACGTAGGCCACGAGGGCGTTGTCGCCGGACTCGGTGGGCCGGGCGACGACCGCGCTCTGGCGGACTCCCGGGCTCTGCTGGGCGACGTGCTCGATCTCGCCGAGTTCGATGCGGTATCCGCGGATCTTCACCTGGGTGTCCAGGCGGCCCAGGTACTCCACGGTGCCGTCGGGCAGCCAGCGCGCCAGGTCGCCCGTGCGGTAGCGGCGCTCGCCGTCCGCTCCCGTGACGAACCGTTCCTCGGTCAGCTCGGGGGCGTGCAGGTAGCCGCGTGCCAGGCCCGTGCCGGCGATGCACAGCTCACCGGGGGTACCGATCGGCGCGAGCTCCCCGGAACGGGTGCGTACGCTCAGCCGGATGTTGTGGATCGGGCGGCCGATCGGGACCGAGCGGCTCGTGTCCAGGCCGGCGCAGGGCTGGTGGGTGACGTCGACGGCGGCCTCGGTGGGGCCGTAGAGGTTGACGAGTTCGCGGCTGTCGCCCAGGAGGGCCTCGAACTGCCGCACCTGGTCGACGGCGAGGGCCTCGCCGCTCGCGAAGACCCGGCGGACGGTGGAGAGCCTGTCCCGCTCACCCGTGGCGTCGACGAAGCCGAGGAACGCGTGCAGCATCGAGGGGACGAAGTGCAGGGTGGTGGCCCCGCTGTCCTCGATGCGGCGGATGATCTTCTCGGGGTCGCGCTCCTCGCCGTTGGGGAGGGTGGCCACCGACGCCCCCGCGAGGGACCACCAGAAGATCTCCCACACCGACACGTCGAAGGTGAAGGGCGTCTTGTGCAGGATCACGTCGCCGGCGTGCAGCGGATAGGCGGCCTGCATCCACCACAGGCGGTTCACGATGGCCCGGTGCTCGACCATCACCCCCTTCGGGCGGCCGGTGGATCCCGAGGTGTAGATGATGTACGCGACGTCCGAGGGACCGGTCACCGGCTCCAGGTCGCCGTCGGGCTGCGCGGCGACGCCCGGGTCGTCGAGCAGCAGGACGCGGCGGTCCCCGGCGACGGCCGCGGTGGCGCCGGTGGCCACCACCGTGCTCGCTCGGCTGTGCTCCAGCAGGTAGGCGATGCGGTTGGCGGGCAGCGTCGGGTCGATCGGCAGGTAGGCGCCGCCCGCCTTGAGCACGGCGTAGATGGCCACGAGCAGGTCGGTGGAGCGCGGGACGCACACGGCGACCGGGTCGCCCGCGCCCACGCCGGCCTCCCTCAGGGTGCGGGCCAGACGGTTGGCCGCCGCGTTGAGCTCCCCGTAGGTGGTCCCCCCGTCGACGACGGCGACCCGGTCCGGCTCGGCCGCGGCGCGCTCCTCGAGGAAGCTGTGGAGCAGACGCTCCTGGGGGAAGGGCGCGGCGGTGTCGTTGAACGCCACCAGGGACGCCAGTTCGTCCTCCGCCGGGGCCAGCAGCGGGCCGACCGGGAGGGACGGGTCGGCGACCAGGCCGCCGAGGATGCGGGCGTAGGCGGAGGCGAGCCGCTGCGCGGTGGCGGGGTCGAACAGCGCCTCGGCGTACCCGAGGACGATCCGGGGCTCCGCGCCGTCGGCGAGGCGGAGGTCGAAGAGCAGCGTGCAGCCGGCCGACCGGGCGTCGTCCCGGGTGAGCCCGCCGTCCAGCGAGAACATCAGGTCGCTGGGCCTGGCGTCCAGCTGGTCGAGCAGGTACCGCACCGGCACGTCCAGGTTGGCCGAGGCGTCCAGGCAGGCGGCGCGCACCGTGGTGAGCAGCTCGCGGCCGGGCTCCTGGCCGCCGATCCCGACGCTCACCGGGACGGCCCGGTCCCGGTCGGCGCCCCGGCCCTGCTCCTGGTCCTGGCCCTGGTCGACGGGCGCGAAGAGCGTGACCGTGGGGAGGTCGGTGCTGCGGACGGCGAGCAGCGCGAGGGCGGTCGTGCCGATGACGGTCCGCAGGAAGGCGTCACCCCCGGCGATGCGGTCGACGTGCCCCACGGTGGCGGCGTCGAGAGGCACCGTGACGTGTCCGGTGGCGGCGTCCGGGTGGTGGGCGTGGTCGCGTATGAGCACGGTGGGTTCGCTCCACGCGCTCTGCTGTGCGTCCCAGAAGGACGCCTGGGCGGGGTGGGCCGCGCGGGCCTGCTGGAGGTGGAAGATGCTCATCTCGGGATTCCGGTCTGTCGGCGGGAGGGCATGGCGAGGCCGCCCGTCTACCGCGGAGGGCGAGGTGGGTGGCTCGGTGGTGTGCTGGCGGTGGACTCAGGCGGAGGTGGTGGTGCTGTCCGTCCGTTCGTCGTCCTCGGACCGCTCGGTGTCCGGTGGCCGTTCGGCGACGTTCGCCCTGCTCTCCAGGAACGCCGCGATCGAGGTGCCGACGAGGGTGGCGATGAACAGACCGCTTTGGTATGGAAGATGGCTGAGCAGCAGGCCGCCCGCCCCGGTGATGAGCCCGATGGCCACGGCTCGCCGGGTGGTGAAGGAGGAGACGACCAGGCCGATGTAGGAGGCGTAGACGGCGAAGTCGAGGCCCCAGGAGCTGAGGTCGGCGAGCGTCTGGCCGAAGACCCAGCCGCCCAGCGTGCTGAGGTTCCACGCGAGGTAGATCACGATCGCGTTGCTCAGCACGTACCAGCGCCGGTTGTCCTCCTCGGGCGCGGGCGCGTTGAACCGCTTGGCCGCCAGGGCGTAGACGGCGTCGGTCATGCCGAACGCGATCGAGGCGCGCCAGACGAAGGGCATGGGCCGTACGTGGGGGGCGAGAGCGGCCGAGTAGAAGACGTGCCGCAGGTTGACCAGCAGGACGGTCATCACCGTCAGCGGCCAGACCGCTCCGGATGTGATCATGCCGAGGCCGATCATCTGCGCGGACCCGGAGTTGACCAGCAGGCTCAGCAGCATGGTGTTCATCAGGCTCAGGTGCTGCGTCTCGGCCAGCGCGCCGAACAGCAGGCCGAACGGCACCGCGCCGATGATGACGGGGACGGCGGCCAGGGCTCCCTGCAGTGCCTCACCTCCACGACTGTGGCGGAGGAACATCAATACAACCTCGTTCCGGAAGGGATGGAAACGGCTCAGAGCGCGAACTTGGTGAGGATGAAGCCGGCCATGGCGACCGCGAACACCAGAAAGAAGGCGTCCTTCTTGAAGGCACCGACCCCGAACCCGCACACGGCTCCCACCAGGTAGGGCGCGGCCGCCTTCAGGTCGCCGTCCTCGGCCGGCAGCAGTACGGCCGGCACGATGATCGCCATCAGGACGGCCGGCATGACGTACGGCAGCGTGCTGCGGATGCGCGTGGGCAGGTGTTCGGGTCCGATCGGCCCGAAGAGGGCGTAGCGGACCGCGAACGTCACCACTCCGCACAGGAGGATGGTCAAGGGGATCATGGGTGTCTCGCCTCGGGTCAGAAGGTGAACTCGGCTGCCTGCCGGGCGACCACCGACCGCTCGGCCGGCTTCGGCAGGACCGGGGAGTCCGGGTCGAGCGCCAGTTCACGGAGCGTCGCCGCGACTCCGTCCAGGAGGAAGGCGGCGGAGGAGCGTTCGAACAGCGCTGTCGAGTATTCCAGCTCCAGGGTGAAGCGGTCGGTTTTCTGCCACGCCTGCAGGTTGAGGTCGAAGCGGCAGGTGCCCGGGTGCCGCAGGGTCACGGTCACGTGCCGTCCGTGCTTGCGGAAGCTGTGGAAGTCCACGTTCTGCAGGGCGAAGAAGGTGTCGAACAGCGGGTTGCGGCTCAGGTCCCGGGCCGGCCCCAGCCGCTCGACGAGCCGGGTGAACGGGTACTCCTGGTGGTCCAGCGCCGCACTGTGCTCCTCGCCCAGGTGGCGGAGCAGATCACCCAGGCCCGCGTCCTCGGGGATCCGGGCCCGCAGGACCACGGTGTTGACGAACATCCCCACCACGGCTTCGAGGTCGGGGTGCGGCCGCCCGCTCATGGGGCTGCCCACCGCGAGGTCCCGCTGCCCGCAGAGCCGGGCCAGGGTGGCCGTCCAGGCGGTCAGCAGCACCGTGTACGGCGTCAGGGACTCCCGCGCGGCCACGGCCCACACGTGGCCCGTCTCCTCGGAATCCAGTTCCCGCACCGCGACGTCGCCCCGCGTGGAGCGCAGCGCGGGCCGGGGCCGGTCCGTCGGCAGTTCCAGAGGCGGTACGGGCTCGGCGAAACGCGCCAGCCAGTACCGCTCGGCCCGGTCCAGCTCCGGTCCCGAGCGCCGCGCCTCCGCCCACTCGGCGGCGGCGGCGTAGTCCACCGCCGGGGCGTCGGGGGTGAACCCCGCGTACAGCTCGAACAGCTCGTCGACGAGGATGCGCAGCGACACGCCGTCGAAGACGATGTGGTGGACGTCCAGGTGGAGGACGTCCTCACCCGAGGGGTGCCGTTCGAGAACGGCCCGGATCAGGGGGAGTTCGGCCAGGTCGAAAGGCTGGATCCAGTCGGTCGCGGTGCCCTCCACGACCGTCAGGTCGACCGGGGCGCTCGCCGCCACCTCCCGCCGTACGTCGTCGTCGGTGGTCGTGAAGCGGGTGCGCAGGGCGTCGTGGCGGTCGATCAGGCGGGCGAGTGCGGAGCGCAGCCGGCCGGGGTCGAGCGCGCCGCCGGCCCGCACGGTGACGGGGATGTTGTAGACGAGGCTCTTGGGGTCCAGTTGCCACAGCGCGTAGAGCGCCCGCTGCTGCGGGTGCGGCACACCGCTGCCGGTGGCCGCCGGGATCGGGCGCACCCGGGAGGTGGCGGCACGGGCCACCGCTTCCGCCATGGCGCCGAGGGTCCGCGCCGCGAACAGGTCACCGAAGCTCAGCTCCACCCCGGGGTCCCGGGCGAGCCGGCCGATGAGGACGCCGGTGGTGAGGGAGGTACCGCCCAGCTCGAAGAAGTCGTCGTCCAGGCCGATGCCGTCGGCGTCCAGGCCCAGTACGCCGGCCCACTGGCGGGCGAGCAGCTCCTCCAGGGGCGTCCCGGGCGGCGCGCCGGTGCCGCGCCGGGCGGGCGGCGGGGGCAGTTGCGCGCGGTCCACCTTGCCGTTGGCGTTGAGCGGCAGGCGCTCCACCGGTATCAGGTGGGCGGGGCACATGTACGAGGGGAGCCGCTTGCGCAGCAGGTCCAGGACGTCCTGCGCGCGGTGTCCCGGCGCCAGGACCACGTGGCTGACCAGCTGCCCGCCACCCGAGTCCCGCCGTACCACGTGGGTGTGGCTGTCGGTCAGGCCGTCGATCTCCAGCAGGGCGTTGTCGACGTCGCCCAGTTCGATCCGGTGTCCGCGGATCTTGACCTGGTTGTCCGTACGGCCGTGGAAGGAGAGGACGCCGTCCGGGTCGCTGCTGACGAGGTCCCCGGTGCGGTAGTGCCGTACGCCGTCGACGAGGACGAACTTCTCGGCCGTCAGCTCCGGGTTGTTCAGGTAGCCGCGGGCCAGGCCCGCCCCAGCCGTGTACAGCTCCCCGATCTCCCCGGCGGGCACGGGCGCGCCGTCGGCGTCGAGGACCGCGACGGTGGTCCCGCGGATCGGCCGGCCGATCGGGATGGACGCCTCGTACGGCCGGTCGATGCGGAAGGTGGTGGTGAAGGTGGTGTTCTCGGTGGGGCCGTACCCGTTCAGCACGGTCAGTCGCGGACACGCCTCGCGGACGAGGTTGACGTGGCGGCAGGACAGCACGTCGCCGCCGACGAGGAGGGTCCGCAGGCCGGAGAAGAGGGAGACGTCCTCGTCGACCATCTGGTTGAACAGCGGGGCGGTGAGCCACAGGACGGTGATGTCCGCGCCGTGCAGTGCCCGCTTCAGGAGCGCGGGGGTCACCAGCGTCTCCTGGTCGACGATGTGCAGGGTGGCTCCGTTGAGCAGCGCTCCCCAGATCTCGAACGTGGCCGCGTCGAACTCCAACGCGCCGGTCTGGAGGAAGCGTTCACCGTCCGAGAAGGAGAAGTAGTCCGCGTCGCGGACGAGCCGCACCACACCGGCGTGTTCCACCATGACGCCCTTGGGCCGGCCGGTACTGCCGGAGGTGTACATCACGTAGGCGAGGGGGGAACCGGTGGTGGTGGCCCGGTGCGGCGTTCCGGACACCGGGAGTCGATCGTCGTCGTCCGGCAGGCCGGCCGCGTCGGGCAGGAGCGCGCCGAGTTCGAGGACCCGCGTGCCCTCGGGCGCGGCGTCCGTGACGAGCGGCGCGATGCCGTCGCCGCACAGCACGAGGGGGGCGCGGGAGTCGCCGAGTATCCGCGCGATGCGTTCCCTCGGGTAGGACGGGCTCACCGGCACGTAAGCGGCTCCGGCCAGCACGGTGCCCAGCATGGCCACCACGGCGTCGGCCGAGCGCTCGAAGGCGATGCCGACGAGGGTCTCCTCGCGGGCGCCGAGGGCGGTGAGGCTCCGGGCCAACGCGACCGCGCGGACGTGCAGTTCGCGGTAGCTCAGGCGCCGCGTGCCGTGGACGAGGGCGGTGGCGTCAGGCGTGCGCCGCGCCTGGGCGGTGAACAGTTCGTCGAGCCGGACGTCGGCGGACGCGTGGGTCGGCATGGTGGTCGCTTCCCTCATCCCTGGACGTACTCGGCCATGGGCGCGGCCAGTTCTCGCAGCGGGTCGATCCGCCCGATGTCCCCGAAGTGCAGGCGCACCCAGTCCTCGTCGTAGATCGTGTCGAGGTACCGCTCGCCGAAGTCGGGCGACACGGCGACGGCGCGGGCGTCGGGGCGTTCGTCCAGCAGGCGCTTCCACGCGGCGTGCAGCACGGTGCCGGTCGATCCGCCGAAGAGGAAACCGCGGCGGGCCAGGTACAGGCACATCCGGATGGTGTCGGCCTCCTCGACCATCACCACCTCGTCGATGCCGCGCTGGTCGGGGAAGGCCGGCGGCCGGCTGGACCCCAGTCCGGGGATGAGCCGGCGTCCCGGCGGCCCGCCGAAGGTGACGGATCCGGCGGTGTCGACGGCGACGACCCGGGCCGGGTGGCCGATCTCCTTGAGGTAGCGGGCGCAGCCCAGCAGGGTCCCGGTGGTTCCGGCCCCCACGAACAGGTACTCCAGGTCGGGGAAGTTCCGGACGATGGAGGGAGCGGTGGTGCGGTAGTGGGCGCGCCAGTTGTTCTCGTTGGCGTACTGGTTCAGCCAGACGAGTTCCGGATCCGCGGCACAGGCGGCTTCCACGTAACGGATCCGGCTGCCCAGGAACCCACCGTTCTCGTCGGGCTCCGAGATGAGGACCACCTCCGCGCCGAGGGAGCGCATGAGCCTGATGTTGCGCTCGTTGCACCGGACGTCGGTGACGCAGACGAAGCGGTACCCCCGGTCCGCGGCGATCGCGCTGACCGCGATGCCCAGGCTGCCGGAGGACGATTCGATGATCGTCGAACCCGGCTTCAGCCTGCCCGACTCCTCTGCCGCGGAAATCATCGCGACGGCGGCCTTGGCTTTGACCGAACCGAAGAAGTTGAACCCTTCGCATTTCAGCGAAAGGCTGCGTCCCAGTGCCGGTTGAAGGTCGACGAATATTTCATCCAGGATGAGGTCCTGCGGGGCTCTCACAGGAGCCTTCCCCTCGTGTCTCGAATGGCGGATTTGGGCGTGGGAAACCATTTAGCGATTCCTAAAGATATCCGCCGACATAAGTCGCCGGGCGGCCGTCCTGCGGAATTCTGGAAGAACGTTGGCTAAATCTCGGGCGGTACGGTCGAGGCGCCACCCAGCGGTGCGGTGTGAGCCACTCACTCCAGGACGGTAGCCGACGAAAGATCTGGATGCCAGGGGCACGTTCTCGTGTCTTCCTCCCCTTGACAAATCGCACGTGCGTCGGACTGGGAAGCCGATATAGATCGGTTCTGTCCCTTATGTACACGTGCATGGGGATGGCGAGTGGGCGGGATCGCCGCCCGGGGGCGGGGGTGGCGCCGGCGGGGACCCCCGCCCTGCCGACCACAATCGGAATGGAAAATTCCTCCAAAAACCTCCCGCTCGGTAACGGTGCCGGGCTGTTGTCCCAGGGTGTGATGGCAGTCACTCTACGCGAGTAGTTGAGGCATGGAGAAGTTGCGAAATCTAGACAAATCGCCCTTCGTCGCGCGGAGTGATGTTGCGGCTGATCGATCAGTCCGCGAGGATTCAGCCAGTGCCGCCACGGGGACTGACCCACCCTTCTGGACGGCCGCCCGAAATCCATGATCGGGCCGTCTGCCGAATCCCCACCGGGTCCCGCAGAGAATTGGACCGACGTGGCGCAGCCCGTAGTTCTCATCGCCGACCCTCTCGACGCCGAAGCCCTCGACGGTTTCGGCGCGGACTTCGACGTACGTCACTGCGACGGCTCGGACCGCGGCCGGCTGCTGGCCGCCCTGCCGGCCGCCGAGGCCCTCATCATCCGCAGCGCGACCAGGGTCGACCGGGAGGCGCTCGCCGCCGCGCCCCGGCTGAGGATCGTGGCCAGGGCCGGTGTCGGCCTGGACAACGTCGACCTCGCCGCGGCCCGGGAGGCCGGCGTGGAGGTCGTCAACGCCCCCGACTCCAACACGACCAGCGTCGCGGAGCTGACGGTGGGGCTGATCCTCGCCCTGCTGCGGCACATCCCCGCGGCCGGCGCCTCGGTGCGGGCAGGGGAGTGGAACCGTTCCGCCTTCCAGGGCGAGGAGTTGAGCGGCAAGACGGTCGGCATCCTCGGTTTCGGCAGGATCGGCAGGCTCGTGGCCCGCCGGCTGGCGGCCTTCGACGCGCGTCTGCTGACCCACGACCCCCACGTGCCGGGCGGCGTCGCGGAGGAACTCGGCGTCGAGCCGGTGCCGTTCGACGCGCTCATGCGGCGCTCGGACGTCCTGACCATCCACCTGCCGCGCACACCGGCGACGACCGGGATCATCGACGCCGCCGCTCTGGCGATGGTCAAGCCCACCCTCCGCCTCGTCAACACCTCACGCGGCGGCATCGTCGACGAGTTCGCGCTGGAAACGGCACTCAAGGACAAGCGCGTCGCCGGCGCCGCCCTCGACGTCTTCGCCGTGGAGCCGGCCACCCACAACAGTCTCCTGGCCTACGACAACGTGCTCCCCACCCCGCACATCGGCGCCGGCACCCGCGACGCGCAGTACCGCGCGGGACGCGAGGCGGTGTCGGCGGTCCGTCGCGCGCTGAAGCCCGCGAGCGGCCCGGCGAGGCCCTGACCCGTCACCCAAGGCTGCACCGGAGTAAGGTGGTTCGGGAACCGTTCCGCCACCGGTGGACCGCCGGGGCAACGAGAAAGCCCCGCCCGCCCCTCCATGATCAAGAATCAGCGCGCAGGGGGACTTGCGGCAAGACCCGGATGACGGCGCAGTCGCCGACCTGAGCCGGACACCCGGTGCTCCGTGCATCACCGGGGCAACGGGGGGTGGCGAAATGCGTGCGGTGTTGTCGGCAATTGGGGCAAGCGGAAGTGCGGGACCGATGGTGGCGCTCGCGGTGCGGCTGCGCCAACTCGGCGCGCACGTAACGGTGTGCGTCCCGCCGAGCGAGGAATTCGCGGAGCTTTCGGCCGTCGGCGTCCCGGTGATACCGGTCGGCGACCCGGTGCGCCCGCTGGTGCCCACGGTGGCGCCGGGGTCGGCGGCGGGCCCGGCGCAGCGCGCGGCGGACCGCCGCGCGTCTGCCGCTCGACGCCGCCGGACGAGGAGGGGTGCCAGGGTCCGCGTGAGCCCGGCCCGCCACGGCACCCGATACGGGCCCGGGCCGCCGTCGAGGGCCGGGGCCTGGCTCCGGGGAGTGGCCCACCGGACCGCGCGGCCGTCCGGGGCCTTCGGGGACGGATCGGATGCCGGTGTGGCGACCCGCTCCACGCCCCTCGCCCGGGTGGCCACCGCGGTCGCCACTCCGGACGACGGCGACGCGCGCCGTCTCCCCGCGCCGACCGGTGCGCCGGGGGCCCGGGGTGCGGGGGTCAGCGGCGCCTGCGGAGGCCCCTCCCGATCAGCCAGGCCGCACCGACGCAGGCACCCGCCGCGGCGAACGTCCTGCCGCGCCCCGGGTGGGGGCCGCCCGGCAGGACGTCCCTGAGCCGGTCGACGGCGCTCAGCGGTACACCGAGGACGGCGTTGGCGGGTGGCCTGCGAGGCACCGCGGGATGCGGACGCGTGGGCGCGGTGCGGCGCACGATCTCCCACGCCGACCCCAGCCTCCGCAGGCGCGAGGTGTCCAGGGCCTCCTGCAGCCGGGGCAGCAGCAGGTCCTCCTCGTCGCGGATGTCCTGCCTGATCAGCGCGAACACCTCCGCGGCGAGCTCCTCGTGCCGGGGATCGGCCGACCCGATCCGCTCCATCTCGCCCACGAGGTCGTTGATCCGCTGGTGCTCGCCCTCGACCCTCGACGTCAGCTCCTCGGCGTCGGAGAGCTCGCCCGCGGCGGCCAGACGGCGCAGCGCGGGCCACAGGACGGTCTCCTCGGCGAAGGCGTGGCTGAACGTGAGCTGCACGATGTCCCGGAGGATTCGCTGTCGTTCCGCCGACGCCGGTCCCGACGCCGACGACCCTCGGGCCGACTCGTACGACCGCATGAGGCGGTCCAGCTCCGCGTGGTCCCGGCGCTGCCTGGCCAGGATGCTGGCGTGGCCGCCGAGCTGCTCGATGCTCTGTTCCGCGATGGACGGGGTCATTCTCGCCCTCCTTGGTCGACGTACGGCCCGCGGCACGACGCCGACTACCCCGCCCGAGCCCCTCCAGGCACGCACGCGCCGGTTTTCGCCCGGCCGGAACGGCTACTCGTGCCGCATGGATGCTTCTTTCACGAGTCGTCGTACGGCAACAGCACTGCGGCGGCTGCTGCCGTCGCCGGAGGGGCCCGGGCGGGTCCTGCGGGCGGTGGACCGGCTGGAGCGGTGGCCGGGAGCCGACCGGCTGATCGACGCCGTACGGGCCGCCGTACGGGCGGCGCCCCTGGGGGACGCGCGCGACGCGCTGCACGGGCGCTGGCTCGGCCACCCCGTGCACCCCCTCATGGTGCAGGTGCCGATCGGGACGTGGCTGTCGGCGGCGGTGCTCGACGCGCTGCCGGGACAGCGCCGGGGCGCGCTGGCCCTGGTGGGTGTCGGTCTCGCCACCGCCGGGCCGGCGGCCGTCGCCGGGTGGACGGACTGGGCCGAGCTGCCCAAGGAGCAGCAGCGCGTCGGCCTGGTGCACGCGGCCGGCAACATCACCGCCGTGGCCCTGTACGCCGCCTCCTTCGCCGCCAGGTGCCGGGGCCGGGAGGCGCGGGGCAAGGCGCTGGGGCTGGCCGGACTGACCGCGGTGGCCGTGGGCGGTGCGCTGGGCGGCCACCTCGCCTACCGCCAGGCGTCCGGGGCGAACCACGCCGAGGAGGTGCCGCACCTGGTCGAACCCGGCTGGCACGTGGTCGACGACCTCGCCGGCCTGCCCGTCGGCAGGGCGGTGCGGCGCCATGTGGGGGAGGTGGCGGTCATGGTGGTCCGCGGGCAGGGCGACACCGTCCATGTCCTGGCCGACCGGTGCAGTCACATGGCCGGGCCGCTGTCGGAGGGCGAGATCGCCGACGGGTGCGTGCGTTGTCCCTGGCACGGCAGTGTGTTCCGGCTGGAGGACGGCTGGAACGTGCGGGGACCCGCGACGGCGCCCCAGCCGGCCTTCGACACCCGTGTCGTCCAAGGACGGCTGGAGGTACGGCTCCGGCACCTCGGCGGGACCACCGACGCCTCCGACGCGGCGTAACGGTCCCGGACGCGCGGCGAACCTCCGCCCCGGCCCGACGCGCCCCGCCCGATCCGGCGTACCCCCTCGCGTGTTACTTGCTGGTACGCCATGATGGCGGCGACCATCCACACGGCCGGGGCTGAGGTAGCGGTGACGACTTTCGAGGAACGGACCACGGTGCACGCCTTCCGGGACGACGCCCTGGGCGAGCACGACGCCGTGGGACTGGCCCGGGCGATCCGGCGGGGTGAGGTCGGCGCCGCCGAGGCCGCCCGGGACGCGGCCGAGCGGGTACGGGCGGTCGAGGCGCGGCTCAACGCGGTCCAGGTGCACCTCGACGCTCCGGCGCACGCCGCCGGGACGGGCGGGGCCTTCGCCGGGGTGCCGACCTTCGTGAAGGACAACATCGACTACCGGGGACTGCCCACCGGCCACGGCAGCGCGGCCTTCACCCCGAGGGCCGCGCGGCGGCACGCGCCGTTCGCCCGGCAGTTCCTGAGCAGCGGGGTCACGGTGCTGGGCAAGACCCGGCTGCCCGAGTTCGGGTTCAGCCCCACCACGGAGTACGAGGGCGCCGACCCGGTCCGCAACCCCTGGGACACGGGGCGTTCCGCGGGCGGTTCGTCGGGCGGCAGCGCGGCGCTCGTCGCCGCCGGGGCGGTGCCGATCGCCCACGCCAACGACGGCGCCGGGTCGATCCGGATCCCCGCCGCCTGCTGCGGGCTCGTCGGCCTCAAGCCGACCCGGGGCCGGGTCGTGCCCAACGCCCAGAGCCGTCAGCTGCCGATCGACATCGTCTCCGACGGCGTGGTGAGCCGTTCGGTGCGGGACACCGCCGCGTTCCTCGCCGCGGCCGAGACGTACTGGCGCAACCCCAAGCTGCCGCCCGTGGGCCTGGTCGAAGGGCCCTCGGAGCGGCGGCTGCGCATCGGGTTCCTGCTGGACTCGCCGAACGGTGTCCGCTGCGACACCGCGACCCGGGCGGCCGTCACGGACACGGTGGCCACCCTCGAACGTCTCGGCCACACCGTGGAACCGGTGGAACTGGCGATCGACCCCCGCTTCACCGACGACTTCCTCACCTACTGGGGGATGCTGTCGTTCCTCCTCGGCGTCACGGGCCGGACCCTCGGCGCGGACTTCGACCGGCGCCGTATGGACGGCCTCAGCCGAGGGCTGCGCGAGTCCTACCTCGGCAGCTGGCGGCGCACCCCCGGCGTACTGCGGAGGCTGAAGCGCACCAGGGAGGCGTACGCGGCGGCGTTCCGCGGGCTCGACCTCGTGCTGTCCCCCGTGCTCGCCCGGACCACGCCGCCGCTCGGCCACCTCAGTCCGGCCGTCCCCTACGAGGAACTGATCGAGCGGATCCTCGCGTACGTCGCGTTCACCCCGCTCAACAACGTCGTCGGCACACCGTCGATCTCCGTACCGGCCGCCCGTACGACGCCGGAAGGGCTGCCCATCGGCGTCATGTTCTCCGGCCGGCCGGGCAGCGAACGGACGCTCCTCGACGTGGCGTTCGCCCTGGAGGCGGACCGGCCCTTCCGGCGCGTCCAGGACGTCTGACCGGCGGGCGGGTTCAGGCCGGGCAGATGCGGGGCGGCAGCCCCTGGTACACGCCCCGGCGCTCGTCCTCGTCGAGGTCGCGGCCCATGACCTCGCACACGTGCCGCTTCCACAGCGCGGGGTCGAGGCGGAGCATGTCCACCCGCCCGCCGCGCTGCGACCGGAGCAGTGTCCTGCCGCCCCTGGCCGCGGCGAGGAAGTACTGCTCCTCGGCGAAGTCGTACGACTCGCTGCGCTTCAGGTCCGTCAGCCTCAGGAACCGCACGGTCGTCCCGGCGGCCAGGAAGAAGTCGGAGCTCTCCCCCACGAAGCCCGCCTGGTACAGATCGGGCTTGAGCGGCCCGATCGGCCCGACGACGCGCTCCGGCCTCCCCTTCCCGGTCGGGGGCACCGACCACAGCTCCAGCATCTCGCCCTTCGTCTTGGCCGCCGCGTACCGCCCGCTCGCATCGAGCACGGCGTTGACGACGTCCGAGCCGAGCCGCAGGCGCCGCTCCCGGTTCTCGCGTCCCGTCCGCAGGTCGACGGCGTAGAGGGTCGGATCCCCGTCGATCATGATGCGGACGTGGCCCGGTTCGGGGTGCCCGTCCAGGAAGAACCGCGGGGACCTCCTCGTGCTGAGCCCGAGGTCGTTCACGTCGAAGGGCTTCGACCGGCGCTCGCCGGTGCGGGCGTCCCAGTGCTCGATCCGCGTACCGGAGACCGTCACCAGCTCGTCGTCGGCGGGGAACATGAACTCCACCGACTCCTTCGGCCTCCCCTTGCCGTCGAGGGGCGGCATGGCCGTGGTGACCTCCGCGACCAGGCGCAGGGACGGCAGCTCCCGGACGGCGACCCGGTCGCGGGCGACGAGGTCGGCGACGAGCGTCTCGGCTCGGTTGACGATGAGGTCCCGGCTGTCCTCCGGCGCCGTGGCCATGTCCCTCTTCACGGACGCGAGAATCCTCAACTCCCCGGTCCGGTCGTCCCCCAGGCTCTCGCTCGAGTCGACGACGGCCAGCCGCTCGCCGCGCTCGCCGAGGTGGACCAGCGTGCGGGTGCCGCGGGCGAGCAGTACCGGAGGGCTGTCGACCTTGTTGGGCGGGCCGACGGCGAGCGGATAGCCGGTCACCGCGGTCTCGTCCCAGGCGACCATGGTCGGCGTGCGGGGGTCCCCGATGAGGGGCAGGTCGGACAGGAGCGTGGTCCTGGGGCCGAAGAAGGGCTGCGCCTTGTGCCCGGGCCGCCTGTCGATCAGGTGCCAGTCGCCCGCCGCGCGCACCGCGTAGTGCTCACCCGTCGCGCTGATCGCTATGGTGTTGCAGCTCGCTTCCACGTCGAAGCGGTGCAGTTGGCGGCCGTCGGCCACGCGAAGGAGGCGGTAGGTGGCCTCGCTCGGGGTCGATCCACGCACGCACACGGCGAGGCTGGTCCCGTCGCCGGACATTCCCAACTGCGCGACACCGGATTCCCTGTACACCCCGTCCGCGAGCGCACGCGTCCGGCCGGTGCGGGTGTCGACCGCGACCATCGAGGACGTGGTGTCCCGGACCGTCCGTCTGCGCTGGGCCACGACCGTGTCCGTGTCCGGGCCGTACCACACCCTCTCGACGACCGGCCCGGCCACCGGCACTTCCCGCCGTTCCCGCTTCACCAGGTCCCACACCCACAACCGCTTGTCCGGCCTGTCCTCGTCGTCCCTGACCACGTGGACCGCGGCCACCCGGGTGCCGTCCGGGGAGAGGGCGGCGATGCTGCCCGGGTCGGTCATGGCCGTGCCGGGGGAGTTCAGGGCGGGCCCGCGGATCGTGTCGGCCCGGCCCAGCACGTCCTTGGCGTCCTTCGCTCCCGGACGCACCTCGCGCCAGGCGACCTGGCCGTCCGCCACGTAGGCGATGCGCCGGCCGTCCGCACTGACCATCGGGGCAGTGGCCTTCGCCGGGAGCCGCAGGGGCACGCGCAGCACCTCGCCCCCGTCGCGGAGGAAGAGCGTCGCTCGCCCCTCCTCGGTCGTCACCAGCGTCACCGCGCCGTCCGCGCTCATGGCGACCGCGTCGATCTCCCCCTCGGTGCCGGTCAGCACCCACTCCGCGTCCTTGAACCGGTCGTACCTGCGCATCAGGGCGCTGCGGGCCTCCTGGGTGGGCGCCACGTCGTACGCCGCCACCGCGGCCAGCGCCGCCTGCCCCGGGTCCCTGGCCGCCATCTCCTCGGAGAGGCCGGCCAGCGCCCGTGACCGCGACTCCGCCGCCCGCTGCTCGTTGACCTCCGCCTGCTGCACGAGGAAGGTGCCGAGCCCCGCGATCAGCGCGAACACCCCGGCCACCGCCGTCCACGCGGCCCGCAGGCGCGCCCGGCGCGTACGGTGCCGCCGGCGCGCGAGAGCGAGGAAGCTCCGTTCGTCCTCGGTCAGCTCCTCCTCGCGGCCGGCCGACCACCGCTCGACAGCGGCCAGTTGCGACCGGCCGGGCAGCAGGTCGGGGGAGCGGCCCCCGCGCTCCCACCGTTCGCGGTCGTGCCCCAGTTCCCCCCGGCCGGCCAGGAACACGCCGTCGGACTTCACCTGTCGCACGAGCGCGGGCCAGGCGCTGATGAGGGCCTCGTGGGCCAGCTCGGCGGTCTCGGGCTCGTTCTCGCCGCCGCGCAGCACGAGCAGGCGCCGCTCGGCGAACGACTGGGCGATCCTCCACCGGCTCTCGCCGGCCTCGGCACGGGTGAGGCGGCGGCGCAGCGGGGTCTCGCTGCCGGGGAGCATCCGTACGAGGCCGGTGAGCAACCGCAGTGCCTCGGTCTCCGCCGCCTCCGCTCCGCCGACGCACTCGTCCCAGGCCCGTTCGGCGTGCAGCTCCAGCGCTCCGGTGACGCCCCTCAGGTCCTCGTACGTCGTCGCCCGCAGCCGCCCGTCGGCCCGCTGCTCCCACAACTGCTCCAGGACGAAGCCGAGGAGCGGCAGGACTCCTGGCTCGCCGCCCGCGTCGTCGAGGATGCGCCGCTCCAGACCGGCGTCGTACACCACGCCCGGAACCCGTTCCAGCGGCCGCGCGACCACCTGCGCGAGCTGGTTCCGGGACATGGGCGTCAGCGGGAGCTGCCGGCCTCCGCCCATCGTGGACCCGAGCCGGGGATGGCGCAGGACCGCGTCGACGAAGTCCGCGCGGAGCGTGGCCAGCACGCGCACGCCGTCCGGAAGGCGGTCGGGGAAGAGCAGGTCGGTCGCCTGGGCGACCTCGGCATCGGTGCGGTCCAGGAGTGCTTCGGCCTGGTCGAGGACGACGAGTAGCCTGGCGGAGGTCGAGCGGCGCAACCGGTGGAAGGTGTCCGTGAGGCCCTTCGCCGTGAGCCACCTCTCGACGGTGTCGGCGTCCGGCGCCTGTGGCGGCAGCCCGTACCGCCCCGTCCGGGCGGCTTCGTACAGCTCGGTGGCGAGCGCGGAGCGCGGGGAGGAGACCTGCCCGGCGTTCACCACCAGGACGTCGTACCCCGCCCGCCGCATCCGGGGCACCACTCCGGCCAGCGCCAGCGACGACTTGCCCGAGCCGGACGGACCGTACAGGGTGACGGCCCGGCGGGCGTCCCGCAGCACGCCGGCCACCTGCTCGATCTCGTCGTCCCGGCCGAAGAAGACGTCCGCGTCGCCCTCCTGGAAGGTGGCCAGTCCCCGGAAGGGGGACGCCGGGAGGAGGATCCGTCCGAGCTGCTCCAGCTCCGCGGCCATGGTGCCGGTGCGCAGGACGAAGGCCTGCTGGCCCTCGCGCTCGGGCTGGGCCGCCACCACCAGTCCGACGGCCGCCCCGATGTCGTTGTCCCAGACGGGACTGCCGCTGAAACCCGGCCTGATGTGCGCCGTCTGTCCGTCGGCGCGGGACAGCTGGACCCAGCCCTCGCCGGTGTTCCCGCTCAGCTTCCCCCGGAACCACATCTCGCCCGGCTCGCCGCCGGTGAAGCCCACGACCCGCGCCCCGTGGTCCCAGACGCTCGCGGGGTTGGCCATCGGCAGCGGGCGCACACCGGGCACGGCGTCGCGCAGCCGCAGGACGGCCATGTCACCGGTGCGGTCCGCCCGGGTGGGCACCCAGTGCTCGACCTCCCCGATCCGGCGCAGCGGCCCGGCGTGCCCGGCCGGGCGGCCGGCCAGCGGGAACTCGACCGTGACGCCGGTCCCCTCCGGCACCGGCTCGTGCCGGGGCCGGCCCAGGGCGTCCGACACCACATGAGCGCAGGTCAGTACCAGGTCGGGGGCGATGAGCGCGCCCGCACCGGCGACCTCGCCGTCCGGCCCCGCCAGCCGGGCGACCGTCGAGGCCAGCGTCTCGTCCGCGCTGCGCTGCTCCGCCCCCGTCACCGGGCCGTCCGGTCACGCCCCCTGCGGATTATCGCCAGCCGTGTCGCGGGCGTCACTCCTGTTCCAAGTCAGACTTACGGTGAAATTCGCCGAAGTCGCGGTGCTGGCGATGACGACGTCCGCCTGGGCGGACAGGGACACGCCGAACTCCAGCGTGATCTCGTCCGGCGCGTTCGCCAGGCCGCTGAACCGGTTGACGAAGCTCTCCGCCACCGGCCGGACGGTGTCCAGCATCTGGCCGAAGGTCCGCTCGGCACGTGCCACGGCACGCTCCCCGCGACCCACCCGGACGAGGTCGTCGTCGCGTTCCCGTACCTGGACACGGATCGTTTCGCCGCTGCCGTCGCCCAGGGGCACGTCGACGTGGACGAGGCGTTCACTCATGTTGTTCCTCCAGCGGCCGGGGCGGGGCTGGCGATCATAACGAAGCGAAGCCCCCTTAGGGCAGCGGGAGTTGCCACGAGCGCCCCGCCGCGGCCGGTACCCGGCTCCTCGCCGGACCCGACCGGCGGCGGCGGTGGCCGGTAGAGTCGTGGGCGACACGAAGGTCCTGCTCAGGCACAGGGGGTGGCGCGTGAAGCGTCCGACGATGGCGGACATCGCGCGTCGCGCGGGCGTCTCCAAGGTCGCCGTGTCGTACGCCCTCAACGACCAGCCCGGCGTGTCCGAGGGGACCAGGGCGTCCATCAAGGCCATCGCGGAGGAACTCGGCTGGCGGCCCCACAGCGCCGCCAGGGCCCTCAGCGGGGCGCGGGCCCAGGCCGTCGGGCTGGTCGTGCGCCGGCCGGCGCGGACGCTGGGTGTCGAGCAGTTCTTCATGGAGTTCGTCAGCGGCATCGAGGGCGTGCTTTCCGGGCGGTCGTACGCGCTGATGCTGCAGATGGTCGAGACCCACCAGCAGGAGACCGCGGTCCACCGGCGCTGGTGGGGCGAGGGCCGGGTGGACGGGGTGTTCCTGGTGGACCTGCACTCCGCGGACACCCGCGTAAGCGCCGTCGAGGAGCTGGGACTGCCGGCCGTGGTCGTCGGCCCGCCCGGCACCTCGGGCTCCCTGCCCTCGGTGTGGTCCGACGACGGCGAGAGCGTACGCGAGATCGTGCGCTACCTGGCCACGCTCGGCCACCGGCGCGTCGCCCGGGTCGCCGGCCCCGTCGAGCTGGCCCACACCGCCGAGCGCGACGCCGTGATGCTCGACGCCTGCCGCGAGGCGGGCCTGCCCGAACCGGCCGTCGTCCACACCGACTACACGGGCGACGACGGGGCGCGGGCTGCCCGCCGGCTGCTCATCGGGCCGGACCGCCCCACCGCGATGGTCTTCGACAACGACATCATGGCGGTGGCCGCCCTGTCGGTGGCCCAGGAGCTGCGTCTCGACGTCCCGGCCGACCTGTCCATCGTCGCCTGGGACGAGTCGCCCCTCACCCGGGTCGTCCGTCCCGCCCTCTCCGCGATGTCCCGCGACATCCCGGCCTACGGAGCCCGCGCGGCCGAGGCGTTGCTGGCCCTCGTCGCCGGCGAGCGCGTCGCCGATGTGCGCGAGGGACACGCCCGGCTCGTACCGCGGGGGAGCACCTCCCCGCCGCGCGCCGGCACCGGCTGAACCGCCCGGACCACCGAACCGGCCCGGCCGGCCCCCTACTTGGTGGCGCCCTGCGCGAAACCGTTGTAGATCCACCGCTGGAGGAGCAGGAAGACCACCAGGGTGGGGACGATCACCAGGATCGCGCCCGCGGAAATGGCCTCCCAGTGCGCTCCGAAGGGGCCCTTGAAGCGGAACAGCGCGGTGGAGATGGTGCCGAGGTCCTCCGAGTGCAGGTACAGGAACGGGATGTAGAAGTCGTTGTAGGTGGTGATCCCCTTGATGATCACCACGGTCGCGACAGCGGGCTTGAGCAGCGGGAAGATGATCTTTCGGTAGATGGTGAACGTGTTGGCGCCGTCGAGCCGGGCCGCCTCGTCCAGCGACACCGGGATGCCCCGGATGAACTGCAGGAAGATGTAGACGGAGACGATGTCCGTGCCCATGTAGAGCAGGATGGGTGCCCAGCGGGTGTCGACCAGCTCGAAGCCGTTGATGAGCTGGAAGGTCGCGACCTGCGTCGTCACGCCCGGTACGAGGGTCGCGACCAGGAACAGCGCCATCACGAGGCCCTTGGCGCGGAACTCGAAGCGGTCGATCGCGTAGGCCGTCATCGAGCCGATGAGCACGGTGCCGCCGATCGAGAAGAACAGGATGAACGCGGTGTTGCCGAAGGCGGCCAGCATGTGGCCGTCGGTGAAGGCGGTGACGTAGTTGTCCAGGTTCAGCCAGTTGCCGGGCAGGGAGAGCGCGCCTCCCTCGGACACCTCCTCGGACGTCTTGAGGGACGTGAGGAGGACGACGGCCAGCGGCAGCAGGACCACCCCCGTGGCGACCAGCAGCGACAGGTAGGTCAGGGCGGTCCCCACCGGGAGGCGGCGCCGGGCGGCCGGAGTGGCCGGGGCACTCGGTGCGGCGGGCGCGGCCGGGTCAGGGTTGGCGGTCAGGTCCGGGGTCATACGAGGTCCACCTTGTCGTCGGGCACGAGGCGGCGCTGGATCCAGGTGATCAGGAGGATGATCGCGAGCAGCACCACGGCGGCGGCCGAGGCCAGGCCGGTCTTGTTGAACTGGAAGGCGAGCTTGACCGTCTGGATGACGAAGGTCGACGTGCCGGTCGCGCCGCCGGTCATGATGTAAGGGATCTCGAACACCGACAGGGAGCCGGAGATCGCCAGGATGATGCTCAGGCTGAGCACCGGTTTGATGCTCGGGGCGATGATGTGCCGGAACCGCTGCCACTTCCCCGCGCCGTCCAGCTCGGCCGCCTCGTAGAGCTCACCGGGAATGGACTGGATGGCGCCGAGGAAGAGCACGAAGTTCAGTCCGGTGAAACGCCATACGGACACACCGGCGAGCGAGACGTTGGCCGAGGTGGGGTCGCCGAGCCAGGCGTGGTCGGTCCGCACGCCCAGCCAGGACAGCACGGAGTCGAGCGTGCCGCCGTCCTGGAAGAAGTACAGGAAGACGAAGCCGATCGCGACGCCGTTGATGAGGTAGGGGAAGAAGAGAATGCCCTTGAAGAAGTTGCGGAACCGGAGGTTGAAGCTGAGGACCGTCGCGAAGTAGAGGGCGACGCCGATCTGGAAGACGGAGGCGGCCAGGTAGTAGCCGCTGACGAAGAAGACCCGGAAGAGTTCGGGACGGCTGAAGATCTGTACGTAGTTGTCGACGCCCGTGAGGTTCCGGTCGGGGCTGACCCCGTCCCAGTCGGTGAAGCTGTAGGCGATCATGTTCGCCACCGGGACGTAGGTGAACGTGATCAGCAGGGCGAGCGGCGCTGCCAGGAACAGCCAGGGGGTGACCCGCTGGAGCGGGGAGTGACGCCAGGAGCGCCCCTGGGGCGTCCGGCCACCCGGGTGCCGCGGCGCCCCGCGCCCCGTCCGACGGACTGTGCGGGGCGAACGCCGCGAGCCCGTGAGGGGGGCCCGGGGTGCGGTGTCGGTCGTCTCGGTCATGTCGGCCTTTCGTGTCCGCGGGTGCGGGAGGGCGTGGGCCCCGGCCGGGTGGAACGCGCCGGGGCCCGGGGCCGCCGGGTCAGGAGCCGGCGGTCCTCGCCGCCTCGTCCCACTTCTTGTCGAGGTCGGAGAAGTAGTCCTGGAGGCTGCCCTTCTGCGCACCGCGGGCGATGTCGATCAGCTTCTGGCGGTAGTCGTGCTTGTTCAGGCCCAGTTCGGCGGCGTTGTCGATCGCGTTGACCGCGCCGGTCTGCGCCTCGGACCGCTCCAGCAGGGTGACATCGTTGTCAACAAAGTCCTTGAGCGTGGCCGGCAGGGGAGCGGACTTGAGGGCCGGCACCGCCCCCTCCTTCTCCGAGTAACCGGACTTCCCGGTGAACCAGTCGATCCACGCGCGGGCCGCCGACTTGTGCTCGGAGTGGATGCTGACGGCCTGCTGGTAGTCGGAGACGAGCGTGGCGCAGAACTTCCCGTCCTTCTGGACGGGGAAGGGCAGGAAGCCGATGTCGTCCGGGGAGCCGCCGGCGTCCTGCGCCGCCGCCCGCATCTGTGTGATCGCCCAGGAGCCCAGCATCATGGAGCCGATCTCACCCTTGCCGAGGAGTCCCTTGGAGGTCTCCCAGTTGGTGGTCGTCGGGTCCTTCTCCGACAGCCCCCGCTTCACGATGTCGTGCAGCAGCGAGTCGATCGTGTGCAGTTCACCGCCCGCCTTCCAGGGCGAGACGGCGCCGGAGAGCTTGTCCGCGGCCTTCGGGTCGCAGGTCACCGAGCCGATGTTGGAGGTCCACTGGACGAGGGGCCAGCCGTCCTTGAAGTTGGTGTAATAGGGGACCGCTCCGGTCCTCTTCTTGACGGCCTCCAGCGCGGACATGAACTCCTGAGGGGTCCTGGGCCACTGGGTGACGCCGGCCTGCTTCCACAGCGCCTTGTTGTAGACGAAGCCGTTCGCCGTGCCGAACTGGGCTATGCCGTAGACCTTCCCGCCGACATCGGTCTTGTCGCTGAAGCGGTAGGTGCCCGACAACTCGGACGTGGATCCGAGGGGGGCGAAGAACTTCGGGTAGTCGTTCTTGGCGATCGACGCGGGGATCATCAGAACGTCGCCGTACGCCTTGGTGTTCATACGGATCTTGACCTCCCCCTCGTAGTCGGTGATGCCCTCGAAGCCCACCTTCACCTTGGGGTAGGTCTTGTTGAACTCGGCGGCGTACCGCTTCATCGCCCCGTTCTGGACGAGGTCGGTGCGGTGCGTCAGGACCTTGATCTCGCCCGAGACGGCCCCCGGGTCGGCAGGGGCGGCCGCCGTCTCGCCGGAGGTGCCGCCTCCACCGCCGCATCCGGTCACGGTCAGCATCGTGACGGTGAGAAGCGCGCCCGCGAGCGTCGTGGTCTTCCCCATGTGCCCAACTCCTTCAGGGTTACGGCTCAGGTCTACGGGTGGGATGTCGGCACTATGTCAGGCCCAGATGAACCGGTAAAGTGCTGGTTTCCGGCGCGATGCCCAATCGTTACCGAGACCCCCCTCCAAGGCGCCAACAGGCGGCAAAAGCAGCGGTTCCGCATGCGCATCCCGTCACTGAACCGAGCTTTACCGGTTCATGGACACGGCGAGGTGATCCGGTTAGGTTGACCCGCGTCGCACCCGCACCCCGCCCCGTCAGGCGATTGGAGCCGCACACCATGAAGGACGTCACCCAGCTGAACGACGGCTGGAGCCTGCGCCACGACGAACGACTGCTCCCGGCTCGCGTGCCCGGCTGCGTTCACACCGACCTGCTGGCGGCCGGGGTCATACCCGATCCGTACGTGGGGCAGAACGAGAACGAGATCGCGTGGGTGGGCCGGCGGGCCTGGTCGTACCTCACGGACCTGGCCCACGACAGCGCGCACGAGCGGACCGACCTGGTCTTCGACGGCCTGGACACGGCCGCCACGATCACCCTCGCCGGCGAGACCCTGGGCACGACGCGCAACATGCACCGGCGTCACCGCTTCGACGTCACCGGACGCACCGGCGCCCTGGAGGTGCGCTTCACCTCCGCGTACGACGAGGCCGACGCCGTCCGGGCCATGACCGGGGAGCGGCCGAACGTCTACCCCGAGCCGTTCCAGTACATCCGCAAGATGGCCTGCGGCTTCGGATGGGACTGGGGTCCGACCGTGGTGACCGCCGGCATGTGGCGCCCCGTGCGGCTCGAGCACTGGTCGACGGCACGGATCGACCACGTCCGCCCGCTGGTCACCGTCGACGACGGGACGGGCCACGTGGAGGTGAGACTGCGCGTGGAGCGCTCGGAGCGCGGCGCCGGGCGCCCGCTCACCGCCCGCGCCACCGTGGAGGGGGACGCGGCGGAGGCCACCTTCACCGGCGACGAGGCCGTCCTGCGCCTGCGGGTCCCCGAGCCCCGGCTGTGGTGGCCGCGCGGCTACGGCGACCAGCCGCTGTACGACCTGGACGTCACGCTGCTCGACGACGGGGGCGCGCTCGACACCTGGCACCGGCGGATCGGCTTCCGGACGGTCGCCGTCGACCGGTCCGCCGACGCGCACGGCACCGGATTCACCTTCGTCGTCAACGGCGTGCGGATCTTCGCCCGCGGCGTCAACTGGATCCCCGACGACGTCCTGCCCTCCCGCGTCACCCCCGAGCGGTACCGGGCGCGGCTGTTCCAGGCCGCGCAGGCCAACATCGACCTCGTGCGTGTGTGGGGCGGCGGCATCTACGAGGACGACGCCTTCTACGACGCCTGCGACGAACTCGGCCTGATGGTGTGGCAGGACTTCCTCTTCGCCTGCGCCGCCTACCCGGAGGAGCAGCCGCTGCGCGGCGAGGTCGGGGCCGAGGCCCGCGACAACGTTGTCCGGCTGATGCCCCACCCCAGCCTGGTGCTGTGGAACGGCAACAACGAGAACCTGTGGGGCTTCCGCGACTGGGACTGGGAGCCGGACCTCGCGGGCGACTCCTGGGGCGAGGGCTACTACCTCGGGCTCCTCCCGCGGATCGTCGCCGAACTCGACCCCACCCGCCCCTACACGGCCGGCAGTCCCTGGTCGGGCACCTGGGACCACCACCCCAACGACCCCCGGCACGGCACCCACCACTCCTGGGAGGTGTGGAACCGCCAGGACTACGCCGAGTACCGGGCGAGCGTCCCCCGGTTCGTGGCGGAGTTCGGCTGGCAGGCGCCGCCCGCCGTGGCGACGCTGCGGCGCGCCCTGCCCGGCGAGGACCTCGCCCCGGACTCGCCGGGGATGCTGCACCACCAGAAGGCCGAGGACGGCAACGGCAAGCTGAACCGGGGCATCGCCCGCCACTTCGCCCTCCCCGAGGACGACTTCGACCGGTGGCACTACCTGGCCCAGGTCGTCCAGGCCCGCGCCGTGGCGGCGGGCATCGAGCACTGGCGGGCGCACTGGCCGGTGTGCGCGGGCACGGTCGTCTGGCAGCTCAACGACTGCTGGCCGGTCAGCTCGTGGGCCGCCGTCGACGGCGACGGCCGGCTCAAGCCGCTCCACCACGAGCTGCGCCGGGTCTACGCCGACCGCCTGCTGACCCTCCTGCCGGGCGAGGACGGCCCGGTGCTCGCTGTCGACAACCAGTCCGCCGAGCCCTGGAGCGCGGCCGTGACCCTGCGGCTGCTCGACGCGGACGGCGGGGTGGTCCGGGAGACCGTCGCCGAGGTGGCGGCCGGGCCCCGGTCGGTGGCGAGGACGGTGATCCCGGCCGATGTCCGCCCCGCCCCCGGGTCGTCCAAGGAGTTCCTGGTGGCCGACGCGGACGGCCTGCGCGCCGTCCACTTCCCCGTACCGGACCGGGAGTTCGCCTATCCGCCGGCCCGGTACGACGTCCGCACCGAGGCCGTGGCGGGGGAGACCGGCGCGGTGGACGTCGTGGTCACGGCGCACACCCTGGTCCGGGACCTCCTGCTCCAGGCCGACCGGCTCGCTCCCGGGGCGGTCGCGGACCGGGGTCTGCTGACCCTGCTCCCGGGCGAGGAGGCCCGCGTCCGGGTGACCGGCTGCGGCGACGTGGAGCCCGCGGCCGCCCGCGCCGCGCTGTTCAGCGTGGACCCCGCGTGAACCCGGCTCCCCCACGCGTCACCATCAACGACGTCGCCGCACGCGCCGGCGTCTCCAAGGGCGCCGTCTCCATGGCGTTCAACAACCGGCCCGGGGTCTCCCAGGCCACCCGGCAGCGGATCTTCGACGTCGCCCGCGAACTCGGCTGGTCCCCGCACCAGACCGCGCGCAGCCTGTCCCGGCGGCGGGTCGACATCGTCGGACTGGCGATCTGCCGCCCGGCGAGGCTGCTCGGTCTCGAACCGTTCTACATGGAGTTCATCTCCGGCATAGAGAGCGTCCTGGCCGAGCGCTCCTGCTCGCTCCTGCTCCGCCTGGTGCGTGACCTGCGCGAGGAGATCACCCTGTACGAGGGGTGGTGGCGCGGCAAGATGATCGGCGGCGCCATCCTGGTCGACTTCCACGACGACGATCCCCGGGTGCCCGCGCTCAGGGCCATCGGGCTCCCCGCGGTCGCGGTGGGCCACCCGTCGCTGACGGGCGGCTTCCCCGCCGTGTGGACGGACGACGCGACGGCCGTGGCCGAGGCGGTGCGCTACCTGGCGGCGCTGGGTCACCGGCGCATCGCGCGCGTGGGCGGCCCGGCCGGACTCGGGCACAGCGGCATCCGCGGTGCGGCGTTCGAGACGGCGATGGCCGAACTGGGCCTGGACGGCCGCCGGCAGGTGGCCACCGGCTTCGCCGGCGAGGAGGGCGCCCGGGCGACCCGTGGCCTGCTGCTGACACCGGACCGGCCCACGGCCATCGTGTACGACAACGACATCATGGCCGTCGCGGGCGCGGCGGTGGCCGCCGAGATGGGGCTGACCGTGCCGGACGACGTGTCGCTCCTCGCCTGGGACGACTCCCAGCTGTGCCGGCTCACGCACCCGCCGCTGTCGGCGATGAGCCACGACGTGCACCACTTCGGCCGGGAGGTCGCCCGCGCCCTGTTCGGGGTGATCGACGGTTCGCGTGGCGGGTCGCTGCAGGTGCCGACGCCGTCCCTGACGCCACGGGGGTCCACCGGGCCACCACGGCGGTAGCGGGCCGAAGGGCCGGGGCCGTACCTCCTCACCCGGAGGTACGGCCCCGCTTCACGCCGCCCGCCGCGCGGAGGGCGCCAGACCGCGCTCGCGTAGCCGGCGCGGGTGCTCGACGCCGGTGGCGCTCCGCCCGCCGCCGTGGTCGGCGAAGGGCCACTCCCGGAGGGTTCCGCGCACGTGGCCGGGTGGCCCACGGGCGGGTCGGTGTACGGCATGGTCGCGGTTCCTTCGTGCGGGTGGGCGCTGCCGCCGCCGGGGTCGGGCACCGGCGGCGGCGTGTGCGGGATCGGCGCCCAAGGTGCCGCGGTCCGAGGTGGTACGACATCAACTCCTGGCGCAGGAAGCGCCGTTGAGCGCAAAGGCGGCGGGGACGCCGTCGCCGCCGGTGGAGTTGCCGTTGATGCCGAAGCTCACCGTTCCGCCCGCGGGGATGGTGGCGGTCCACGGTTCGGGAGTGGCGCGGACCTGGCTGCCCTGCTGGACGACCTTGGCGTTCCACGCGGAGTTGACGGTCTGCCCGCCGGGGAAGGCGAAGTCGAGCCGCCAGCCCGTGAGGTCACGGCCGCCGGTGTTGCGGACGGTCACGTCGGCGTTGAAGCCGCCGCCCCACTCGTTCAGGCGGTAGGAGACGGCGCAGGCGCCGGCTGCGGGCTCGCCGGTGGTGGTGAAGGTGACCTTGGCGGAGCGGGGGGAGCGGTTGCCGGCGGCGTCGCGGGCGTAGACGGCGAAGGTGTGGGCGGTGGCCGGGGCGAGGCCGGTCACGGAGGCGCCGGTGGTGGCGGTGGAGGTGACGGGCGTCTCCCGGGTGCCGTCGACGGCTACGACGTCATAGGCGGTGACACCGGTGTCGTCCGTGGCCGCCGCCCACGACAGCCGGGCTCCGGTGGAGGTCACGTCGGAGGCGGTGGGCGCGCCCGGGGCGGTGGGGGCCCGGGTGTCGCCCCCGGTGCCGGTGGCGTACACGCTCGCCTCCCGCGAGGTCTGCCTGATGCCGTCGGGGCCCTCGAAGAGGCGCCTGCCCCAACCGGTCAGCCGGCTCGCGTCGAAGCCGGTGGCCAGGTCGAGGTACTCGACGCCGCCGCCGTTCCCGCTCCAGGACCAGCCGAGGTAGCCGAGGTCCAGCCGGCGGGAGGTCGCCATGATGGCGTCCTCGTCGGGGTTGCCGTCCGAGTGGGCGTCCCCGAACTCGCCCACCACGACGGGGAGCCGGCGCGCCACGAACCGGTCGAGGTAGTCCTCGACCTCCGCGGCGGTGTCGAACACGCCGTACATGTGGACGGAGAAGACGGTGTTGCGCTGCGGGTCGGCGGCGAAGACGGCCGGCGCGTCGTTCCGCATGGTGAAGGACCAGTCCTGGCCCCAGTTGGGGGCGTCCGCCATGAGGGTGTGCGTGAATCCGGCGGCCCGCATGCGCGTGATGGCGTTGGTGGTGTCCGCGGTCCAGGCCGAGTGGCCGACGTTGCCGTGCGGTTCGTTGCCGAGGTTCAGGATGACGTACTTCTCCTGCCCCTTGAGGGCGCTCTGGACCTCGATCCAGTAGTCGACCGCCCTGGTCAGCGGGACCGCTCCGCTCTGTTCCCCGTATCCGGTGGTGTCCTGGGCCTCCAGGACGCAGACGAGTCGGTTGGCCCTGCACTGGCCGACGACCTTCGCGACGTCGGCCGGGTCGTTCTTGGTCCAGCGGTCCCCGGTACTGAGCACGATCCGCGCCGAGTTGGCCCCGAGCGCCTTCGTGTCGGAGAGCGCCTGGCCCGTCCTGGCGGCGTACCAGGCGTGGGCGTGGTTGACGCCCCGGAGGACGAAGTCGTTGCCGTTCGCGTCGAGGAGCCGGCCGTCACGTATGTGGAAGCCGGCGGCCGGCTCGGCGGCCCGTGCGGCGGGGGGTCCGGTGAACAAGGTGGCGGTGAGGGCCAGCAGCGCTCCCGCCGCGGTGGCCAGTTTCCTGCTCATGGGTGCTCCCGGTTCGTGGCGCGTACACCGCGGCTGAAGCGTTCCCGCGGCGTACGGCTTTCCTGATGTGGAGGGTGCGGTGCGGTCGGCCCGACGGAAATCCCCGGGCTGCCGGGGTTTTCCCGGAGGCGTCGGGGAGGTGCGCGTACAGGCGTCGGAGCCGAGCGGTGTCCCGCTGCCCGGTGCGGTTGTGCGGCTCTCACCGGGCAGCGGGGGGAATGGCGCCGGACCGGTCGCGCCTTTTCGCGCGACCCGGTGCTCGCAACGGTCGGAACAACGGCCGTCCGGGCGACTGGAAATGAGGCTAGGGCTGGGCGGCGGCCGAAACAATAGAAAGAACGGAACCGGTTAAGTTCGGTGATCGGCGCTGCTCCGCCGCTCGCCGGGCACGGCGACCGTCGCGCGGAAGACGGTGCCCTCGCCCGACAGGGCGACGCGTTCCCACGCGGGTACGTAGACGGCCTGGCCCGGACCGATGGTCAAGGAGCCGTCTGCGGAGGCGACATGGGCCTCGCCATGGGTGCACAGGACGATCTGCGGGGCACCGGGGCCGAGCGGCCGGGGGCGCGCCCGGGCGGTGACCGCGATGCGGGAGAGCCGGAAGTCGTCGACGGGCGCGGGATAGACGTGCTCGTCGCCTTCCGCCCCGGGGGCCAGGGCGGGGGTGGGCAGCGCGCTGAAGCGGACCACCTTCAGCAACTCGTCGCGGTCGACGTGCTTGCTCGTCAGACCGCACCGCAGGACGTTGTCGGAGCTCGCCATGATCTCCACCCCGAGGCCGGAGAGGTACGCGTGCGGGACGCCCGCGCCGAGGTGGAGCGCCTCTCCCGGGGCGAGCCGCACGTACCGCAGCATCAGAGCGGCGAGCAGCCCCGGATCGCCGGGGTGTGCGCGGGCGACCGCCAGATAGGCGCCGAAGTCCGCCTGGTGGGGCCCGTCGCGGTCCGCCTCGCGCGCGACCGCGTCGGTGACCCGGCCGAGCAGGCCGGCGCGCGGCGACAGGAACGCGGTGAACACCTCCCTCAGCGCGGCCCCGTCCCCGCCCCCGCGCAGCGTCCCGATGAAGGGACGCAGGTCGGGCACGTCCAGCCGGTCCAGCAGATCGGCGCACCGGCGGGGCGGCCGGAATCCGCACAGACCGTCGAACGGTGTGAGGGCGACGATCATCTCCGGCTTGTGGTGACCGTCCCGGTAGTTGCGGTGCGGGGCGTCCAGGGGCACGCCCATGGCGTTCTCCAGCGCGAAGCCCGCGGCGGCCTGGGCGAGATCCGGGTGGACCTGGAGGGAGAGCGGGGCGTCGGCGGCGAGCAGCTTCAGCAGGAAGGGCAGCCGGGGCCCGAACCGCCGCAGTGCGGGCGCACCCAGTTCGCGCGCGGGGTCGGCGGCGATGACCCGGTCGAGCGGCAGCGTGCCGCCGTCGCGCTCGACCCGGGACGGCGCGGCGGGATGGGCGCCCATCCACAGCTCGGCCTGGGGCTCTCCCGTGGGCGCCGTGCTCATGAGGGCGGGCAGCGCGGTGGTGGAGCCCCAGGCGTAGGGCTGGACGGCGTTGACGAGAAGGTCCATGAGGTGTGCGTTCCGTGGGTGGGGGAGTGGGGCCTGTCTGGTGGGCCGGACACGACCTAGGTCTGGACCGCCGGCCGGCCGGGAGCGCCGCGCTCCGCCCCCGGCAGGGCGCCGGCGGCGGCGGCCGCGCCGATCAGGCCGGCGTCCAGGGCGAGCCGCGCCGGGACGACCGGCACTCCGCGGGCGAAGTCGAGGACCGCGTAGCCGTCGAGGTGGCGGCGGAGCGGGCCGAAGAGGATCTCGCCGGCCTGGGCGACGCCCCCGCCGATCACCACCAGGTCGAGCTCCACCAGGGCGATCGTCGCGGCGATGCCCGCCGCCAGCGCCTTGGCGGCGCGGTCGTAGGCGGCCAGCGCCCTGGTGTCGCCCTCGCGGGCCGCGGCGGCGACGGCGGCAGCCGTCGGGTCCGTACCCGCCGGGGGCGCCCATCCGGACTCCAGCGCGTGGGCGGCGATGGCCGTACCGCTGGCGAAGCGCTCCACACAGCCGCGCGCCCCACACGGGCACAGCGGGCCGTTCTGGTCCACGGTGATGTGCCCGATGTGGCCGGCGTTGCCCGAACCGCCCGCGTGCAGCGCGCCGTTGAGGACCAGCCCGCCGCCCACCCCGGTGGAGACCACCATGCACAGGGCGTTGTCCACGCCTCGCGCGGCGCCCGTCCAGTGCTCGGCCGCCGCCATCGCGACCGCGTCACCGACCAGCACGGGCCGGATGCCGGCGGGCACACGCGCGTGGGCCCCGACCCGCTGCACGAGCGGGAACCCGCGCCAGGAGGGGATGTTCACCGGGCTGACCGCCCCGGCGGCCGTGTCGACGGGGCCCGCGCAGCCGATGCCCAGACAGGAGAGGCCGGCCCACTCGCGGCGCGCCGCGAGTTCGTCCAGTACGGCGTCGACCGCCGCCATGAGCTCCTCCGCCGAACCCTGGGCCGGGGTGGCGCACTGGCTCCGGGCCACCAGGCGGCCGTCGGAGTCGATGAGCGCGCCGGCGATCTTCGTACCGCCGATGTCGAGTGCTCCGTACACCATCGCTTGGGACCTTTCCTCACAGTGGGGCTCAGCGTGCGCCCGCCACTGTGCCGGGCTCTGACAACGTTGTCCAGTAAACCAGTTCAGTTAAGCCCGGGTTTAGTAAAACCCCTGCTCCATTCCCCGGCCCGGCTGGACCGCGGGCCCCGGACCCGTTCAGGATCGTCCCACTCCTCCGACCCGTCCCCACGCAAAGGCCAGCCGCTCCATGAATCAATTCCCCTCGTTCCCACCGGAATTCGAATTCGGCGCGGCGACTTCCGCCTACCAGATCGAGGGAGCCGTGTCGGAGGACGGACGCGGGCCGTCGATCTGGGACACCTTCTGCCGCCGTCCCGGCGCCGTCCTCGACGGCGGCAACGGCGACACGGCGTGCGACCACTACCACCGCCACCGGGAGGACGTCTCCCTCCTCGCGGACCTCGGGGTGCGCTCGTACCGGTTCTCCGTGGCCTGGCCCCGCGTCCAGCCCACGGGCGCGGGACCGGCGAACCCCAGGGGCATCGACTTCTACTCACGGCTCGTGGACGACCTGCTGCACGCCGGCATCACCCCGGCCGTCACGCTCTACCACTGGGACCTGCCGCAGGCGCTCGAGGAGGCGGGCGGCTGGCGCTCCCGGGACACGGCCGCCCGCTTCGCCGAGTACACCGCCCTGGTCGCCGACGCCCTGGGCGACCGCGTCCCCCGCTGGATCACGCTCAACGAGCCCTGGTGCAGCGCCTTCCTCGGGTACGCCAACGGGGAGCACGCGCCGGGCGCGCGGGAGGGCACACCCGCCCTGGCGGCGGCCCACCACCTGCTGGTGGGCCAAGGCCTGTCCCTGCGCGCCCTGCGCGCCGCCGGAGTGCGCGAGGCGGGCATCGCCCTCAACCTCACCCATGTGTCACCGGCCGGCGCGCACCCCGAGGACCGGGCGGCAGCCCTCCGCGCCGAGACCCAGCGCAACCTGCTGTGGACCGAACCGCTCCTGAAGGGCCGCTACCCCGCCGCCGAGACCGACACCTGGGAGGAGCTGATCGAGCGCCAGGACTTCCGCCGCGCCGGCGACCTCGCCGTCATCTCCGCGCCGATGGACTTCCTCGGCATCAACTACTACACGCCGTCCACCGTCCGGGCGGCCCCCTACCAGGAGCCGGACCCCGGCCGCCGGCAGGCGATGGACAACCGCTTCGAGGAGGTCCCCGTCCCCGGGGTCCGCCGCACGGCGATGGGCTGGCCCGTCGTCCCCGGCACCCTCCGCTCGCTCCTGACGTCCCTGCGCGAGCGGTACGGCGCCGCCCTCCCACCGGTCCACATCACGGAGAACGGCTCCGCCGAGCACGACACCCCGGCGGCGGACGGAGCGGTGCGCGACACCGACCGGGTCGCCTACCTCCGGGACCACCTCGGCGCCGTCGCGGACGCGATGGCCGAGGGAGTGGACGTACGGGGCTACTACGTCTGGTCCCTGCTGGACAACTTCGAATGGTCCTACGGCCACAGCCGCCGGTTCGGCATCGTCCACGTGGACTACGCGACCCAGCGGCGTACCCCCAAGGCGAGTTACGAGTGGTACAGGCGGCTGATCGCGACGGCGGGGGCGCGCGCGACGCGGGTCCGGTGAACCGGTCCGTCCGCTCCCCGGACGCGCCTGCCGCCGGTCACAGCCATCCGTTGCGCTGCGCGTGCAGGGCCATCTGGAACCGGTTGGCGGCGCCGAGCCGGGCCATCAGGATCTGCAGGCGCCGGTAGAGCGTGCGGCGGCTGACACCCAGTTCGCGGGCGATGACGTCGTCACCCGCGCCGCCCGCGAGGAGCCACAGCAGGCGGCGGTCGGCCGGAGCCAGCCCGCCCGGGCGGGTGGTGCGGCCGTGGAACGGGAGGGCGTTCTGCCAGGACTGCTCGAACAGCGCGACGAGGGCCGAGAGCAGGCCGCACGGCTGCACCACGAGCATGGTGTTGTGCACGTCCGCCTCCTTGATGGACAACGACACCAGGGCGTACGCCTCGTCGATGACGACCAGCTTGACCGGCACCGACGGCAGCACCCTGGCCTGCTCACCGGCGGCGACGCACGGCTCGATGACCTCCTTCAGGTGGCCCGGGTGCTCCAGCGACTCCCGCGAGTACACGACCCGCTGGGTCACGCCGCGGGCGAGCGTGGCCAGCGCGTCGGCCGTGGCGCCGGGCAGGGGGAAGTACGGCGGTGACTCGAACTGCCGGATCTGCTCGCGCGCGCTCGCCCAGGCGTGACGAATCCGCGGGCCGATGGCCTCGCCGGTGACCACCTCGACGACATCGCCGTGGTACGCGGCGAGCCGCTGTCGCCGGAACGACTCGAACGCACCCCCCACGGCGATGCGCGACTCCTCGATCTCGGTCGCCCGGTGCCGGGCGAGGATTTCCAGACCGGCGGCCGGCGGGACCGGGGCCACCACGTCCCCGCCCTCCTCGGCGGCGCCGGCCAGCCCGGCGTCGACCAGGGTCGCGTACGCCGCGGCCAGTTCGGCGTCGTCCAGACCGGTCGCGGCGGCGACCGCGCGCAGCGGAGCGGGGGCCAGTTCGAGCAGCGCCAGGTAGACCCGGGCGGCCGTCGCGCCGATGCCCAGCAGCCGCAGGGCGTCGCCCAGTCTCGCGTTCGTCATACGCCGCATTATCGGCGGCCCGGCCTGCGCCGTGGCCGATCCGTGCCAGTGGCGCGGCCCGGCACCGGGCGGGTGCGGCGCCGGATAGCGTGCGCGAGCCGCCGAGGACCGGCGGCATCCAGAAGACCCACCGGGAAGAAGGTGCACGCCGTGGCGAAAGGCCGCAAGAACGGTCTCTACTCAGGCATCTCCGAGGAACTCTCCGCACTGATGCGGACGGGGTGGGCCGACACCGAGCGGCACGACCTGCGGCTCGATGAGCAGGCCCCGTACGCGGCCCGTCGCCGCGCCGGGCTCTCCGCCCGGTTCCCGGGCGAACGCCTGGTGATCCCCTCGGGCAACCTCACGGTCCGTTCGAACGACGACACGTACCCGTTCCGGCCGTACTCCGGCTATGCGCACATGACCGGGGACCGGGCCAGGGACGGGGCGCTCGTCCTGGAGCCCCGCGCGGGCGGCGGCCACGACGCCTACTGCTACCAGTTGCCGCGCGACGGCCGGGACACCGACGAGTTCTGGACCGGCGCCACGGCCGAGCTGTGGATGGGCAGGCGCCGTTCCCTCGCCGAGTCGGAGCTGGTGCTCGGACTGCCCTGCCGGGACGTCCGCACGGCTGCCGCCGACCTGGCCGCCTCCTCGGCACCGACCCGGATCGTCCGCGGCGTCGACCCCGCGCTGGAGGCCGCGGTCACCACCGACGAGGAGCGCGACGCCGAACTGGAGGAGGCGCTCAGCGACCTCCGCCTCGTCAAGGACGAGTGGGAGATCGCCGAACTCCGCAAGGCCGTGGACTCCACGGTGCGCGGGTTCACCGACGTGATCGGTGAGCTCTCCGGGGCGGTCGCGACGTCGGAGCGGTGGATCGAGGGCACGTTCTTCCGCCGCGCCCGCCTCGAAGGCAACTCCGTCGGCTACGGCTCGATCTGCGCCGCCGGCGAGCACGCCACGATCATGCACTGGACGGACAACGACGGCCCGGTCCGCCCGGGGGACCTGCTCCTGCTCGACGCCGGTGTGGAGACGCGCACCCTCTACACCGCCGACGTCACGCGCACGCTGCCGATCAGCGGCACCTTCACGCCCCTCCAGCGCACGGTCTACGACGCGGTGTACGAGGCGCAGGAAGCGGGCATGGCCGCCGTGAAGCCGGGAGCCGCTTACCGGGACTTCCACGAGGCGTCCCAGCGCCACCTGGCGGCCCGGCTGGTCGAGTGGGGATTCATCCCGGGCCCGGCGGAGCGCGCGTACGAGCTGGGCCTCCAGCGCCGTTTCACCATGGCGGGCACCGGCCACATGCTCGGCCTGGACGTCCACGACTGCGCGCACGCCCGGAACGAGGAGTACGTCGACGGCGTGCTGGCCCCGGGCATGGTGCTCACCGTCGAGCCCGGCCTGTACTTCCAGCCGGACGACCTCACCGTGCCCGAGGAGTGGCGCGGCATCGGGGTCCGGATCGAGGACGACCTCCTCGTGACCGACGACGGCCACGAGAACCTGTCGGCGGGTCTGCCGCGGTCGTCGGACGACGTGGAGGAGTGGATGGCCCGGTTCGCGGGCTGAGTATCCGCACGGGGGACCGGCACCGGGGGCGGTCCGCGGTACGGAAGGGGCGGGGCGGACCCCGGCCGTCGTCCGGGCCCGCACCCCGGGCCCGGACGACGGCGGACACGCCGTCAGCGGGACGTGTCGAGCACCAGCTTGCCGACGGTCCTGCGGGCGCGGAGGTCCTCGTGCGCGCGGACCGCCTCGCCCAGCGGGTAGACGCCGCCGACCCGCGGCGCCAGACGTCCGTCGCCGACCATCGCCAGCAGCTCGGCCATCGGCTCCCGGTACATGCCGGGACGTCCGATCGCGTGCATCAGCCAGAAGCCGACGACCGCCCGGGAACGCCCCATCAGCTGCGCGGCGTGCACGGGCTGGGGGGCCTGCCGGCCCGCCATGCCGTACGTGACGAGCCGGCCGAACGGCGCCAGCGCGGCGAGGGACTCCTCGAAGACCGGGCCACCGGTCATCTCGAGGACCACGTCCACCTTCCTGCCCCCGTTGGCCTCCGTCAGCCGGTCCTTCAGCCCTTCCGGGGCGGAGTCGACGGCGACGTCCGCGCCGAGGGACAGGGCGAGTTCGCGCTTCTCCGGGGTGGAGGCGGTGGCGATCACGCGCCCGGCCCCGAACGCCTTCGCCAGCTGCACGGCGAGCGACCCGGTGCCGCCCGCGGCGGCGTGCACGACGAGCGACTCGCCCTCGGCCACGCGCCCCGAGGTGCGCAACAGGTGCCAGGCGGTGAGGCCCTGCACGATCAGCGCCAGGGCCTCGCCGTCGCTCACCGCGTCGGGGACGTCGATCACCAGGTCCTCCCGGACCGACGCCTTCTCGGCGTAACCGCCGTACTCGTCCGCGAGGGCGACGACGCGTCGCCCGTCCTCGGTGCGGCCGACCACCTCGCCGCCCGGGATCATGGGCAACGTGGAACGGGACAGGTACGAGTCCTCGACCGCGTGCGTATCGGCGTAGTTGACGCCGGCCGCCGAGACGTCGATCAGCAGCCGGCCGGGCTCGGGCGCCGGGTCGGGCACCTCCACCAGCCGCAGCACTTCCGGTCCGCCGAACTCGGTGACGTGTACCGCACGCACAGTCGCTCCTCACTTCCCCAAGGCATGTCCTTCAGGGGGCGTGCCGTGGCGCCCCGGCGCCACGTTCCCATCAGACACCGGGGATTACCAACTGCTCAGTATGTGAGCTGCGCCACTCGCTATGCCCGTCCGGGCGGACGCCCGCGGCCCGGACGCGACCGGCCGCCTCCCCGCCGGCCCTTGCTCACCACCCCCACCGCGCGGGTCCCGCCGCCCCCGGCCGGGACCGGGGACCCGAGCTCCGCCGCCCCCGTCCCCGCGCCCCCGGGTGCCCGGCCCGGAGCCCGGTCCGCACACGGGTACGCGGGCCGACGTGGCGACAGCAGCGCGTGCGCCATGACGAGCAGCACACCCGCGCCGTTGACCAGCCCGCCGACCACGTCGCTCGGATGGTGCATGCCCCGGTACAGACGGGACACCGCCACGGCCGGCGGCACGACCAGCAGCAGACCGGCGGCGGCGTACCGCCACGGTCCCCGCAGCCGGGTGACCACGAGCGTGGCCAGCCCTCCGTACAGGGCGAGCGCCGCCCCCGCGTGGCCGGACGGGAAGCTCGACGTCGGCGGGGCGGCGTCGAGCCGCGGCACATCCGGGCGCGGCCGGTCCACGCACGCGGTGACCAGCAGGAAGAGGGCCGACTGCGCGGCGACCGCACCCACCAGGAACAGCGCGTCCGTCCACCGCGGGGCACGCGGCAGCACCAGCAGCGCGACGACGCAGACGAGCGAGACACCGATGACGCTCTCGGTGGAGGCGAGGTGTGTCAGCCACTCGGTGACGACCGTCGCCGTACCGCCGCGCCGCCCGGCGAACCAGGTGATGACGCCGTCCTCCGCCGACAGCGGCCACCACGCCGCCGCCGGGCCGGTGACGAGCAGACCCGCACCCACCAACAGCAGTCCCAGGAACGGCAACCACAGCAGCGAGCCGATCCGTCCGGCGGCCACGCCGCTCCCCGTCGTCATGGCCGTCTTGTTGCCCATGGCGCCCGCTTGAACCGTGACGGCGCGTGGCTCACGACGCCGGGGAGCAAGGATCGGGCCTCTCCACCCGCCCGTCCCGCACGAGTTCCGCGTTGAACTGGGCGCCGGCCAGCAGCACCACATGGGAAACCCACAGCCACACGAGGAACGCCACCACACCCGCCAGCGAGCCGTAGAGGCGGTCGTACGTCGCGACGTGCGCCGCGTAGAACGCGAACCCCATCGACGCGAGCAGCCACAGCAGCACCGCGAGCGTCCCGCCCGCCACCGTCTGCCGCACCCCGCGCGACTCGGGAGGCCCCGACCGGAAGAGCAGCAGGACCAGGGCGACGACCACCGCGAACAGCAGCGGCCACCTCAGGCCCGCCCAGACGAGGGCCGCCTGATGGTCCGTCCCCGTACCCCGGCCGATGGCCCTGGCGACCCGCTCGGCGACGGTCAGCGTCAGGACCCCGCTGACCAGCAGCGCCAGGACGGTCAACGCCCTGAGCAGGATGGCCGGGAACGTCCGCCACGCCGGACGGCAGTCGGGAACGCCGTACATCGCGTGCAGCGCGCGCCGGAACACGGCCAGGTAACTGGACGCGGACCACAGGGCCGCGCCACCGGTGAGCACGATCAGCACCCAGCGGGCCGGCGCCTCCTCCTGCGAGCCGCCCATGGCCTGCGCCAGCACCGGGCGGGCGGCCTCCGGCACGAAGGCCCCCAGCTGCGCGACGACCTCCTGCGGGGAGCCCGTACCGAGCAGCGCCAGGGAGAAGACGATGACCAGCAGCGCGGGGAAGACCGCCAGGACCGCGTAGTACGTCAGCGCCGCCGCCCAGTCGGTGAGGTCGTCCTCCCAGACGGCGACCGGGGTACGGGCCAGCGCCCTGGCGTACGCCACGTGGCCGCGCCGGCCCGGCGCCGCGCCGCTCGCGGGGACACCGATCGTCATGAAACCACCGCTCCGTTCCGGCCTGCCGCGACCCGGCCGCCACCTCCGCGCGGGGCGACCGGCGGCGTCTCCTTCCCTGCTGCCCCGCGACGGCGGTGTCACGCCACGCCACACCACGGCACCGCACGGCGGAGCCTACGGGATCCCGGCTGATTCCCGGGCGCGCGAGCGGTGATGAGGAGAAGCATGACGACACCGGAGACGCGTACCAGGCTGCAACAGCTCGAGGACCGGCTCGGCGAGCGGACACCACCGCCGCTCGACGGCCAGACCCGCATCCCGCTGCCCCCGCCCACCACAGCGGACGACGAGGACGACGGCGCCGCGGCGCCCTGACGGGCCCGGCCGGCGGCCCCGGCGGCGGCGCGCGCCCGGCCGCCCACGCCGGGCCGGGCGCAGGTCCCCTCGGTCGACGGTCCTACGCCCCGGGCCGCATGACAGGCGGCGCGGGGACCCCGAGAATGCCTCCATGAGCACCGACCCGGTCACCCCGGCCCATCTCGACCGCATTGGGGCCGCACGTCCGTCCCGTCCCGACGCCGACGCACTGCGCGAACTGCACCTGCGGCACCTGCTGACGGTGCCGTTCGAGAACCTCTCGATCCACCTCGGTGAGGACATCGTCCTGGAGGAGAAGGCGCTGCTCGACAAGGTCGTCCACGCCCGGCGCGGCGGATTCTGCTACGAGTTGGGCGGCTCGTTCGCCGCGCTGCTGCGCGACCTCGGCTTCCGGGTGGACCTCCTCCAGGCGCGGACCTTCGACCACGAGGGCCGCACCGGCATTCCCTACGACCACCTGGCTCTGCGGGTCGGGACGGACGACGGCACCGGTCCCTGGCTCGTGGACGTCGGGTTCGGGGACCACAGCCACTACCCGCTCGCCCTGGAGGAGCGCGGGGACCAGGAGGACCCGGGCGGGGTGTTCCGCGTCGTGGAGACCGCCGACGGCGACCTGGACGTCCTGCGGAACGGGACGGCGCGCTACCGCCTGGAGCTGCGGGCCCGGTCGCTGTCCGACTTCGCGGCCGGCGCCTGGTACCACCGCACGTCACCGGCGTCGCACTTCACGCGGTCCCCGATCTGTTCGCTCCTCACCGAGGACGGTCGCGTCACCCTCAGCGGCCGGAAGCTGGTCACCACCGTGGACGGGCGGCGCACGGAACGGGTCCTGGAGGGCGACGACGAGACGCTGGCCGCCTACCGGGACCTGTTCGGCATCGTCCTGGACCGGCTGCCGGCCGTGCCGGGGACCGCCGCCCCGGCACGGGACGGGGGCCCCGGCGCCGTTCAGAGCCCGGCGACCCTGGAGCTCGCCGAGAGTTCGTAGACCAGCGTGACCGTGCGGCGGCCGTCGGGCGGGAGCGCGAGGTTCCAGCGGGCGATGCCCTCGGCGTCGATCGCGTCGGGTGCCGGGGAGCAGGCCGCCTCCCGCAGCCGTACGTCCACCGCCGAGGTCTCGGACACCGGGATCCGCTCGCGCAGGGCGACCATCCGCTCCCCGGTCTCCCCGGGGGCGGAGAACCGGGACAGGTACACCCGGACCGTGCGGGTCACCACGGTCCGCTGTGTGAGCCCGGCCGAGTCGCGGGACTCCTCGGTCTCCCGCACCACCCGGTGGTCGTCGCAGCTGCCGAACGCCAGCTCGAAGGGGGCGCCGGGAGCGGTGAAGTCCAGCGTGCCGCGCCCGGCGAACCCGCTGCCGCGGACCAGGTCCACCGGCCCGGCGAGCAGAGCGTGCCCGGACCGGTTGTCGCCCCGCACCACCTGTGTGACCAGCGGGGACAGCTCGGGCGAGCAGGCGTACTCGCTGCTCGCGGCCGTGCTGAAGGCGGAGAGCGGCACCCGGTGGGCGCGGCCGTCCGCCGGCACCGAGACGGGCGCGGGGGAGTGCAGCACCCGAGCCTCGCCGCCGTCGTCGACCCCCGGCAGGCCGAGCACCGGAGCGGGGCCCAGTTCCCCGATCTCCTCCTCGCGCACCTCGACGTCGACGGCGCGCCGCTCCGCGGCGGAGCGGTCCTTGAGCGTCAGCCGGTCCTCGCCGAGCCGCGGGGGGTCGCCGGCCAGGGCCGACCGGGCCGTCGACAGCGTCAGCCGTACGCCGGACCAGTCCTCGCCCGTGCGCTGCCAGACCATCGCGTCGGTCTCCAGCGTCAGTGAGTCCCCGTCGAGCACGGCCCGGTAGGCGGGCCGCCACAGCGCGCACGGGGTGAGGTGGCTCAGGCGCAGCCGTACCGGCCCGGCGACCGCGGCCTCCACGGTCAGCTCGACATGGCCGATCAGCTCCGTAGGCTCTTTCTCGGCCACGTCCATGGCCCGCTGCGTCTCCCCGAGTTCCGCGGCGAGGCCGGCCAGCCGGGCCTCCGCGGCGCGCAGCAGCTCACCGCAGGAGTCGCGCTCCTCGTCCACCCGGTCCAGTTCCCGCGCCCAGCGGGGCGCCGCGGTCTCCCCGGCGCCGGCCCCTTCACCGATCTCCCGGAGCAGGTCGGCGGCGAGGCGGCCGAGCAGGTCGAGGCGGGCGCGCAGCCGGTCGCGTCGCCCCTCCAGGGCGAACCGCTCCTCCTCGAGGGTGTGGACGCGCAGGCGCAGGGCGGAGTCGTCGCCGGCGGACGGCACCGGCCCGCGCGGTGTCCAGGTCCGCACGATCCGCGCGTCCAGCACGGTCGCGGCGTGGCCGGCGGTCAGCTCCGCGTGGAGGGTGCGGTCGACCGCCGGGGCGCCGATCGGCCCGAGGCGCAGCCGCTGGACTCCGGCCTCCAGGTCGAGAACGGCGGCGCGCTCGACGTGGGCGCGGTCCTCCAGGCAGGTGACGGCGGTGACGGGGAGGGGGATCGGTTCCGGCTTCGGTTCCGTGGTCATGGCGTGTGTCAGCTCCTGCGGTTGCCGCCGACCAGGGCCTTGCCGGCCGGGATGCGGATCTCGTAGCCGCCGTCGAGGGCGGCGGTGCCGCCGGCGGGCAGGTCCACCCGCCGGACGCGGGTGCCCGGGGTGTGGTGCTCGGGTCCCGTGCCGGGCTCGGGGACCGTCCAGCCCGGCCGTTCCTCGATGCGCACGTCCGGTTCGGAGGTGACGGGCACCCGCTCGCGGACCTCGACGGTGACGGGCCTCGCGAGCCGGTTGGCCAGCTCCACGTGGACCCGGTGGTCGAGCACGGTGATGTTGTTGCGCAGGCCCGACGTCGACTCGTGCACGTTCGTGCGGCGGGTGACCCGGATGCCCTCGGCCGGCCCGAGCCCCACCCGGCGGTCGGCACCGGCGGCGAGCGTGGGCAGCGCGGCGGTCAGCAGGAACTCGTCGTCGACCGTCACCTCGACCGGGCCGGCCAGCAGGGCCTGGTCGGTGGCGTTGCGGAGCACCAGCGTCGCGTACACGGTCTGCTCGACCGACGGCACGCACAGGTACTCGGTGCGCAGGCCGACCGGGATCTCGCCGATCGTGACGGTGTGCCAGGTGCCGTCCGACGGGACGTCGGCGCGGGCGGCGGCGTCGAAGCGGTGGTCGAAGGAGCCCGCCGACTCGCGGGGCCGCACGGCGTGGCCGGGCAGCGGCAGCGCGGCCACCGCCCCGGCGCGTCGGCGGTGCTCGGCCGCCACCGCGTCGAAGGGGGCGTCGGGGAACAGCCTGCCCCGACGGTCGGCCCGCTCCTCCGGGCCGCGCAGGACGAGGGCCGCGTAGTCGAGCTCGGCGCCGCTCGGCCGCGGTGGACCGGCCTCCGGTGCCGGCGCCGGTACGGGGGGCGCCGCCGATGCCGGTGGCGGAGGACCGCCGGGCGCCGCGGGCGCCGGCCGGGCGGAGGCCGCCGAGGCCCTGCCGCCGGCGCGAAGCCTGCCGCCGGGCCGCGCCTGGACCGGATGGGCGGGAGCGGGCATCGCGCCGCCGAAGGTCTCGGCGGGGGCGCCGGCCGCGCCGGCGGGCGTCGGGAAGGCGGCGGCCGGCCCACCGTAGGACCGCGGTGCCGGCGGAGGGGGAGGCGGCGGAACGGGGCCGGTCGCGCCGGCCACCGGCCAGGAGGCGGCCGGGACGGGTGGGGGAGCGGCGCCGGTGGCCGGGCGGGGACCGGCCGCGTCGTACCCGGCGAACAGGTCACCGAGGCCCGCGGGGGGCTCGCGCCAGCCGGAGGCGGCGGGGACGGGCTGCCGGCGTCCGATCCGGAGGGAGCGGAGCCGCGGCAGGTCGGTGCGCCGCCGCAGGTCGGCGGTGGCCAGGGCGATGCGCACCCCGGTCCAGTCCTCACCGGTGCGCTGCGCGACCGAGGCGCGCAGTACGAGCCGGCCGGTGCCGTCGCCCTGACGGTGAGCGAGCCGGTAGGTGGGCACCCAGACGGCGCCGGGGACCCCGTACTCCAGCTCCAGCTCCACCTCCTCGCCGCCGGTGCCGTCGAGGGTCACGACCGCGCAGACCGTGGTCGCCACGTGCGCCGCCGGTGCGTCGGTGGAGGCGCGGGCGAGCCTGTCGCTCGCGACGGCCAGCTCGTGCGCGACGCGGCGCAGCGCCTCCTCCCGTTCGGCCAGGCGCGCGTGCAGCACCGCCAGCCGCTCCTCGACGAAGTCGGCGAGTTCCAGCCACGCGTCGACCGGGGTCAGGCGGTGCGGGTCCCCGCGCCTGTGCGGCGGCGGGACCGGACGCAGTGCGGCGACCTCCTCGACCAGCCCCAGCTGCCGGTCCCGGCGGGCCACCGCCGCCGCGTACTCGTCGTGCAGCCGCTCGACCTCACGCCGCAGCTCGTCGGGCGTGCCGGTGCCGAGCGGCTCGGCCTCGACCTCCACGCGCGCCCCGGTGACCCGCACCCCCGGGGCGTTGAGGACACGGGCCCGCAGCGAACCGGGGTCCAGGGAGCGCGGCAGTCCCGTCACCCGCACCCGGCCGTCCGGCGGCACGTCGCCCCGGGCCAGGCGGTGACAGACCGCGCCCTGCGCGTACACCACGACCGAATCCAGGGCCGACGCCCACCGAGGTGCTGTCCCAGCCGTCATGTTCTCCGCCCCCACCGCGTCCTTGGCCGAGCGAAGCCTACGCCGGAGGGCCCCGCGCCTTCGTGCCGGTCCCCGGTTCCGGGCCGAGCGGCCCGCGTTCACCGCCGATGGTCACTGCCTCACCGGCACCCGGCCGGCCTCGCCCGGTGGATGCCGCCGGGCCCGGACGCCCGGGGACCGGCCGCCGACCGCGCGTCAACTGCCCCGCACGGCCGACGGATCGTGCGGGTCCCGCATGCGCGCGAGAGCGAACGTGCCTAGCATGAAAGCAGGGAATCGCGCGGCGCATGCCCCTCCCTTCCCCAAACCGGTCCGGTACCGGTGAGCGGCCGCCGATCCGTGGCACCGCGGCCGGCCGGACACCGACCGCTCCGCGTGAGGGACGCGGTCACCGGCCCCGGCGTGCCGACGGGCCTTCGGGGCCGTACCCACATCCCCGGAAACAGGACCGGAGGGTCGGTCATGGCAGTCACGGCCGACGCACGCGCGGAAGGGCTGAAGCAGGCCGAGGCCGCGGCCGAGCGGTACGAACGCACCAGCGCCGAGCGGCGGAACGTCGAACGGCAGATGGACGCCGGGGTCCGGTTCCCGGACTCGCCGGAGGCGATCGCCGTCCGCGCCGCGCGGTTGCTGGACCGGCAGGCGGTGCCCGCCGCCGCGGCGGTGGAGAGCATCCGCGAGGAGCACCTGTCCGCGCCCGCCGCGTACGAACGCATCCTCGGCCTGTCCAAGGAACTGCAGGCGTGGAGCTTCCTGCCGCGCGGCGCGCGCGCCGCGCACACCGTCGCCCGCATCCTGGCCAGGGAGAACGGCCGCGAGCTGCCGGTCGGTACCGGCTTCCTGGTCTCGCCGCGGCTGCTGATGACCAACCACCACGTCCTGCCGGACGAAGCGGCCACGCGCCAGTGCTTCCTGGAGTTCGACGCCCAGGTCACCATCGACAACACCCCTGGTACGGCGACCCGCCTGGAGCTCGATCCCGGCGCGTTCTTCGTCGCCGACGAGCGGCTCGACTTCGCCCTGGTGCTGGTACGGCCCACGGGAGACGGCCGGCCGCCGGGCGCGGTGTTCGGGTGGAACAGGCTCAGCGTCCAGCGCGGCAAGCTGGTCGTCGGGGAACCGGTGAACGTCATCGGCCACCCCATGGGCCGCCTCAAGGAGATCGCCGTCCGTGACAACGCGCTCCAGGTCCGGCTGGACGACTTCCTCCACTACCGGACCGACACCGAGCCGGGGAACTCCGGCTCACCGGTCTTCAACGACCAGTGGGAAGTGGTCGCCCTGCACCACAGCGGTGTGCCGGAGAAGGACGACCGGGGCCGCACGCTGCGCAAGGACGGCACGGTCTGGGAGTCCGGCGACGGGGACGACGCGGTCGCCTGGGTCGCCAACGAGGGCGTACGCGTCAGCTCCATCCTCCGGCACCTCGCCGCCCTGTCGCTCGACCCGCCGCGGCGCGAGCTGCTGGCCGGCATGGGGCCGGACTCCGGCCTGCCGGACGAAGGCGCGGCACCACGAGCGGTGACCGTGCCGGCGGACGCCGAGCCCGTCACCGTCGCCCGCAGGCCGAATTCCGCGCGTACGAGCACCACCGAACGCGTCCCCCTCCGCCCCGGTGCGACCGCCTTCGGCGGCAACCGGCACCTCGTCTTCCTGCACGGCAGGAGCCAGCAGGGCAAGGACACCGAGAAGCTCCGCCGGGACTGGTCCGCCGGACTCAACCACGGGCTCACCCGCGCGGGGATGACACCGATCGACCCGGCGGACGCCTGGTTCCCGTACTACGGCGACACACTCGTGGACGCCCTGCGGCAGCAGGAGGCGGTACCCCGCCCGTTCGTGGAGGTGACGGCCGGTCCGGTGGCGGAGGCGTGCGCTCCCGCCGGTCCGGCCCGCGAGGCCTACGAACAGCTCATCGCCGAAGCGGCGGCCGACGCGTACCTGCCCCGGCGGGACGGCACCGCGGACGAGGGTTTCGGTGCCTCGCTGGTCGGAGCGCTGGGGCGGCAGCTCAGCTGGCTGGCCGCCAGGACGGACCTGGACGAGTGGGTCATCGCCTCGATCCTGCGGGACGTCGCCGCGTACCTCGGCGACCCGGAGGTCCGCGACACGGTGCTCGACACCGTGCTCGCCGCGATGCCGGACTCCGGTGAGGTCGTCCTCGTCACCCACAGCCTCGGAACCGTCGTCGGCATGGACCTCCTCACCCGGCTCGGGCCGGACGTGGACATCGCCCTGCTCGTCACCGCCGGCAGCCCCCTCGGCCTGGACGGCGTGCACCGCCGGCTGCTCGCCGGCGGACCCGAGCGCCCCGAGGGGGACTTCCCCTGGGTCAACGCCTGGTGCCCGACCGACGCCGTGGCGATCGGCTGCCCGCTCGCCCGCACCTGGCAGGGCGAGCTCACGGACGTGGCCGTCACCAACTCCCGCGACCGGGCGCACCACATCGAGGAGTACCTCACCCACCCCGAGGTCGCCGGCGAGATCGGACGCTTCATCCGCGCGGCCTGACGGGACAACACCGCCCCCGGCCGGATCCACCGTCCGCCGGGACGCCTCGGACCACCGCCGTGGGCGGGGGTGCCGACGCCTCGCCGCCCCGCGCTCGCGAACACCCCGAAGTCCGGCCCGTCGGTCCGCGCCCCCCGCGCGCCGGCTCGGCGCGCCGCCGAAGTGTCCCCGCCGTACGCTGGAAGTGCACACGGAGCGGGAGGCCCGGGCCGTTCGTTTCGGGTTCCACCACCGCTGGATCACGTCCCCTTTCGGCAGGGCATCCCACGCCTGGACCCCACGCGTGAAGGAGCCCCCGATGGCAGCCAAGAACCGCGCGTCCGCCGGCCACGGGTCCTCGTCCCCGGACGGCGGGCAGCAACAGCTGATCAGTGACCTCAAGCAATTCATCCGCGCCAAGGGCTCGCGTTTCCTCAGCGACCCGAACGTGTCCTCGATCGGCATCGGGTACAAGGAGAGGAACGGGCGGCGGAGCAAGGAACTGGCCCTGCAGTTCACGGTGGACAGGAAGGTGCGCCCGGAGGCCATGGAGGGCCTGCGGACCACGGAGATCCCCGCGTTCATCGACATAGGCGACGGCGTCGAAGTACCGACGGACGTCATCCAGCGCTCCTACCAGCCGCACTTCCTGGTGGTGCCCGAGGGCGAGACTCCGGAGCGCCAGAAACGCCTCACCCCGGCCCGCCCCGGGGTGAGCGTGGGCAACGTCAACGTGTCCGCCGGGACCTTCGGGTGCGTCGTCTTCGACCGGAACGACGGCTCCCCGTCCCTCCTGAGCAACTGGCACGTGCTCAACGGCGTTGGCGGCGAACTCGGCGACACGGTCGTGCAGCCGGGGAAGGCAGACGACAGCCGCCTCGCCCTCAACCGCCTCGGCACGCTCAAGCGCGCCCACCTCGGCAGGGTCGGCGACTGCGCCGTGTCGACCCTCTCGGACCGGGACTTCGCCACGGACATCCTCGGCCTGGACGTCACCCCGGCGAAGCTGGGTGAGCCGCAGATCGACGACGGGGTCGTCAAGAGCGGCCGCACCACCGGGGTCACGCACGGCACGGTGACCCGGCCCTTCGTCAAGGTGAGCATCAACTACGGCCTGCCGGTCGGAGTGCGCGAGATCGAATGCTTCGAGATAGGGCCCGACCCGAAGCACCCGGCGGCCGGCGACGAGATCAGCCTGCCCGGCGACTCCGGGTCGGTCTGGATGTTCACGACGCGTTCCGGGAGGCCCACGGACGTCCTGGCCGGTCTGCACTTCGGCGGCGAGGCGGAGGACGACCCCGAGGAGCGGGCCCTGGCCTGTTTCCCGCAGGCGGTCTTCGGTGAACTGAAGATCACCCTCACCCGGCCGGACCCCGAGTCGCTGGAGGCCGTGACCGGGTACGACCCCGGCTTCCTCGCGGTACCGATCAGCACGCCGCGGCTCAACCCGTCGGTCAAGCAGGACGCCGTCCGCCTCGACGGCTCCGAGGTGATCCCCTACACGCACTTCTCCCTCGCCCTGAGCGCGTCGCGGCGGTTCGCCTTCTGGGTCGCCTGGAACATCGACGGCGGCTCGCTCAAGAAGCTCGACCGCAACGGGATCGACTTCGTCAAGGACCCGAGGCTGCCGGCCGCCGCGCAGGTCAGCAACGAGCTGTACAAGGGACGCGGCAACCGGCTCGACCGCGGACACATCGCGCGCCGTGCCGACGTGCTCTGGGGTCCGCTGACCGAGGCCGCGCGAGCCAACAAGGACTCGTTCTTCTACACGAACATCACCCCGCAGATGGACGACTTCAACCAGAGCTCGCGCGACGGCATCTGGGGACACCTGGAGGACGCTGTCTTCGAAGACGTCAGGGTCGACCAGCTGAGGGTGAGCGTCTTCGGGGGCCCGGTGTTCCACGAGGACGACCGGGTGTTCCGGGGGGTCGGGATCCCGCGCGAGTTCTGGAAGGTGCTCGTCTTCACCGAGGACGGCACGCTCAAGTGCAAGGCCTTCCTGCTGACACAGAGCCTGGAGCTGGCCGAGGCACTGGAGCTGGACGAGTTCCGGGTCTTCCAGGTCAGGCTGTCGGAGATCCAGAAGCGGACCCGTCTGCGCTTCCCCGCCGCCATGACGAAGGCGGACACGCTGGTGGTGCCGGAATCCCTGGAGGACAGGTCGCCGTTGGAGCGCCGGTCCGACATCGACTGGAGCTAGGTCGTGTCCGGAAGTCTCGCCCGGCCGCGACGCCCCACACGCCCGCCGCGTCGTCGCCGCACGGCCCGGCGGGCATGCGCGGGGCGAGGCGCTACGACGGGACGGCGACGCCCGTGGGCGCGTGATCGGTCTCCGGCTCCTGCGGCGGCTCGCCGAGCTGCTCGCGCACATAGTTCCAGACCACCGCGATCAGCGCGGCGACGGGCACCGCGAGGAGGCTGCCCACGACGCCGGCCAGACTGCCGCCCAGCGTCACCGCGAGCAGGATCACCGCCGCGTGCAGGCCGAGTCCGCGACTCTGGATCATCGGCTGGAACACATTGCCTTCGAGCTGCTGCACGACGACGATGATCGCCAGCACGATGAGCGCGTCGGTCAGGCCGTTCGACACCAGCGCGATGAGCACGGCGACGAGCCCCGCGAACAGCGCGCCCACGATGGGGACGAACGCGGACACGAACGTCAGCACCGCCAGCGGGAGGACCAGCGGAACTCCCAGGATCCACAGGCCGAGGCCGATGAAGACGGCGTCGAGCAGACCGACGAGCGCCTGGGACCGGACGAACGCGCCCAGCGTCTCCCAGCAGCGCTCGGCCACGACCGGGACGTCGGTGGCGAGCCTGCCCGGCAGCTGACGGGACAGCCACGGAAGGAACCTCGGGCCGTCCTTGAGGAAGAAGAACATCAGGAACAGCGCCAGGACCGTGGTGACCACACCGCTGAACACGGTGCTCATCCCGGTGACCACGGCGGTCACCATGCTGCCGACGCTCTTCTGCGCACGGGCGACACCGGCGTCGAAAGCGCCCGCTATCTGCGCGTCGTCGATGTTCAGCGGCGGCCCGGCGGCCCACTCGCGCACCCTCTGCACGCCCTCGCCCACCCCCTTGGCCAGCTCGCCGGACTGGGACGCGACCGGCACCGCGATGAGCGCCACGACCCCCGCCACGACCAGCACGAACAGCACCGTCACCACCGCCGCGGCCGGCGCCGGGCGCCATCCGTGCCGCCGCAGGAAACGCGTCAGGGGCCAGGTCAGCGTGGTGAGCAGGAGGCCCACGACGAGGGGCCAGACGACCGGCCACATGCGGCCCAGGAACCACACGGCCACCGCAGCCATGACGAGGACCAACAACAACTCGGCGGAGACGCGCGCCGATGTACGCAGCGCGGCGGCGGCTTTCGTGGCATTCAACGTGGCAGACATGGACGTCAGCCTACTGACACCGCTCCGCCGGGCCGCCGGACGAGGCGGCCCCCGTTCACAGCCGGCCGTTGCGGCGGAAGCCCCGGTGGACGAGGAGACACATGAGGGCGACGACGCCCGGGGCCAGGGGGTACCGGTACGTCCACCGGAACTCGGGCACACGGTCGAAGTTCACGCCGTACACACCGCGGACCATGGTGGGGACGGCGATGACGGCGGCCCAGGCGGTGATCCGGCACATGTCCTCGTCTCGGGCGACCGTGACCGGGGCGAGGTGCGCCGGGAGGATCGAGTCCAGCAACGCGCCCTGCTCGGCGCTCCGTTCGCTGACGCCGCCCGGTGACCGTCCACGTCGCGGAAGTACGGGCGTACGTCCGGGGCGACCGGCGCGGACGGCGGACGGCGCGGGGGCGAGGACGTGCAGCGGCTCCGGCGGAGCCACGGCCCGCTTGAACGGGCCGGTGGGCCGCCGAACGGCGCGCCGTGTCCGGTCCGCACCTGTCGACGGTCGATGGCAGGCAGCCCGGGTACGCGGGTGGCGCCGTCCCTTGCCGAGGTGGCCCGTGCGGACGGCGCGGGGAGTGAGCCGGGCGCTCCGGGGCACCCGCACGCCATGCTGGCACTCCGCGCGCTCGTCAAGCCCGTCGCCTCACCTCCGCCGGCCCACCTCGCACGGCGGAGCGCCCACGCCGTCCGCCGGCCTGCCCGGCACCGCCGCCCGAGCCGGCCCGGGAGCAGGTGGCACCGTCTCGTCATCGCCTACCGCGACATCGACCTCCTGGCCGGCCCGAACCCGCCGGGCGACGGCGGCGTGCAGGACCTGTTGCTCGTGCACGTCAGGAAGGTCGTCGGGCGCGTGACGTTCCGGGTCTGCCCCACCTGCGCCACGGGGACCATCACCGCAGTGGAGCTGGACGCCCCCCTGGTGAACACCGGGCTGCCCACCAGGGCGGTGGCGCACCTGCGCAGCCGGTACCCGGACCTCGTCTGGACCACGACTCTTCAGCGGCGTCTCACCCGGGACCTGTTCCGCCGCATGCGCGTCCTGACCACCGCCGACAGCCGCTGCGCCCACGGCTGACCGGGCCCCTGGCGGTCAACTCCCCGTTCCCGTTCGGCAGGGCATTGTGGCGCGAGACGCGTAACGCGGATGTCGTTCCCGGTCGCCGAGGACACCCCGCACGCCGCCGCGCGGCACGGGATCGACGCGCGGCCGTGCTGGCCGGGCATGGACGCGGCCTGGCGGGACCGGCTGTGGGGGTGGTCGAGCGGCGGTGCGTCACCGGGCGCCACGGCGCGGTGTGGCAGTCGATGATGGCCCACCATCTCCAGGACATCGGTCACCTCCGGCACCGGGCACTGCGGCGGATGACGCGGCAGTACATCGAGTACACGCACCTGGGCGCTCCCCGTCCACACCTGGCCGGTGGACCGACCGGCTCCAGCAGGGGCGCCGGCAGGGCGCGGTGCTCCAGGGTGAGCCTCGACGGGGCTTAAGTCAAGACGAAAGAAAAGACCCGTCCCAGCCATTGACCGTGCCCGACCGAGCCGTGCATGGTGCGGGAGAGCGCTCTCCCGGAACGTTCCGGACACCTTCCCGACCAACGGCCCCCGTACCCCGGGCCGCGCACACCGCAGCCGCACCCGTCCGCCCAGCCACTCCGTCCGCATACGGCGAACCGCGCGCACGCCGGCCCGCAACGGCCGGTTCCCCGCCGCCCGGTGGCCCGCATCAGCCCAGGAGCACACGTGTCCAGACCCCCCTCTGCGTCCGTCCGCCCGCGTCGCGGGCCACTGTCACTCCTCACCCTCGGCGCCCTGGTCGCCTCGTCCCTGACGCTCTCCGTGCCCCCGCAGGCCCACGCCGCCGAGACCCTGCTGTCCCAGGGCCGGCCGGCCACCGCCTCCTCCCAGGAGGGCGACGCGTTCGCCCCCGGTGCCGCCGTGGACGGCAACCTGACGGGCACTCGCTGGGCGAGCCAGTGGCGGGACGGCGAATGGATCCAGGTCGACCTCGGGTCGAGCAAGAACCTGAGCCGTGTCGTCCTGACCTGGGAGGCCGCCTTCGGCAGGAGCTACCAGATCCAGGCGTCCGACAACGGCACCGACTGGCGCACCCTCAGGACCGTCACGGGCGGCGACGGCGGCACCGACGACGTGGCGGTCTCCGGCTCCGGCCGGTACGTCCGGATGCAGGGCGTGGCCCGCGCCGGCGGCTACGGGTACTCGCTGTGGGAGTTCCAGGTCTACGGCGACGGTGGCGGTGGCACCACCCCACCGCCCGGGGGAGCGGTCCAGGTCACCGGCTCCCAGGGGAACTGGCAGTTGAGGGTCGGCGGTCAGCCCTACACGGTCAAGGGCCTCACCTGGGGCCCCTCCGTCGCGGACGGCCCGCGCTACCTCCCCGACCTGAAGTCCATGGGCGTCAACACCATCCGCACCTGGGGAACGGACGGTTCGACCAAGCCGCTGCTCGACAGCGCGGCGGCCAACGGCATCCGGATCATCAACGGCTTCTGGCTCCAGCCCGGCGGCGGCCCCGGCAGCGGCGGCTGCGTCGACTACCTGACGGACACGACGTACAAGAACACCATGCTCACCGAGTTCGCCAAGTGGGTCGAGGCCTACAAGAGCCATCCCGGCACCCTGATGTGGAACGTGGGCAACGAGTCGGTCCTCGGCCTCCAGAACTGCTACGGCGGCACCGAACTGGAGGCTCAGCGCAACGCGTACACGTCCTTCGTCAACGACGTCGCCAAGAAGATCCACTCCATCGACCCGGACCACCCCGTCACCTCCACCGACGCGTGGACGGGCGCTTGGCCCTACTACAAGCGCAACGCGCCGGACCTGGACCTGTACTCCATGAACTCCTACGGCGACATCTGCGGCGTCCGGAGCGCCTGGCAGCAGGGCGGTTACAGCAAGCCCTACATCATCACCGAGGGCGGCCCGGCCGGCGAGTGGGAGGTGCCGGACGACGCCAACGGCATCCCGGACGAGCCCACCGACGTACAGAAGCGCGACGGCTACACCAAGGCGTGGAACTGCGTCACCGGCCACACGGGCGTGGCCCTGGGCGCCACGCTCTTCCACTACGGCACCGAACACGACTTCGGCGGCATCTGGTTCAACGTCCTGTCCGGAGGGCTCAAGCGGCTCTCGTACTACGCCGTCAAGCAGGCATACGCGGGCTCGACCGCGGGCGACAACACCCCGCCCGTGATCAGCGACATGACCGTCTCCCCGGCCTCCGCCGCGCCGGCCGGCGGCGAGTTCACCGTCCGCGCGGACGTGCGTGACCCGGACAACGACCCGCTGAGCTACAAGATCTTCCTCAGCGGCAACTACGCCAACGGCGACAAGAGCCTGGTCGAGGCCAAGTGGCGGGCCACCGGCAACGGCACCTTCGCCGTCACGGCACCGGAGAAGCTCGGCGTGTGGAAGGTCTACATCGAGACGACGGACGGACGCGGCAACGCCGGCGTCGAGGCCAAGTCGGTCAAGGTCGTCGCCCCGCCCGTCACCGGGACCGACGTGGCGCGGAACAAGCCCACGACCGCCTCCTCCTACCAGGCCCAGTACGGCGACTGCCCGTGCCCGCCCGCCAAGGCCACGGACGGTGACCCGGGCACCCGCTGGGCCAGCGACTGGAGCGACCCGCAGTCGATCCAGGTCGACCTCGGGGCACCGACCGCCATCCGCAAGCTGCAACTGATCTGGGACCCCGCCTACGCCAAGTCCTACGAGGTGCAGCTCTCCGACGACGGCACCAACTGGCGTACGTCCTACGCGACGACCACCGGCAACGGTGACGTCGACACACTCGACGTGACGGCCACCGCCCGTCACGTACGCCTCCACCTGACCGCGCGCGGGACCGGGTGGGGCTACTCCCTCCACGAGTTCGGCGTCTACAGCTGACCGCTCCCCGCGGACGCACCACGGCGGGGGTCCCGCGCCCCCGCCCCCGGCGCACGCACCATCCCCCACCCCCACCACCCAGGCAGGAGATCCCCATGAGATCGAGCCCGGCACGGCTCCCCGCACTCCTCCTCGGCACCGCCCTGATCGCCGGCGTCCTCGGCCTCGGCACCATCGCCTCGGCGGCCGGTCCCGGCGGCGACGCCCCGGCCGCGATCGCCCAGGCCGCCGCGCACCACTCCGGGCACACCATGGCGGTGTCCACCCAGGCGTCCGGCGACGACCCGGACGGCGACGGCTACATCCCGGCCGTACCGCAGGTCACCGGCGTGACGCCGTCCGGCGCGACACCGCCGCCGCGCTACTTCCACGAGTTCCAGGCCAACTGCTCCGTGACGCACACCGCCCCGGACGACCCGATCGTCTACCCCGGCCAGCCGGGCCGGTCGCACGACCACACGTTCATGGGCAACACCTCCACCAGGGCGGACAGCACCACGGGCTCCCTCTACGGGGGCGGCACCACCTGCAAGGCGCCCGCCGACGCCTCCGCCTACTGGATGCCCTCGCTGTACAAGGGCGACCAGAAGATCCTGCCGATGGGCCCGCAGGTCATCTACTACAAGGCGGGAGTGACCGACTACCGGAGCGTGCGGCCCTTTCCCAAGGGGCTGCGGTTCGTCGTCGGCAACCCGACGCAGACCGCTCAGGAGTTCCGCGCGCACAAGGGCTTCGTCGAGGGCTGGGAATGCGGTGACAGCTTCTTCAACACCGACATCCCGACGAGCTGTCCGAGCCGGCCGGACGTCCAGCTCAACCTGCGCATGCAGGCCCCCAGCTGCTGGGACGGAAAGTACCTCGACACCCCGAACCACCAGAGCCACATGGCCTACCCGGTCGTCAAGCCCGGCACCAACGACAACATGTGCCCGGCCTCCCACCCGGTCGCCCTGCCGATGATCGAGTTCAAGATGGCGTGGCCGGTCAACGGCGACATGAGCCAGGTCCGCCTGGCCAGCGGACGCGGCTACTCCTTCCACTCCGACTTCTTCAACGCCTGGGAGGAGCGCACCCTCAAGGCCATGGTCGACCACTGCGTCGTGGGCGGCCTCCAGTGCGATCCGCGCGGCTACGACCAGACGCACCCCGAGCGCGGCGCGGTCCTCGACGCGGGGTACCGCCTGCCCTGACCGGGCCGGCGCGATCGACCGGCGGTCCGGCCGCCCCCGCTCCCCGGGGGGCGGCCGGACCCTCGACAGGCCCGCCCACCGCACCCCCGGCCCCGGCGGCAGGGGGCGCCCACCGGGCCCGGCACAGGGAGGGCACGCCCTCCCCGGACACACGAGCAGGAGGGGGATCGCGATGCGTGACGACATGCTCGACCGACTCGTCGAGAAGCTGGACCTGACCCGGAAGGTTCGTCTCCTCACCGGCGCCACGACCTGGCGCACGGCCGCCGAGGACGCGATCGGACTGCGGGCGATGGTCTGCTCCGACGGGCCCGCGGGGGTACGGGGGGAGGCGTGGGACGAGCGGCGCACCTCCGCGCTGCTCCCCTCCGCCTCGGCCATCGGCGCGGCCTGGGACGAGCGGCTGGTGGCGGAGCTGGGGGGCCTCCTCGCGGCCGAGGCGGCCCGCAAGGGCGTGGACGTGGTGCTCGCGCCCACGCTCAACCTGCACCGCTCGCCCCTGGGCGGCCGGCACTTCGAGTGCTTCTCGGAGGACCCGGAGCTGACCGCCCGCACCGGCGCCGCGCTGATCCGGGGCGTGCAGGCACGGGGTGTGGCGGCGACGGCCAAGCACTTCGTCGCCAACGACTCCGAGACCGACCGGCTCGACGTCGACGTGCGCGTCCGTGAGAGGGCCCTGCGCGAGGTGTACCTGGTGCCCTTCGAGGCCGCCGTGGAGGCCGGGGTGTGGCTGGTCATGGCCGGGTACAACGGCGTCAACGGCACGACGATGACGGCCCATCCGCTCCTCGCGGAGCCGCTCAAGGGGGAGTGGGGCTTCGACGGTGTCGCGGTCTCCGACTGGGCCGCCGTCCGCACCGCCGGGGAACCCGCGCGGGCGGCCCTCGACCTCGCGATGCCCGGTCCGGAGAGCCCCTGGGCGGCGGACCTGGTCCGCGCCGTCCGGGACGGACGCGTCCCCGAGTCCGCCGTCGACGACAAGGTACGGCGCCTGCTCCGCCTCGCCTCCCGGGTCGGTGCGCTGGAAGGCGCCGGCCTCGCACCCGAAGGCGCCGGCCCCCGGCCCGACGGCGCCCGCCACGCGGCGGGATGCTTCCCGGCCGGCCCCGGGGCGCACGGAGTGCGCGGTACCCGGCTGCTGCTGCGCCGGGCGGTCGCCGCCGGAGCCGTACTGGTGCGCAACAGGGGTGTGCTGCCCCTCGACCCCGGCGCCCTGCGGACGGTCGCCGTCATCGGTGGGCACGCCGCCTCACCGCGCGTCCAGGGGGGCGGCAGCGCGGGCGTCTTCCCGTCCGGGGTCGTCACGCCGCTCGACGGGATCCGCGCCCACCTGCGCGGCCGGGGCCGGGTGGTGTACGCGCCCGGCCCGTCGCCGGACGAGCCGCCGGCGCCGCTGGACACCGGCCGGTGCACCGACCCGAGGTCGGGGGAGCCGGGCGTGCTCCTGCGCTGCCTGGACGCCGAGGGGCGGGAGCTGTACGCGGAGCGGCGCCTGACGGGACGCCAGCTGGAACCGCGGCAGGTTCCCGGCGCGCACACCGTGGAGATCAGCACCCTGCTCCGGCCCGAGGGGGCAGGGGAGTGGACCTTCGGCATCGGCGGCTTCGGCAGGCTGACCCTCACCGCCGACGGCCGCGAGGTCCTGGACGGCACCTACCCCCGGGACACCGACGACCCCGCGCTCGTGCACGTCACGCCGCCCCTGCGGACCGCGCGGGCGCACCTGGACGGCAGGCGGCCCGTCCACCTCGTCGCACGACGTGAACTGGCCGCCGGGACCGGCCGGGCGACCCTCGTCTGCGCCGCCCCGCCGCGGCGCGACCCCGACGCCGCGCTGGCCGAGGCGGTGGACGCGGCGCGCGGCGCCGACGCGGTGGTCGTCGTCGTCGGCACGACCGAGCACAGCGAGACGGAGGGCCACGACCGTTCCGGCCTGTCCCTCGGCCGGCTCCAGGACGACCTGGTGCGCGCGGTCGCCGCCGCCAACCCGAACACCGTCGCGGTCGTCAACAGCGGGGGACCGGTCGAACTGCCCTGGCGCGACGAGGTCGGCGCCCTGCTGCTCGCCTGGTTCCCCGGCCAGGAGGCCGGCGGCGGACTCGCCGACGTGCTGTTCGGCCGCCGCGAGCCCGGCGGGCGGCTCCCCACGACGTGGGCCGCCTCGCTCGCCGACGCCCCCGTCACCCGCACCCGGCCGGTCGACGGGCGACTCGCCTACACGGAGGGCCTGAACATCGGCTACCGCGCGTGGCTGCGGGCGGGCCGGGAGCCCGCGTACTGGTTCGGCCACGGCCTGGGTTACACCACCTGGGCGTACGAGCGGGTGGACGCCCCGCCCCGGGTACCGGCCGGTGCGCCGTTCACCGTCCGGGTCGCGCTGCGCAACACCGGGACGCGCCCCGGCCGCGAGGTCGTCCAGGTGTACCTGTCCCGCCCCGACTCCGCCGTGGAGCGCCCCGCGCGGTGGCTCGCCGGCTACGCGGCGGTGCACGCGGATGCCGGGCGCGGCGCGGTCGCCGACGTGGTCGTGGCGCCCCGCGCGCTGCGGCACTGGAGCGCGGCGGACGGGTGCTGGCGCGTCGAGCCCGGGACGTACCACCTCATGGCGGGCCGCTCGGCGGGGGCCCCGGAATGGCAGGCCGACCTCGTCGTCGACAGCGGCGCCTGCGGCACGGGGCCGGGCGGCGCGCCATGAGCCGGCCAGGGCCCGCGCGCACCGCCCGGCCGGGACGCGGGGGCCGGCGGGAGTGGCTGCCGGCGCCGCAAAACGGCACGTTAGAGTGCCGGGGTGGACAGGCGGGGACCGACGCTGGAGGACGTGGCGCGGGAGGCAGGGGTCTCCCGGGCGACCGTGTCGCGCGTCGTCAACGGCGTGCGCAACGTGGACCCCGGGATCCAGGACCTCGTCCGCCGGGCCATCGAACGCACCGGGTACGCCCCCAACCGGGCGGCCCGGTCACTGGTGACCCGGCGCGCCGACACCGTGGCGCTCCTGGTGTCCGGGGCGGGGGACGCGTTCGCCGCGCGGGTCTTCGCCGACCCGTTCTTCGGCCGGATCGTCAGCGGAGCCGTGGCGTACCTGCGGGGGCGCGCGATGCACCCGGTGCTGATGTTCGCGGAGTCCGCGCCGGCCCGGCAGCAGGTCGTGGACTACCTGCGCCAGGGAAGCGCCGACGGGGCCCTCGTGGTCTCCCTCCAGACCGCCGACCCGCTGCCGGAGATGCTGCACGCCGCCGGTGTCCCGGTGGTGCTGTTCGCCCGCCCCCCGGAGGGACTGCCCCTCGCCTTCGTGGACCTGGACCACCGCACCGGCGGGCGGCTCGCCGCCGAGCACCTGCTGGCGCGCGGGTGCCGGCGCCCGGCGGCGATCAGCGCTCCGCAGGACCTGCCCGCCGGCCGGGACAGACTGGCCGGGTTCCGTGACGCCCTGACCCGCGCGGGCCTGGGCCCGGCACCGGCCGTGGAGGGCACCTTCACCGTCGACAGCGGCGCCGCGGCGATGACCCGCCTGCTGGCCGGGCACCCGGAGGTGGACGGCGTCTTCGCGGCCAACGACCTGATGGCCCAGGGGGCGTGCCAGGTCCTGTCGGAGCGGGGGCGGCGCGTGCCCGACGACGTGGCCGTGGTGGGTTTCGACGACTCCAGCGTCGCCGTGACGTGCCGGCCGCCCCTGACGACGGTGCGCCAGCCGGTCGAGAAGATGGCCGCCGATATGGGCGAACTGCTCGCGGCGCGCCTCCAGGGGGCCGCCGGGGGCCCCGCGCACCTGCTCTTCCAGCCCGAGCTCGTGGTGCGTGCGTCGGCCTGACGTCCGGGCGTCATGACCGACGCGCCGCCGCGCCCGTGACCCCGGTCCGGGGGCGGCCGCGCGACTTTTCCCGGTCCGTCCCAAAGCGTTCCCCGGCGCCGCCCCATGGGCTATTTTCAGCCTCACCCCCCACCCCTCCCTCTCCCTACTCCGGGCGGATCTCCATGAGTCGCGCCATCGTGCTGCGAGATGTGAGCAAGAAGTACGACCGCGGCTCCTACGCGGTCCACCGGGTCTCCCTGACCGTCGAGCCGGGCGAGTTCCTGGTCCTCCTGGGTCCCTCGGGCTGCGGGAAGTCGACCGTCCTGCGCATGATCGCCGGACTGGAGGACATCAGCGAGGGCGAGCTGCTGCTGGACGGCTCGTACGCCAACGACGTACCCCCGCGCGAACGGGACATCGCCATGGTGTTCCAGAACTTCGCGCTCTACCCGTCCATGACCGCCCGGGAGAACATCGGCTTCCCGCTGCGGCTCAGGGACCCCGGCGCGGACCACGACCCGCGGGTGGACGCGACCGCGCGGATGCTCGCCATCGAGGACCTGCTCGACCGGTTCCCGTCGCAGCTGTCGGGGGGTGAGCGCCAGCGGGTGGCGATGGGCAGGGCGGTGTCCCGCCGGCCGTCGGTCTTCCTGCTGGACGAGCCGCTGTCCAGCCTCGACGCCAAGCTCCGCAGCCACCTGCGGGCCGAGATCTCCCGCCTCACCAGGGAGCTCGGCGTGACCACCGTCTACGTGACGCACGACCAGTCCGAGGCCATGTCACTGGGCGACCGGGTGGCGGTGATGCGTGACGGCGCCCTGCAACAGGTCAGCCCCCCGCAGGAGTTGTACGCCCGCCCGGCGAACGTCTTCGTCGCGGCCTTCATCGGCACACCGCGCATCAACCTGCTGGACGCGGTCGTCCACGCGCCGCTCGACGGCCCGATGACGGTCGAACTCGGTCACCAGCGCCTGTCGCTGCCCGAACCGCTGAGCGTGGACCACCAGCTCCTGCGCATCCAGCAGGGGCGCCGGATCATCGTCGGCCTGCGGTCGGAGGCGGTGCGGATCGCCCCGCCGAGCCGGGCGAGGCCGGGCGAGGCGGCGCTGGTCGGCGTGGTGGAGCACGTCGAGTACCAGGGGCACGAAGTGCTCGTACACCTGGACACCGGCTCGCGGCCGGCGGGTGTGGCCGACCTGGAGGCGTCACGGCCCCGGGGCGCGGGCGCCACAGGCCACGCGCGGCGTCGGCACGGGCTGCGCCGCATGAGGCAGCGGGTGACGTCCCGGATGTCCGGCCGGGTGACGGTGGCCGACGACGGCCCGGACCTCACGTCCGAGCCGGAGCGCCGGACCATCGTCCGCAGCGACCTCGTCCTGCGGACCGGTCCGCAGGGGCGCGTGCGGACCGGCGCGCAGGTGCCGCTGCTGGTCGACCTGGGGCAGCTGTACGTGTTCGACCACCAGGGCCGCAGGATCTGCCCGGCCCCGGACGACATGCCCGGCCTGGACCAGTAGCGGCCCGCCGGCCCGGACCGGTGACGGGCCCCGTTACCGCGCCCCAGGCGCCGCCCGCCGGACACTTCCCGCTCAGGGCGCCGCCCGCTCCCGGAGGGTGGCCTGCCAGGCGGGTGCCGGCTCCTCGGCGTCCGGACGCCCGCGCCGGCCGCCGCGTGCGAAGAAGTCGGCGAGCGGCAGGATCGCCGCGCCGACGGTGACGGCGTCCGGCCCCAGGGTGCCGAGGTCGATGCGGACGCGCGTGGCGGGGTAGGACAGGGCGTACGAGGTGGCGTGGGCCCGTACCGAGTCGAGGAAGCGGGCGCCGAGCTGGAGGCCGGCCCAGCCGCCGACGAGGATGCGTTCCGGCTGGAAGAGGTTGATCAGGTCGGAGAACCCCGCGCCTAGGTACTCGGCCGTCTCCTCCAGTACGGCCAGGGCGGTGGCGTCCGGCCGCACCGGCGCCCCCGGGTCCGCGTTCGTGCCCGCCGCCCGGTCCGGGTAGGCGGCGGCGAGCATCGAGGTCAGCGCCGCCTCCTCGTCCGCCCCGGCCGGCGGCTTCCCGCCCGCCTCGGCCCAGCGCTCCAGCAGCGCCTCGGCCCCCGCGTACGCCTCCAGGCAGCCCCGGGCGCCGCAGCGGCAGCGCCGCCCCCGCACCCGTACCGTCAGATGGCCCCACTCCACGGCCCGGCCGGAGCGCAGGTCGTCGGTGACGACGCACGCGCCGACGCCCGAACCGAACAGCACCACCACGGCGTTGTGGGCGCCCCGCCCGGCGCCGAACCACATCTCCGCCTGCCCGAGCGTCTTGGCGCCGTTGTCGATGAAGTACGGCACCGACGGCGGCAGCGCCGCGAACTCGCGCAGCAGCCGCTCCAGCGGCACGGCGTTCCAGCCGATGGTCTGGCCGTGCACCACCGCGCCGTCCTCCGGCGTCCTGGCGACGATGCCGGGCACCCCGACCCCCACACCGAGCAGCCGTTCGGCGTCGATTCCGGCCTGCCGGACGACCTGCTCGACGCCGTCGCGCACATGGCCGACGACGACGGTGACGTCGTAACGGTCCACACGGCGCGGCCCGTTGGTGGTGAGCGGTCTCTCCACCCGCGCGAGCTCGGTCAGCGCCAGGTCGAAGAGCTCCACCCGGACCCGGGTCTCCCCGATGTCGACGCCGATCATGTAGGCGCTGTGCTGGCTGATGCGCAGCAGCGTGCGGGGGCGGCCGCCGGCGGAGTCCACGCTGCCCGCCTCCTCGACCAGTCCCTCGGCGACCAGCTCCGCCACCACGTTGCTGATCGAGCCCGAGCTCAGGCCGGTGGCGGGGCCGAGCGAGAAGCGGCTCAGCGGCCCGTCGAAATACAACCGTTGCAAAACGGCGGTGCGGTTCTCCCGCCGCAGGTCACGCACCGTCCGGCCGCTGCGCACTCTCACGGGCACCCTCTTCCCTAGGTCCTGGCTCGCAACATACCCCTGCGGCACCTCTTGACGCGACCTTCGCTTGAGGTTTAACTCACATCCTAAATTAAGCCGAGAGGTTCTTCAGGGGTCGAACGCGGGACGTCGCGCACCCTCTCCCTCGTCGGCTTCCACCCCTCCCCTGAAAGGGACACGAGGAGCCATGCGCAGAATCAGAGCCGCGGCCGTCGGCGCCGTCACCCTCTCCCTCGTCCTCTCCGCGGCCGCCTGCGGCGGTGGCTCTTCGTCCGGTGGGTCCGGCGACAACTCCCAGCCCAGGACGCTCACCTACTGGGCCTCCAACCAGGGCGCCAACATCGAGGTGGACAAGAAGGTCCTCCAGCCGGAACTCGACAAGTTCGAGAAGAAGACCGGCATCAAGGTGAAGCTGGAGGTCGTGCCCTGGTCGGACCTGCTGAACCGGATCCTCACCGCCACCACCTCCGGCCAGGGCCCCGACGTCCTCAACATCGGCAACACCTGGAGCGCCTCCCTCCAGTCCAGCGGCGCCCTGCTGCCCTGGGACGCGAAGAACTTCGAGAAGATCGGCGGCAGGGACCGCTTCGTCGAGTCCGCGCTCGGCTCCACCGGTGTCCAGGGGCAGGACCCCGCGGCCGTACCGCTCTACTCCATGGCGTACGCGCTCTACTACAACAAGAAGTTGTTCGCCGAGGCGGGCATCCAGAAGCCCCCGGCCACCTGGGACGAGCTCGTCGCCACCGGTAAGAAGCTCACCAAGGACGGCAAGGCCGGCATCGGTGTCGAGGGCTCCAACCTCTCCAACAACATCCACCAGGTCTTCGTCCTCGGCAAGCAGCACGGCGCCGACTTCTTCACCCCCGACGGCAAGGCCGACTTCACCTCCGACGGTGCCGTCGCCGCCGTCAAGCAGTACATCGACCTGATGGCCCAGCACAAGATCGTGGCCAAGGGCAACGCCGAATACGCCCAGAACCAGTCCCTGAGCGACTTCGCCAAGGACAAGACCGCGATGGTGCTGTGGCAGACCGCGGCCGCCACCTTCAAGGCCCAGGGCATGGACGACTCCGAATGGGGTGTCGCCCCGGCGCCGGTGCGGTCCGGCAAGCCCGGCCGGGGAACCGCCGTCAACTCCATGGTCGCCGGCATCAACCTGGCCGTCTTCAAGAACACCAAGAACATCGACGGCGCCATGGAGTTCGTCCGGTTCATGACCGGCGACGAGGAGCAGAAGATCCTCAACAAGGCCTACGGCTCCATCCCGCCGGTCACCTCCGCGCAGGCCGACCCCGCCTTCAACACCCCCGCCCTCGCACCGCTCCGGCAGACCCTCGCGACCAGCGCCGCCGCCCTGCCGCAGGTACCGGAGGAGTCGCAGTTCGAGACCGTCGTGGGCACCGCGGTCAAGGAGCTCTTCGCCGACGCGGCCGCCGGCCGGCCGGTGACCACCGCATCGGTCAAGGCCAAGCTCGAAAAGGCCCAGCAGCAGATGCCCAAGAAGTGAGTCCGGACGCCACCATGACCACCACCGCCATCGAGAAGACCGGCGGGCGGACCGCACCGCAGCACGACCCCGGGGCGGCGCGCATCCCGCGCCGCCGTCCCGGGCGGCTCCGGGCCCTGGGCCTGCCGTACCTGCTGCTGCTTCCCGCCCTGGTCCTGGAGATCCTGGTCCACCTGGTGCCGATGCTCATCGGCATCGTCATGAGCTTCAAGGAGCTAACCCAGTTCTACATCCGCGACTGGGGGACCGCCCCCTGGGCCGGACTGGACAACTACGCCGTCTCGGTCGACTTCGACGCCCCCGTGGGCGAGGCGCTGCTGAAGTCCTTCTTCACCACCTGCCTCTTCACCCTCCTGTCCGTCGGCCTGTGCTGGCTGATCGGCACCGCCGCCGCCGTCTTCATGCAGGAGACGTTCCGCGGCCGGGGAGTCCTGCGCACCCTGTTCCTCGTCCCGTACGCACTGCCGGTCTACGCCGCCGTCATCACCTGGGCCTTCATGTTCCAGCGGGACAACGGGCTGATCAACCACGTTCTGCACGACCAGCTCGGACTGACCGACAGCCCGCCCTTCTGGCTGATCGGCGAGAACAGCTTCATCACCCTGCTCGTCGTCTCCGTGTGGAAGGGCTGGCCCTTCGCCTTCCTCATCATGATGGCCGGCCTGCAGAACATCCCCCGGGAGATCTACGAAGCCGCCGCCCTCGACGGGGCCGGCGTGTGGCAGCAGATCCGCCGCATCACCCTGCCGTCCCTGCGGCCGGTCAACCAGGTCCTCGTCCTGGTCCTGTTCCTGTGGACGTTCAACGACTTCAACACCCCCTTCGTGCTCTTCGGCAGGGCCGCGCCGGAATCGGCCGACCTCATCTCCCTGCACATCTACCAGTCCTCGTTCCAGACCTGGAACTTCGGCACCGGCTCGGCGATGTCCGTCCTGCTGCTCCTCTTCCTGCTCGTCGTCACGGGCGTCTACCTGATCGCCACCTCCCGGGGAAGGAAGTCCGCCGATGTCTGAACACAGCCGGCCGGCCCCCCGCTCGCCCATGGCCGCCCCGCGCTCCTTCCTCTGGAGCCGCGCCGTCTTCCTGACCCTCCTCACCGGCTTCGTCCTGCTCCCGGTGTACGTGATGGTCTCCAGCTCCCTCAAACCACTGGCGGACGTCTCGGGAAAGTTCCAGTGGATCCCCTCGGGCCTGACCCTCACGCCGTACACGGACATCTGGAAGACCGTCCCCCTGGCCGACTACTTCGTGAACTCCCTGGTCGTGGCCGGCGCCGCCACCGTGTGTTCGGTCGTCATCGCCGTCTTCGCCGCGTACGCCGTCAGCCGCTACGCCTTCCGCGGCAAGCGGGTCTTCACCGTCACGGTGCTGTCCACCCAGATGTTCCCCGGCATCCTCTTCCTGCTGCCGCTGTTCCTGATCTACGTCAACATCGGCAACGCCACCGGCATCGCGCTCTTCGGCTCGCGCGGCGGACTGATCCTCACCTATATGACCTTCTCCCTGCCGTTCTCGATCTGGATGCTCATCGGGTACTTCGACTCGGTGCCCCGCGACCTCGACGAGGCCGCCAAGGTCGACGGCTGCGGCCCGCTCGGCGCGCTGTTCCGGGTCATCGTGCCCGCGGCCGTTCCGGGGATCGTCGCCGTGGCCGTCTACGCGTTCATGACCGCCTGGGGCGAAGTGCTCTTCGCCTCCGTGATGACGAACGACACCACTCGCACCCTCGCCGTCGGCCTCCAGGGCTACGCCAGCCAGAACGACGTGTACTGGAACCAGGTCATGGCCGCCTCACTCGTCGTGAGCGTCCCCGTCGTCGCCGGCTTCCTCCTCCTCCAGCGCTACCTCGTCACCGGCCTCACCGCCGGCGCCGTCAAATAACGCCCCGCACCACGCCGTTCGCTCCCACCGCTTCTCCGAGAGGGTTCCCGTGTCCGATCCGATCGACCTCGCCGCCTTCCCCCGCGACTTCGCCTGGGGGACCGCCACGTCCGCCTACCAGATCGAGGGTGCCGTCGCCGAGGACGGCCGAGCCCCCTCCATCTGGGACACCTTCTCCCACACCCCGGGCAAGGTGGACAACGACGACCACGGCGACGAGGCCTGCGACCACTACCACCGGTGGCCCGAGGACATCGCCCTCATGCGGTCCCTCGGAACCGACACCTACCGCATGTCCGTCGCCTGGCCGCGGATCGTGCCTGGCGGCGACGGACCGGTGAACGCCGCCGGACTCGACTTCTACGACCGGCTCGTCGACGGCCTCCTCGACGCGGGGATCACCCCCTCCGTCACCCTCTACCACTGGGACCTGCCCCAGGCCCTCCAGGACCGCGGCGGCTGGACCGTGCGCGAGACCGCCGAACACCTCGCCGCCTACGCCTCCGTCGTGGCCGAGCGGCTCGGCGACCGCGTCACCCAGTGGGCCACCCTCAACGAGCCGCTGTGCTCGGGCTGGATCGGCCACCTGGAGGGCCGGATGGCTCCCGGCCTGACCGACCTCACCGCCGCCGTCCGCGCCTCCTACCACCTGCTGCTCGCCCACGGGCTCGCCACCGGCGCGGTCCGCGCCGCCGTACCTGGCGCGCAGGTCGGACTCGTCACCAACCACTCCACCGTCGAACCCGCCTCGACCGCCCCGGAGGACATCGCCGCCGCCGTACGGATGGACGGGCACACCAACCGCTGGTGGCTGGACCCGGTGTACGGCCGCGGTTTCCCCGCCGACATGCGCGAGCTCTACGGCGTGGAGCTCCCCGAACGCCCCGGCGACCTCGACACGATCGCCGCCCCGCTCGACTGGCACGGCCTCAACTACTACTTCCCGGCGACCGTCACCGACGACCCCGAAGGGCCCGTCCCGCACGCCCGGGAGGTCCGCCTGCCCGACGTGCCCCGCACCGGCATGGACTGGCAGATCGACGCCGGCGGCATCGAGGCCCTCCTGATGCGCCTCACCGACGACTACGGCGTGCGCAAGCTGTACGTCACCGAGAACGGCTCCGCGTTCCCGGACACCGTCGGCCCCGACGGAACGGTCGACGACCCCGAGCGCGCCCGCTACCTGGAACAGCACCTGGCCGCCTGTGCCCGCGCGATCCGCAAGGGCGCCCCCCTCGCCGGGTACTACGCCTGGTCGCTCCTGGACAACTTCGAGTGGGCCTACGGCTACGACAAGCGCTTCGGCCTCGTCCACGTCGACTACGCGACCCAGACCCGCACCGTCAAGTCGAGCGGCCACCGGTACGCCGGCATCATCCGCGCCCACCGCGAAGCCACGGCCGGCTGACCCGCCCGCCCGCGCGGCGCCGCCCGCCCGGGTACCGTGATGGGGCCTCCCGCCACCCCGTCACCGGGGCGGGAGGCACCGGCAACGGTCGGCACAAGGACGACCGGTCCGGCGGCGGACCGGAACGGCGGAGGGGGAGGCCCGTGCGGGTCAAGGATTTCGATCATGTGGTGCTCAACGTGGAGGACGTCGAGCGGTCCCTGCGGTTCTACTGCGGACCCCTCGGCCTGGAGCCGGTACGGGTCGAGGAGTGGCGGGCGGGCAAGGTCCCGTTCCCGTCCGTGCGGGTCACCCCCACCATGATCATCGACCTGTTGGCCCGCCCCCGCGGCGAATCCAACGTGGACCACATCTGCCTGGTCGTGGACCCCGTGGACTGGCAGGAGGTCATCGACTCGGGCACGTTCGACGTGCTGGAGGGACCGGTCAGCCGCTTCGGCGCGCGGGGCACCGCCCGGTCGGTCTACGTGAGGGACCCCGACGGCAACACCGTCGAGCTGCGCTGGTACCCCGAGGACACCGGGCGCTGACAGCCCCGGCCGCCGCCCCGCCCTGCCGAGGAGGGGCGGCGGCCGGTCACGCGTGGTCCGGGCCGGGCGAGCAGCAGCCGTCCCGGCGCATCACCCGGCCCACCTCCAGCCAGTCCCGCCCGCCCCGCCCCGACCGGTCCTCGCCCCCGCGGCCACCGGACGCGCGGAAGGCCCCGCCGAGGGCGGCCCGCTCGTGCACGACCCCTGCCTTGAGCACCGCGACCGTACGGACCAGCGCGTCGAAGTCCGTGAACGGGTCGCCGTCCACCACTGTCAGGTCCGCGACCTTGCCCACCTCCACGGTGCCCAGGTCCCCGTCCGCACCGAACGCCCGCGCCGGGAGCGCCGTAGCCGTCCGCAGCGCCTCCGCCGGCGACAGACCGCCGACGTGCAGCGCCCGCAGGTTCAGGTGCAGGGACAGCCCCACCGGGACGATCGGCGCGTCCGTGCCCAGCGCCACCACACCGCCCGACGCCAGGACGTGCCGGTACACCTCGACCTCCGTGCGCAGCGCCTCCAGGTGCGCCTCGCCCGGCGGCTGCGCGGACATCTGCCGAACCAGGGCGGCGTCCCACGGCGGCATGATCGCCTCCACCCGCTCGTCCCGCGCGAGACCCGGATCGGCCCCCAGCAGCCACATCGCGGTGAACGGCGTGGCGATCAGGGTGAAACCGGCGCCCGGCGCCGTGTACAGCTCCCGCACGTCCTGGTACGCCCGGCCGGCGGCGGAGACCGCGTGCCCGGCCTCCCCCCGCTGGGTGGCCTGAAGGTGCGTGGTCATGTCCTGCCCGGTCTGCAGGCCGGGCGAGCAGAAGTGACTGCCCACCCGCGCCCCGAGCCGCTCATGGGCGAACCGCGCCGCCTCCTCCATCACCCAGTCCGGCGCCCTGACGTACGTCTTGACCACGTCCCAGTCGAGCGCCGCGCCCCGCTCCAGCGACCGGCGCAGCCCCTCACGCGTGCGGTGGGCCCTGCCCATGCTGTAGGCCACCCGGGCGCCGTCCAGCAGTTCACCGCAGCTCAGCAGCCGGGGCCCGGCCAGCTGGCCGGCCTCGACGGCCTCCCGGACGCGGGCCTGCTCGTGGGCGAACCCGCCGAGCGACACGGCGGTCGTGATCCCGTACGCCAGCTGGCAGGCGGTCTGCCGGCCACCGTACGTGTACTGCCAGGGGTGGGTGTGCGCGTCCCACAGACCGGGCAGCACCGTCCGGTCCGAGGCGTCGACCCGCCGGACCGCCGGCCGCTGCCGGCCCGGCCGGTGCGGCTCCACCGCCGCGACGCGCCCACCGCGCACGACGACGTCGACGTCCTCGCGGACCGGCGCGTCGTCACCGGTGCCGTCCCAGAACCGCCCGGCGTGGACGACGGCGTCGGCGGGTTCGGCCCGCCGGTAGTCCAGCGGTACGCGCACGGTACGCGGGCCGCCCCCGTCCACACCGGTCAGCCGCAGCCGGGTGCCGGACTGGTACAGCAGCGTGCGGGAGTCGCCGGACCAGGAGGGGGTGTCGGCGGGTTCGTCGGAGAGCTGCCGCAGGGGCCCCGCCGGGCGGCCGTCCGCCGTCACCGGCAGCAGGCACAGGGCCGATTCCACGACCAGCGCCATCCAGCGGCCGTCCGGCGACCACACCGGCCCCGAGGCGTAGCGGTCGGAGACCGAGGTGTGCGGGGCCACGGCGTGCAGCCGGGCGGCGCCGGACGCGGCGTCGACGATCCGGATGAGGTTGTAGCCCTCGCGGAAGCGCTGGTTGAGCCGGTTGCGGTCGCACAGGGCGAGGAACCGCCCGTCCGGGGACCAGCTGGGCCGGCCGGGCAGCCCGCCGCCGCCCAGCGGCGCCGCCAGCACCCGCTCGCCGCCCGTCGACAGGTCCTTGACCACGAGACGGCCCGTCAGGTCCAGGCAGGCGAGCCGCCCGCCGTCGGGGGACAGGGCCGGATGGACCCGCCCGCCGGTCGCCAGCGCCGTGCGCCGGCCGGTGGCGAGGTCATGGCGGTACACCCCGAGCAGGCCGTCGCTGTCGTCGGCGTACACCAGCGACTCCCCGTCGGGCGCCCACACCGGCCCGAGGAGGTAGCGCGTCCTGTCCGCCCGCACCAGCCGGCGCGGCGGCCGGCCGCCCGTGGTGCCGGCCAGCCACAGCGAGTTCAGCGCGGCGAACGCGATCCGCCGTCCGTCGGGCGCCAGCGACGGCAGGTGCACGCCCCGCACCGGACGCGTCCGGCCGCCCTCGACGCCGTACGTCCTGGACCGGAGGCGCGGCCGGCGCACCGGCACGGTCCCCTCGAACGGGATCCGCTCCAGGGCGCCGGGGGTCTCCGGGCGCACGAGGGTGAACCGTCCGTCGACGGTGAGCAGCAGCTCGCCCCCGGTCCAGCGCGGCGGAACGGGGGCGACGTCCCCGGGGACCGCCACCGGTTCGCCGTCCACGACCAGGACGCACCCGCCGTGCGGCGCCGGGGTCACCCGCAGGTACGCCAGCCGCCGCCCGTCCGGCGACGGCGCGGGCGCCATCACCTGCGCGCCGGCCGTCCCGGTGTGCTCGGCCCGCACCGGGCCGTCGCCGTCCGCCGGTACGGAGACCACGGTCCGGGCGTCGATGGCCGTCCCCGACGAGGAGGCCGTCACGGCCGCCCGTACGAACAGGATCCGCTTGCCGTCCGGTGTCCACGCCGGGTCGAAGTCCTCCCAGGCGCCGTCCTGGAGCGGACCCGGCTGCCCCGGCAGACCGCTGACGGCGGTGGAGGTGCCGGTACGCAGGTCGAGCACCCGGATGCGGTAGGGGGCGCCGGACACCGGGTCGCCGCCGCGCTCGGAGGCGAAGGCGATCCGGGTGCCGTCGGGGGACCAGGCGGGCCCCCGGTCGTCCCAGGGCCCGTCGGTGCGCCGCCGGAGGTCCGAGCCGTCGGGCCGCACTGTCCAGATGTGGAACCCCCCGCCCCGGTAGGCGCAGAAGGCGATCAGGGACCCGTCGGGCGAGTGGACGGGGCGGTTGGGTTCCAGCCCGGCCGGGGTGAGCGCGACGGCCCTGCCGCCCGCGCGCGGCAACGACCACAGGACGTGCTGGACCTCGGCGATCAACCGGTCGCCGGACGGGGCGATGTCGGCCGCCCCGTTCGTCGCCGCGGTGAAGCGCAGGGACACGATCCGGTCCCGGGCCGCCGCCGGGGCGGCAGGCGTCAGCAGCGCGGCCCCCGCCGCGGACCCCGCACCCGTCAGGAACCGCCGGCGCGACAGCGGCGACTCGGGTGGCGGCGCGCCGGCCGGGAGGGTGCCGCCGGGTCCCGCCGGCGGTTCGGCCGCCGGAGCCGGCCCCGCCGCCCCGGTGGTCGTCCGCGTCTCCCGGCCCGTTCCTTCGGCGTCCAACAGTCCTCCCTCGTCGGAAGTCCGGCGGGCCCGGTTCCGGCGGCCCGGAGCGCGGAAGCCGGCACGGCACACATGTTTCCGCACCCGGCGTACGGGGAGGGTGGGGACACCACATCCGGCCGGTCCTCGTCCGGAAACGATCCCCGCACGGTCCCCCGGCCGGCCCATGCCGGGGCGTAGGGCATGATCGGGGGATGTCCGATCGCATCATCGCCGCCTGTGACGGGGCGGCCAAGGGAAACCCCGGCCCGGCCGGCTGGGCGTGGGTCGTCGCCGACGCCGAGGGCCGCCCCGAGCGCTGGGAGTCGGGTCCGCTGGGCCGGTCCACCAACAACGTCGGTGAACTCACCGCCCTGCTGCGGCTGTTGGAGGCCGTCGACCCCGGGACCCGGGTCGAGGTGCGCATGGACTCCCAGTACGCCATGAAGGCCGTGACCCAGTGGCTCCCGAACTGGAAGCGCAACGGCTGGCGGACGGCCGCCGGCAAGCCCGTAGCGAACCAGGAACTCGTCCAGGGGATCGACGCCCTGCTGGCGGACCGGGACGTCGAGTTCCGCCACGTGCCCGCCCACCGCGTGGACGGCGACCCGCTGAACGCGATCGCCGACCAGGCCGCGAGCGACGCGGCGGTCACCCAGCGGGCCGCCGGCACCGCGCTCGGCGACCCGGACGTGCCGGAGCCCGCCCCGGAGCGCAGCGCCCCGGCGCGGACCCGGACGGGTGCGGCGCCCAGGAAGCGGCCGGCCGGCCGTGCCGCGTCGGGAGGGGCGCCGCGCACCATCAAGGCGAAGTTCCCCGGCACCTGCCCCTGCGGCCGGGCGTACACCGCCGGTGAGCCGATCGCCAAGCTCGGCACCCGGTGGGGACACCCCGGCTGCGGCGGCCCGACCCCGGACGCGGACTGACCCCTCCGGCGCGGCACCGTCGCCCCTGTGGGGCCGACGAACCGGGTCACCGCCCCGGTTCCTCGGCCCCGCCCCAGGGCGGGGCGGGCGGGTGCGCCGGCCTCAACGGCCCGCCGCCGGGCGGTGGACGCCGTTGAGGTAGTGCTCCCCGATGTCGCGTAGCCGGTGGGCCGTGGACCGGTGTGCCGTCAGCACCCTGGCGTTGCGCCAGAACCGGTCCAGGCCGGGCGCGTCGGCGAGTTCCAGCACCCGCGTGGTGATGTGCAGGGCGGCCCTGACCGTGACGGTCTCCGCCGTCGCCACCAGGGCGGCGACGTCGGCGGGTTCCTCCACGCCGAGGTGCGGCCCGGCCTCCAGGGCCCGCGCCATGGTCTCCGTGGCCCGTTCCACGACGACCGCGGCGGTCTGGGCCGCGGCCGCCAGCTCCCCGTACGCGAGCAGCAGGTCGGGGTCCTTGGCGGGCAGCCGGTCGTGTGCCGCCGGGACGGCGGTGCCGGGAGGCCGGGGGACCGGGGCGCGTCTGCCGGTGTCGCGGGCCTCCGCGAGGGCGCCCTCGGCGATGCCCAGGCCGACGTGGCACAGGGCCAGCCGGAGCGCGGGCTCGGCGAGCGCGGTGAAGGGCGCGGTCGACTCCGCGTCGTGCGGCCGGGGGCCGAGCACCTGCGCGGGCGTGACGGTCACCCGGTCGAAGGCGACGGTGCCCGCGCCGGCGAGCCGCTGGCCGAGACGGTCCCGCGCGGGCTCGACGGACACCCCGGACCGGCCGGGCCGCACCCGTACGACCAGGAGATCACCGGTGACGGCGCAGACGGCGTCCACCGCGAACCGGTCGGCGACGGTCACGCCCGTGTCCACCGCCACCCGCCCGCTGAGCAGGTACCCGGAGTCCAGCGGGGTCAGGGTGAGGCCGGGGCCGGTCCCGTCGGGGGCGGTGGAGTGCACGCCGCCCGCCCACAGCCACTGCCGGCGCGCCGTGTCCCGTTCGAGGGCGGCGGCGCGGGGCGCGGTGCCGTAGAAGCGTCCGTTCCAGGTGTGCGCGTAGTGGCGGGCGAGTAACTCGCCGACCGAGCCGTCCGCGGTGGCGATCTCCCGCACGACCGCGCAGCCGGTGCGCCAGTCCACGCCGTACGCACCGCCGGGCGGCACCAGGGCCGCCAGGAGGCCGGCCTCGCGCAGCCGGGCCGCCTCGTCGGCGGGCGGCCGGCCGGCCCGGTCGCGCGGGACGGCGTCGGCGGCGAGGTCGTCGGCGACCTCCCGCGCGGTGCGGAGCAGGACGCGGTGTCCGCCGTCACGGTGGCCGACGGGAGTGCGGCCGGTGCCGGTGCCGGTGACCGGGCCGGTGACGGTCGCCGTCGCTGTCGAGGTCATCGCGGACGTCACCGGCGGCCCGGGGCGGCCGCGTGGTCCCGGTCGGCCCGTGAGGCGGGGGTGCCGTGGGGGGTGGCGGTGGTCATGTGAGGAGCTCCAGGTGTCGTGAGGGGCGCCGGTCGATGACGGAGTGCCGAGCCGACGGAAGGTCAGGGGCATGACACCCGGGCGCCCCGAGGCGCTGGGTCCCGGGTCGGAATCCACGCGGAGCGTCGTCCGCACGGCGCAGGCCCCGCATCCCCTTTCCCTACGCTTTTAGTAGGGATATTGGCCGGGGGAGGGCGGGTCGGCAAGGGGGCGACCACATGGTGGTCAACTCGGTCTCACGCTACGAGAAACCGCGGACCGGATGCGCCGGGACGCGTCTCAGGGGTTGGACCAGGCGGCCGGATCCTCCGTCAGCGAGTGCGCCGTCTCCGGGAGGTGACCGGACGCCACGTCCGCCAGTGACACGCCCTCCAGGATGCGCCGGACGTTCGCACGCAGGGCGATCCACAACGGCAGCAGCGGCTCCGCCGGCCCGCTGTAGGACAGGTCCGGCGGCCGGACGCCCCGCACCGACACCAACGGGCCGTCCACCGCGCGCACGACGTCGGCCACGCTGATCTCCGCCGCCGGCCGGGCCAGCCGGTAACCGCCGTTGACCCCGCGCTGACTGACCACCAGGCCGCCGCGCCGCATGTCGTTGAGGATGCCTTCGAGGAACTTGTGCGGAATCTCCTGCGCCTCGGCGATGGCCTCCGCCTTCAAGGGCCCGTTCCGCTCGCCGGCGGCGAGCACCAGCGCGGCGCGCACCGCGTAGTCGGCCCTGGCTGAGATTCGCATGGGGGCATTATCCCGCAGCCGGCGGGGCACACCTATCCACCCGTTCACTCGATCGTTGGTCTTCACGGACCCGCCGGTGCCACTCCGTCACGCTGGCGGAGTCGAGGACACGAGGGGACGGGGACACCGTGGGATACCGGGAACGGGACGAAGACGCCGCCGGCAGCCAGTTGTTGCAGTTGGCCGCGGGAGCCGCCGATCTGGCGTACAGCGGGCTGTCGTCCGTCCTGCGGAACGCGCGCGGACTGCTGGCCCGGGCCGACGTGGCCGAGCTGGCGGCGGAGGGGCGGCAGCAACTGCGGGCCCGGGGCCGCCTGGTCCTGGACCGGGTCGCCGCGCCGCCCCCGGCGCACCTGGAGGTACTCGCCCGGCACGCGGCCGCCCGCCGTGCGGCGGGTGACCGCGATGACTGACGGCGGGGCGCCGGCCGCGCTCGAGGACCGGGTCGGCGAACAGGTGCGCGACTTCGTCGAGGACGAGATCGACCGGCTGCTGGCGATCGACGCGGACCTGGCACCCGTCGCCGAACAGCTGCGGATCGCCACCGCACACGGCAAGCGGCTGCGGGCCGCGTTCTGCTACTGGGGCTGGCGCGCCGCCGGGCAGCCCGACAGCGGCGAGCTGGTACGGGCCGCCGCCGCGATGGAGCTGGTGCACGCCGCCGCCCTCGTCCACGACGACCTGGTCGACGACAGCGCGCTGCGCCGCGGAAGGCCCACCGCCCACCGCGCGCTGCGGGCCGCCGTGGCGGGCCGGCCCGGGGCGACGGCAGCCGCCCGCTCGCTGGCCATGCTGGTGGGCGACCTGCTCATCTCCTGGGCCGGGCAGATGTTCACCACCTGCGGCCTGCCCGCCGCCTACCTGTCACGGGCGCGCCCGCTGTGGGACGTGCTGGCCCGGGAGCTGGTGGCCGGCGAGTGTCTGGAGATCCTGCGCACGGGCGCCGGTCCGGACCCGGCCGCCAGCCTGAAGGTCATCCGCTACAAGACGGCCAAGTACACCGTCGAGCACCCCCTCCACATCGGCGGCGCCCTGGCCGGAGCCGCGCCCGACGTCCGGGAGGTGTTCACCGACTACGGCCTGCCGCTGGGCGAGGCCTTCCAGCTGCGGGACGACCTCCTCGGCCTGTTCGGCGACACCGAGCACACCGGCAAGGCCGAAACGGACGACATCGCCGGTCACCGCCCCACCGCCCTCCTCGCCCTGACGTGGCAAGGGGCCACCGGTGCCGAACGGCACGAACTGGGCACGCTGCTGGGCCGCCGTGACCTGAGCGGCGACGACGTGGAGCGCGTCCGGACGATCATGCGGCGCACGGGGGCGCCGGCCCGGGTGGAGGACATGATCGACGAACGGGTGAGGGCGGCCACCCGCGTCGTGGAACAGGCGCGGCTGCCCGCCGAAGCCGCCCGGTCCCTGACCGGCCTGGCCCGTACCGTCACCGACCGCAAGCACTGACGGCCCCCACCCGGGCCGCCCCCGTCCACCACGGCGCCCGAGCCGCCTCCGCTCGTACGACGCACGAGGAGCCCCGATGACCTACACCGAGCAGTCCCTGGACGCGCTGCGCCTGGCCGGTGACGAACTGGCCGACGCCACCGTGGCCACCCTGTTCGAACGCGGGGAGGTGGGCAAGTTCAACACCCTCATGCGGTACGTCTCCACCGTCGGCCAGCCGCTGCCCGAGGGCCTGCCGGAGGTGGCCCGCGCGTACCTGCACGAGACCAGCAGCCCACCATCATGGGTGGACTGGGACGAGATGGAGAGGGCGCGGCTGTTCTTCATCGACAACGACGTCCACATCTCCACGGCGCTGTCCTTCGCCTCGATGCCCGCCTGCTACGTCGTGCCGCACGTGGCCAGACTGCTGTCGGCGACGCACTCGCTCCAGTACCCCTCCAAGCGGATGGCGGAGACGGGCCAGTTCACCGTCCACCTCATGCGACCCGACGCCTTCGAGGCCGGCAGCCGCTTCATCCCCGCCGCGCAGAAGGTGCGCCTGCTGCACGCGTCGATCCGCCACCACCTGCGCCGCGAGGATCGCTGGGACACCGCGAAGCTCGGCACCCCGATCTGCCAGGAGGACATGATCGGCGGCCAGATGATGTTCTCGATCCAGGTCCTGGACGCCCTGCACCGCCTGGGCATCCACATGAGCGTCGAGGGGGCAGAGGCGTATTACTACGCCTGGCGGGTGGTCGGCGCGATGCTCGGCGTCGACCAGGAGCACGTCCCAGAGGACCTGGAGGCCGCCCGCCGGTTCTCCGACCTGTACATGGTCCGCCACATGGGCCCCAGTGAGGAGGGCGCCCGCCTGACCCGCCAGCTGATCGACCTCTATGAGGAGGTGGTCCCCGGCACCCTCTTGGACCCGGTCGTCGCCGCCCTGATCCGCTACCTCATCGGGGACACGTGCGCCGACTGGCTCCAGGTGCCCCGCACCTCCTGGGACACGGTCGTCAAGGCCGCTCCCGCGCTGCTGAACGTGCTGGAGACGATCGAGGACCGCTCACCGCTGGGCGCCTGGGCACTCGACCGGCTCGGCCACCTGACCACCCTGTTCGAGCTCAGCTCGCTCACCCGGGGGCGCGTGATGCACTACGCCGTCCCCGAACACCTGAAGAAGGAGTTCGGCGTCTCGACCCGGTCGGCCCGCACCCGGCGCTGGACCCCGCCGGCCGCCCGGCTGGGCCGGGCGGCCGGCTGGGCACCCTAAGGTCGTGTCCGTGAAGTCCCGCCTGGCCCGCGACGCCCTTCGGGCGGACGCCGTTACTTTCCGGACCTAGGCGCCGGTGGTGTCGTCCTCGTCGCCGTCGTCCCACCTCTCGGCGGGACCGGCGTCGCCCGTGCTGTTCGAGGGGCCGTCCACGGTGGCCGCCTGAGCGGTGGGGGGTGCGGGGCTCAGGGCGGCGATGGCCGCTCCGGCGACGAGGGACGCGACGGCGAGCATGCTGCGCTTCTTCATGCCCGGTCCAACTGCCGCCCCCGGCCGACGTCACGACGACACGCCCTTCGAACGTACGTCGCCATCCGCGGGCGGCGCGAACGCCCCCCTCGCCGTCGCCGCCGTCGCCGAGCGCGCCACGGCGGCGGATCGTCGCCCGAGCGGGCTGAAGCCCGGCCCCGGCCACCGCGGAGGTATGTTGCGGTGAGGACATCCGAAGAGGGGGCTGGGTGACAGTGGGCAATGGCCGGACGGTCCGCGACCTGCGGCGCGAGAACCGCACCGCCGTGCTGCAGTGCCTGTACTTCGACGGGCCGCTGAGCCGCTTCTCGCTCGGCCCCGCCACCGGCCTCAGCTCGGGCTCGATCAGCAACGTGGTGGCGGAGCTGGTCGCCGAGGGACTGGTCGAGGAGGCGGGGAGCGTGGACTCCGCCGGCGGCCGCCCCCGTACCCTGCTGCGCGTCCGGCCCGGCAGCGGCTGCATGATCGGCGTCGACGTCGGCGAGACCCGGGTGCGGATCGAGCTCTTCGACCTCACCCTCACCGAACTGGCCCGCACCGAGCGGCCCCTCGCGGCCGGCCCGTCCGGCGGGCACGAGCGCTACGACGTCGGCGTGGTCGTGGACCACCTGCGTGACGGCATCGCCGAGGTCCTGGACCGGGCGGGCATCGACCCCGACGACCTGCTCGGTGTGGGGGTCGGGGTGCCCGGCATCGTCGCCAGGACGCCGGAGGACGGCGCGGTGGTGCACGGCCAGACCATCGGCTGGAACGCCGTGCCGCTGGAGCGGCTGCTGCGTGCCGCGGTGGCGCTGCCCGCGTCGGTGCCGTACTTCATCGACAACGGCGCCAAGACGCTCGGGCAGGCGGAGATGTGGTTCGGCGCGGGACGCGGGGCGCGCAGCGCCGTGGTGGTGCTGTTCGGTTCGGGCGTCGGCGCGTGCGTCGTCACCGACGACATGGGGCCGGGCCGGGCCGTGGAGTGGGGCCATCTGACGGTGCGGGTGCGGGGGCGGCGCTGCCGCTGCGGGGCGCTCGGCTGCGTGGAGGCGTACGCGGGGGCCGAGGCGCTGCTGGAGCGCTGGGCCGAGGCGGGCGGGAAGCCGCCGGCCGGGGCGGACGAGGAGGCGGCGCTGACCGCGATGCTCGCCGCCGCCTACCCGGACCGGGCGGCGGGCACGAACGCGGACGCGGACGCGGACCCGGGGGCGCCGGTGCGGCCGGACGCCACCGCCCTGGCCGTACTGGAGGAGACGGCCGAGTACCTCGGCGCGGGGTTCTCCGACCTGATCAACCTCTTCCAGCCGGAACGCATCCTCGTCGGCGGCTGGGCCGGCCTCCAGCTCGGCGCCCGCTTCCTCGACTCGGTACGGGCCCACGCCACCTCGTACGCCCTCGCGTACCCGGCGGCCCGCGTCCGGATCGAGCTGGGTGAGCTGGGGCCGGACGCGGTGACCGTCGGTGCGGCGATCCTGCCGCTCGCCGAGTTCTTCGCCGGGGGAGGCCGCCGCGCCGGGGCGGTGGCCGGATCCGTGGAGCAGGCGCCACCGGCCTGGCGGGCGACGCTCCGGGATCGCGCCGCCCAGTGAACGCGGGCGCGGGCCCGGCCGCTCGGAGGAGGGCCGGACCCGCGCGGGGGCCGTCCGGTGTCAGGGGAAGGACACGACGGTGGACGGCACGGTCGAGGTGCCGGCGGGCACCGTGGACGCTCCGGTGTCGTTGATGACGTGGTTGTAGTGGCCCATGCCGCCGAGGGACACCACCAGCAGGCTGTGGAACTTCACACCCGGCTTGACCGGGGCCTTGAAGCCGTGGTCCTGGCGGATGTTCGGGTCCACGTTGTAGTTGCAGTAGCTGCCGAGCCCCCACGCCTCGTGCGTGGTGACGGAGTCGTCGACGCGGTAGGCGGCGAAGCCCTGGGTGGAGCCGTTCTGGATGGCGGCCTGGTTGGGCGCGTCGTAGGCCTTCTCGTTCTGGTAGAAGATCGTGCGGCCCCGTTCGCCGTACCACTCCACGTCGTACTTGTTGAAGTGCTCGACGAACAGGCCGGTGGCCAGGACGTCGTCGCCGTTGACCCGGACGCCGTAGTCGGCGCGGTTGGTCTCCCACCCGACGCCGTCGCCGTGGTCGGCGCGCCAGACCCAGGTGTGGTCGATGATCGTGTCGTCGCTGTTGATCACCATGCTCGTGGTGGCCTTGCCGGGGCCGGCGCCACCGATGCGGATGTAGACGTCCTGGACGGTGGTGGGGTTGGCGGCGTGGTCGGCGGCCGCGCCCTGCGGGCCGACCTCCAGCAGCGTCGGGGAGTTGACGGCGCCGGCGTCGATGAGGAACCCGGCGAGCCGCACACCGTCGACGTCGGCGACCTTCATCGCGGTCACACCGTTGTCGGGGATGATCGTGGCGAGGCCGAGACCCAGGACGATGGTGTTCGCCCGGTTGACGTTGATGGTCCGGTCGACGTGGTAGACGCCCGGGGTGAACAGCAGGTGCAGGCCCTGGGCGAGTGCGGCGTTCATGGTGGCCGCGGTCGTGCCCGGCTTGACGACGTAGAACCTGCCGAGCGGGATCGACTCGCCCTGCGGGGTGCCGTTCGCCCAGCTGGTGCCGCGGGCGTCGGTCCGCTTGGCGGGCGCGAAGACCTTGTACTCGTTGCCGTCCAGGTAGAGGAACGGCTTCTCACGGGAGACCGGGGTGGTGGCCAGCGTGGTGTAGCGGGGCTCGGGGAAGCCGGTGGCCGGGGCGCCCTCGACGCCGGAGAACACCTGGTTCCACACCGAGTTGGACCAGCCGCCGATGGCGCTGTCCCGGGTGTACCACTGCTGCTGCGAGTAGTTGCCGATCTGCCCGTCGACCTTGCTGTCGGCGATGTAGCCGCCGCTGGCCCAGCCGTACCCGTTCGGGGCGAGGTTCAGCCCGCCCTTGACGTGCATGCGCCGGAACGACGCGGCCTGCGAGACCGCCCACCGGTTGGTGCCGCTGACCGGGTTGAGCGCCAGGTTCTCCGCCGCGCGCCAGAAGTTCTGGGTGGCGTTGCCGTTGAACCAGCCCGCGTCCACGGTCACGTCACCGTTGATGGTGGTGTCGTCGGGGCGCAGACCCAGACCGGCGATCTGCGTGTAGAACCCGATCTGCGCGTTGAGGCCGTTGTACGTACCGGGCTTGAACAGGAACGCGTGCCGCCCGCTGCCGAACTGCGCCGACTCCTGCTGCCGGAACACCTCGTCCAGCTTCGCCTGGATGCCGGGCGTCGAGGGGTCGAACACGTGGACGTTGGGTCCGAGGTCGCCGCCGCCGGGCAGTGTCGGGCCGCCGTCGTCGCCGTTGCCGTACACCTGGAACTCCCAGAGCGAATAGCCGTACCCGGTCGCGCGCGTCACGCCCTGCATGCGGACGTAGCGGGCGGTACCGGAGACCGGGACGGTCTCGGTGCCCCCGGCGCCGGTGGTCGTCGAGTGGGCCGTCGACCAGTTCGCGCCGTCTGTGGAGAGCTCGATGCGGTACGCCTTCGCGTACGCCGCCTCCCAGCGCAGGACGACCTGGCTCAGGGGGCTCGCGGCGCCCAGGTCGACCTGGATCCACTGGGGGTCGGAGAAGGCGCTCGACCAGCGGGTGCCCAGGTTGCCGTCGACGGCGGCGGCCGGGGCGGTGCCGCCGTTCTCCTGGCTGGACGCGGTGGCCGGGCGGCCCTGGGACAGCAGTACCGGGGCGGCCTGGGCGGCCGGGGCGGGTGCGAACGCCAGCAGGGTGGCGACGAGTGCGGTGATCAACGCGCCGGCCACACCCCGGCGGAGGGTGATGGGTGGTCGGTGCGGGGGTGGTGGCGCCATGGTCACGGCGGCTGCGGGCATGGTCGTACTCCTCGGATGGTGGGGGTGACTCGGGTCGAGCGCTCGTGCGACTTGGGGAGAGCGCTCTCGCGGTGACTGATGCTGGCCGCTCGCCGTCGTGCCGGTCAATATCCGTGCATGGCTTTTCTTTTGGCTTTCATTAAGTGCAGATGCACTGTGCGGGGCCCCGGCCCGGCATGCGGAGCCGGGTCGGGGACGGTAGACACATGGGTGTGCAGACCTTCCTGCCGTTCCCCCGGTTCACGGCGTGCGCCGAGGTGCTCGACCCCCGCCGCCTGGGCAAACAGCGGGTCGAGGCACTCCAGGTGCTCCGCGGGCTGACCGTGCCCGGATACGGCTGGCGGCGCCACCCGGCCGTCCGGATGTGGGTCGGCTACGAGGAGGCCCTGGTCCGCTACGGGCTCGACATCTGCGGCGCCTGGACCGCCCTGGGACACCGCGACACCTGCGCGGTGTCCCTGCTCGCGGACTTCCAGGGCGTCCGCCCCGGTGCGCCGGTCCGTCCGCAGGACGAGCTCGCCGCAGCCGGTGAGCTGCCGCCCTGGCTCGGCGACCCCGCCTTCCACCGCAGCCACCAGTCGGCCCTCCTGCGCAAGGACCCCGACTTCTACGCGGCCCACTTCACCGGGGTCCCGGACGACCTGCCCTATCTGTGGCCCGGCTCCGACCGCGAAGCGGCCTGACACCCTCCGCACCAGGCGTTCCGCGCGGCTGTGCCATACTCGGCCGCGCTCCAAGCACTTCGCAGTCGGGGGAACACTGTTGAGATTCACGCCTGCCGTCCTCGCCACGGCAAGGGCCGAAGGACCGGGCGGCACCGCATGAGCGGGATAGCGCTGACGGCCCCGTACCTGGACACGGACGCCGACCAGCTGTCGTTCGTGCTGGGACGCCCCGCCCGCGAGGCGCTCGCCGTGCGCGACCTGACCGTCGGCGGACTCGACGTGCAGCTGCGGCTGCTGGGCGCCTCCCACCAGGTGTTCGCCGGTCCGGTGCGGGAGACGGTCGCCTGCCTGCCCGGCGTCGAGGGCGGCCTGCCGGAAACGGCGTCCCAGGACTTCGACGACTGGCACTACGACTTCCAAGCCCGCGTCGGGTGCTTCGGCCCCGTGGAGTTCGGCGCGCGGGTGGCCCGGATCCGGGGCCACTCGGAGGACCACCCCCGGGCGCTGTACGGAGTCTTCCCCGGCTCGCCGGAAGCGGTCACCGCGCTGACCGTCGAGCGGGAGAGCGCCGGGCTGAGCTGGCGCACCTGGCACACCTACCCGCAGAGCCGCCGGATCGTGGCGACGCACACCCGGCTGGAGGCCCGATGAAGACCGCTCGACGCATCAGCGTGCTGCTCCTCGCCACCCTGGCCCTCGCCGCCTGTTCCAGCGATCCGGACGACGACGACGGCAACGACGTACCGTCGGGCTGGATCCGCGGCGAGTACTCCTCCAGGGGCGGGGACTACGTCGACAGGACCGACCCGGCGCCCAGGGTCGCCGACGAGATCAACGGCAACACCTCGGCCGTCGCCCGCCTCACCGACGGCGACAAGGTGTTCCTCCGCTACCGCGACGACATCGTCGGGATCAGCCCGCTCGCCACCGGCACCGGCAGCCTGATCGAGATCGCCGACTACCGCACCGGTTACCGCCGCTGGCGCACCCACCTCGGCTCCGCGTGGCCCGACCCGGACACCGCCGCGTTCCGCGGTGGGGGCCCCGGCTCGGGCAAGTGACACGCCGGACCCGCACACCCGCTTCCTCCGCTTCCCCCTTCTTCCCGAACTCCTCGACGACGTCCCCGAAAGGCACACCGTGGCAGAGATCTTCGAGTCGGCAGGCACCGCCCTGCTCTACGGCCTCGTCGGCTTCGTCGTGATGGCGGTCGGCTTCATCGCACTCGACCTCGTCACCCCCGGCAAACTGGTCCACGTGGTGTGGACCGAGCGCAACCGGGGCGCCGCGGTCCTCCTCGCCGGCCAGACGATCGCCATCGGCCTCGTCATCGAGCAGTCCATCCGGGCCAGCGAATCCGAACTGGGCCTCGCCCAGGGACTCTTCAGCACCCTGCTGTACGGCCTCGCCGGGGTCGTCGTGATGACGTTCATCTCCGTCGTCGTCGGGCTGCTGACCCCCGGCCGCCTGGGCCACGCCGTGCTCGACGACAACGGGACCAGCCCCCACCCCGCCGCCTGGGTCCAGGCGGCGATGTACCTCGGCACGGCCTTCATGGTCGGTGCCGCCGTTTCCTGAACCCCCCATGAGCACCACCGTGATCGACCGCCCCACCCCGGCCGCCGCCCCCCGGCCGCCGAGGACGTACCGACGCGGAACACGCCTCCTGCTGCTCCTCGCGGTGTTCGTCTGCGCCGCCTGCGGTCTGGTCTACGAACTGGCGCTGACGGCGCTGGGCAGCTACCTCATCGGCAACTCCGTGATGCAGACCTCCGTGGTCATCTCCGTCATGGTCTTCGCCATGGGCATCGGCTCCCTCGCCGCCAAACCGCTGCAACGCCGAGCGGTCGGCGCCTTCGCCCTGGTCGAGATCCTGCTCGCGCTCGTCGGCGGCCTGTCGGTGCTCGTCCTGTACGTCGCCTTCGCCTGGCTGCGGCTCTACATGCCCGCCATGGTGGTCGTCTCGTTCGTCGTCGGCCTGCTGGTCGGCGCCGAGATCCCGCTGCTGATGACGCTGCTCCAGCGGATCAGGCGGCAGGAGGCGGGCAGCGCCGTCGCCGACATGTTCGCCGCGGACTACGTCGGCGCGCTGGTCGGCGGCCTCTGCTTCCCGCTGCTGCTCCTGCCCGCGTTCGGCCAGCTCAAGGGCGCGCTGGTGGTGGGCGCGGTCAACGCGGTGGCCGGCGTCGTCGTGGTCCTGTGGATCTTCCGCCGCGAGACCCGCCCCATGGTGCGGCGCGGACTGCTCGCCGGCGCGGCCGGCGTCCTCGCCGTCCTGGCCACGGTGTACGTCCTGGCGGACGACATCGAGGTCACCGCGCGTCAGCAGCTCTACCGCGACCCCATCGTCCACGCCGAGACCACGCCGTACCAGGACATCGTCGTCACCCGTTCCACCGCCTTCACCGGGGAGCCGGACACCCGGCTGTTCCTCAACGGCGACCTCCAGTTCTCCTCCGTGGACGAGTACCGCTACCATGAGGCGCTCGTCCACCCCGCCCTGTCGGGGAAACGCTCCTCCGTACTGATCCTCGGCGGCGGCGACGCGCTGGCCCTCCGCGAGGTCCTGCGCTACGACGACGTCGAGACGGTGACCCTGGTCGACCTCGACCCGGCGATGACCCGTCTGGCCCGCACCTTCACGCCGCTGCTCGACCTCAACGACCACGCGCTGTCCGACCCGCGCGTCACGGTCGTCAACGCCGACGCCTTCACCTGGCTGCGGGACGCCGGCCGGCGCTACGACACGGTCCTCATCGACTTCCCGGACCCCGACACCGCCGCACTGGCCAAGCTCTACAGCGTGGAGTTCTACCACCTGCTGGGCCGCGTCCTGACCCCCGACAGCCACCTCGTGGTGCAGGGCGGCTCGCCGTTCTTCGCGCCCAAGTCGTTCTGGTCCATCGCCGCGTCCATCGGCGAGGCCGGGTACGCCACCACCCCGTACCAGGTCGACGTCCCCAGCTTCGGCAACTGGGGCTTCGTCCTCGCCACCCCCGGCGACGGCCCGCCGCCCGCGCTGCGCCTGGCGGCCGGTGTGCCGCCCCTGCGCTTCCTCGACGACGACGTCCTCGCGGCCGCCGGCGTCTTCCCGGTGGACCGGCGCCCCCAGGACGTAAGGGCATCCACGCTGATGGATCCCGCGGTGCTGGAGTACACCCGCCACGAGTGGGACAACTACTGACCGCGACCGTACGGCTCCCGGTGCGCCGACCGGTACAACGGGCACTGGGGCGGCTCGGGCCGATGCCCGGCAGCCCTCCGTCGAACTGTTCGATGTCGCGGCGCCGCTCGACGCACCGCCAGCTCGGCTTCGCGCTCCAGATGTGCACGGTGCGCCACATCGGTCGGCTCCCCCCCGACGATCCTCTCGACACCCCCTGGCCGGTGAGCGAGCACCTGGCCGCGCGGCTCGGTATCCCGGAAGGACCGCCAGCGGGCGGACAGGACCAGCGTGCCGAGTCCGCGCCCGGCGGGCCCGGCATTGTGCCGTGCTCCGCGCCGGGCGGTCAGCCCACCTCTGTGCGGCCGGTGCCGTACCGCCCTGAAGGCACGCTCTTGGGAGCGTCTCGCGGGCTGCCGACGGCTGCGGCTTCCACCGTCCGGTCGACGACGCGGACCATGACCAGGCCGTCACCGAGCCGCTGTGGAACGGTCGCGGAAGCGCCCGTCGTCATGAGGTGGATTCGGACACCTCCCGGAGTCGGTTTCCTGGCCGAGGCGTGGGGGAGCGGCGGTCGCGGGGCTTGGAGCACGAACGACACACGCGGTCGTGGTCCCCGGTCGGCCGACGCGTGCGAGGGGTGTGGTTCAGGCCAATCGGCAAAGGGTCTATTGACGATTGATTGACCGTCTCTTTACTTTCGATGCCGATGGTTGATCGTCACAGAACCATTTGCTCATAAGAAATGATGCTTTCTGCCACTCCGGGAGGTTTCACCATGGAACAGCTCATCAAGCGCATGACTGAGGAGTCCGTGTGGCGCAAGTGGGTCGCTGCCAACTCCGCCCAGGCCGCGAAGGACGGGTGCATCAGCGCCACGCCCAAGAGCGGCTGCATCAGCGCCGCCCCCAAGAGCGGCTGCATCTCCTGACTCGCTGACGCTCCGCGCTGCCGGCGCGGCTGTCGCCGCGCCGGCAGGTCTTGCTCGCTCCTCCCCGCAGTCGAACCCGTCCCGGAGAGCCCCCTTGAACCGCCTGCCGAGCGCCGATGTCCTGGAAAAGGTGCGCGACATCCCGATCTACCGTTCCTCCGTCGAGCTCGGCCACTTCCCGATCCTGGAGAAGCCGGAAATCGCCCGGGGCTTCCCCGACAACTGGATGACCCCGGAGCTGGCCCGCGCACTGGAGGCCGGAGAAGCCGAGTTCGTACTGTCCACCGGTACCAACCACGCTCGCATGCAGCTCATCCGGCCGCCCTACTTCCTGCTCCGCTCGTACTACCGCCTGTGGAGCGACCACCCCGATCTCGGCGCCTCGTGGCACGCGGGCGCCCGCCGGGTTTCACTGACCACCGTCCTGGCCACCGAACACGTGGCGCGGGTGAACGCCCGCAAGCCCGGAGCGACTCCCGGTGAACGCTGGCTCGACGACCGTACGCTGTATCTCAACCTCCGGCTGGACCCCGCCGATTGGGACCGTGACGAGGTCGAGCGCATGCTCGCCGAGATCCGCGGGGCCGCTACCGCCCACTCCGGCGCCGGCTATCTGCTGGACTGCTCCGGCTACCACCTGGCGCACCTGATCCGGAAGGTCTCGGCATGGGGCCTCTGGGACGCGTTTCCCCGCCCGGTCGGCATCGTCCACGCCTATGAGTACACGCCGCTGAACGTCCGTGCCTATCTGCGCGCCCACTTCGACTGCCCGGTGGTCGACCTCTTCGGCAGCACCGAACTCGGCTACCTGTTCTACAGCGATACCGAAGGCGGTTACCAGCCCTACCTCAAGGACATGAGCGTCGAGCTGATCCCGGTGGAACCGGACAGCGGCATCCACAGCCTCATCGTCACCAGCGTCCGCAACCCGTACATGCCGTTGGTCCGCTACCGGTCCGGCGACTGTGTGCGCACCCGCGACGGCAGCGCCGACCCGGAGCGGATCGTCTCCTTCTGCGGGCGGGAGAAGGAACTGCTGCCCACTCCCGGAGGCCCCGTCTCCCAGGCCGACCTCGACGCCCGTATCGCCGGCATCCGCGGTCGCGTCTTCCTGTACCAGTTGCGCCTGACCGGCGAAGCCGGATCCCACCTGTCGTACACGACCTTCGACGACGCGCCGCTGTCACCCGGCGAGACGGCCGAGCTGTCGGCGTCCGTCACCGCCTTGACCGGGCGGGCCTGCCAGGTGGAACACCGCACCGGAATCCCCATCGGGCGATCCGGCAAGTACGCCTGGCTGACCAGGTCCGACCCGTCCTGACCCCGTCCGTACCGGCCCTGCCTGTGCGCGGGGCGTCCGACGCGCCCGGCGACCGCTTCCCGACAGGAGTCCCATGCCCACTTCCGCAGCACCCGCCGCCCCCTCGGGGACCCCCGCCCAAGAAGTGCCCGACGTCGAGACATTGCTCGGCCCGGCTCTGCACGAGGAGGTGGTGCGGCACTTCACGGCCAAGCCCGACGCTCCGTCCGCGTCCGTCGTACGGCACCAGGTCCGCGAGTGCCTGCGCTACCTCTACCTCCTCTCCAGCCACCCCGACCGGCTCGGCGGCCTCTTCCTCCCCGTCGAGCAGGACATCGACGAGATATGGCACTACCTGATCCTGCAGACGCGTGAGTACCGCGACCTGTGCGAGCACCGGCTGCCCGGCGGTCACTTCCTCCACCACCGGAGCATCTCCTACGACGCGTACCAGGAAGCCCCCGGACGGGAAACCGCCGTCGAGGAGGCCCTGCGCTGGATTCCCCTCTACACGGTCGCGTTCGGTCCCTTCGACGCCGACGCCCTGCCGCACTGGACGATCGTGCGTTTCCTCCACGACGAACTCCGCATGTCCTTGGAGGAGATAGCAGCCCTGGCCGACGACGCACGGACGCCCGAGGGCACCGCGGCCCCGGTGGGGACCCACGCGTGACCCAGACGGCCCCGCCGACCCCTGTGCCGGACCTCTCCCGGGAACGGCGCCGCGCTCTGACGGTGCTCGTCGCCTCGCAGATCCTCGGCGGTGCCGGTATGGCGGCCGGCATCACGGTCGGCGCGCTGCTCGCCCAGGACCTGCTCGGCTCGACCAGCCTGGCCGGACTGCCGGCCGCCCTGTTCGCCGTCGGAGCGGCCCTCGGAGCGGCCGTACTCGGGCGTGTCTGTCAGCGCTTCGGGCGCCGCCTGGGGTTGCTGCTCGGCAACGGAGCCGCCGCGCTGGGCAGCGCGGGCGTGGTGGCCGGAGCTACGGCGCGCTGGCCCGTCCTGCTCCTGGCCGCGCTCTTCGTGTACGGGGCGGGTACGGTCACAGGGCTGCTCGCGCGTTACGCGGGAGCCGACCTCGCCCCGCCCGAGAGACGCGGCCGGGCCGCCGGAACCGTGTTGTTCGCACTGACACTGGGCGCGGTCGTCGGCCCGAACCTGATCGGCCCCACCGGCGCCCTCGCCCACGCCTGGGGCGTTCCGCGGCTGGCAGGGCCCTTCCTGCTGGCGGCGGCGGCCTACACGGCGGCAGCCCTGGTGCTGCTGCCGTGGCGGCGCCCGGACCCGCTGGGCCCGGCACAGCCCCAGCGACCCGGCGGTACTGTGGCCGAGCCCGGCGCCGTACCCCACGGCTCCGTGCGCAGTGCCCCGGGTGTCGTCATCGGCGCCACCGTGATGATCACTGCCCAGTTGGTGATGATCGCCGTGATGACCATGACGCCCGTCCACATGACCGGCCACGGTCATGCGACGCAGGCGGTGGGTCTGGTCATCGCCCTGCACGTGGGCGCGATGTTCCTGCCGTCTCCCCTGAGCGGTCTGCTCGCGGACCGAATCGGCGGGCGGCGGGTCGCCGCCACGGCCGGCGTCGTCCTGCTGGGCGCCGGCCTGTCCGCCGGCCTTGCCCCACCGACCTCCGTCACGCTGCTGGCCTGCGCGCTCGTACTGCTCGGCGTCGGCTGGAACCTGGCCCTGCTCGGCGGCACGGCCCTGATCACGGACGCCACCTCCGCCGAGAACCGCGCCGCGGTACAGGGCCTGGCGGACGTGGGGATGTCCGCGGCGGGTGCGACGGGCGGCATGGTCTCGGGCCTGGTGGCCGGCGGCAGCGGCTACCCGGTCCTGGCGATGGCGGCGGGCGCCCTCGCCCTCGCGGTGATTCCCGCGGTGGCGCTGAGCAGGAGTGGCCGAAGCCCGGTTAAGGGCCGGAACCACGCGGCGGCGGGGCCCAGCCATCCGTCACGGTGAGACCACCACCGTCCACGCCGTCTCCTTCGCACCGCAGGCCCCCACACCTGGTCCGCGAGGTGACGCGGAAGAACAGGAGAACCCCGATGGTTACCACCCCCGGCCCGCCCTCCGCCCCCCACTCGGTCGATGCCGTCGTCGTCGGGGCCGGACTGTCCGGTCTCTACCAGCTGCACCGGCTGCGTGAGCTCGGCCTGACGGCGGTGGTCTTCGAGGCCGGTGACGACATCGGCGGAACCTGGTACTGGAACCGGTACCCCGGGGCCCGCTGCGACATAGAGAGCATGTCCTACTCCTACTCGTTCTCCCCGGAGCTGGACCAGGAGTGGGAATGGAGCGAACGGTACGCCTCCCAACCGGAGATCCTGCGGTACATCCACCACGTGGCGGACCGGTTCGACCTGCGCGGGGACGTCGTACTGGGCACCCGGGTCACCCGCGCCGTGTACGACGAGGACAGGCACTTCTGGCGGGTCTCCACGAACACCGCCCGGGTTGTCACCGCCCGGTTCGTCATCCTGGCGACGGGCTGCATGTCGGCCCCCAAAGCCCCGGAGATACCGGGCGCCGACAGCTTCGCGGGCCAGATCCACCACACCGCCCAGTGGCCGCACGAGGGCGTCTCCTTCACCGGCCGGCGGGTCGCCGTGATCGGTACCGGGTGCTCGGGTGTCCAGGCCGTCCCCGTCATCGCCGCCGAGGCGGCCGCCCTCACCGTCTTCCAGCGCACCCCGGCCTACGTGCTCCCGGCCCACAATCGCCCGCTGCGCACCGTGGAGATCGAAGAACTCAAGGCGTACTACCCGCGGTTCAGGCAAGCCCAGCGGTCGTCCAGGGGAGGAACCGTCTTCGAGCCACCGACCCGGTCGGCCCTGGAGGCGGACGAGGCGGAGCGCACGGCGTCCTACGAGGCAGCCTGGGACTCAGGCCTGCTGAACGGTCTGCTGCGCACCTACACCGACATCCTGACCGACGGGACGGCCAACGAGACCGTGGCCGAGTTCATCCGGTCCAAGATCCGGTCGATCGTCACCGATCCGGCGACAGCCGAACTGCTCTCCCCGCGCACGTTTCCCTTCGCGACCAAGCGGCCGTGCCTGGGCACCGGCTACTACGCCGCCTACAACCTGCCGCACGTGACGCTGGTGGACCTCCGCACGACGCCGATCGAGACCATCACGCCCCGGGGCATCCGGACCTCGGACGGGGAGCACGTCGTCGACACGATCGTCCTCGCCACCGGCTTCGACGCCCTGACCGGCTCCCAACTCGCCATCGACATCGTGGGCAAGGGCGGGGTGAGCCTCCGTACGAAGTGGGCGGACGGCCCCCGGAACTATCTGGGACTTGTCTCGTCCGGCTTCCCCAACCTCTTCACCATCCTGGGACCGCTCAGCCCCTCCGTGCTCACCAACATCGCGGTGTCCCTGGAACAGCAGGTCGAGTGGATCACCGACTGCATCGCCCACCTTCGGGAGCGTGGGCTCACGGAGATCGACGCGACCTCGAGAGCCGAGGCGGACTGGGGCACGCGAGTGGCAGAGCTCGCCGCCCGAACGCTCTACCCGGCGGTGGACTCCTGGTACACCGGAGCGAACGTTCCGGGCAAACCCCGGGTGTTCCTGGCCTATGCCGGTGGACTGGACCGGTACCGGGAGGAGTGCGATGCCGTGAGCCGGGGCGGCTACACCGGCTTCGTCCTCTCCGCCGCACCCTCCTGAGCGCGGGCGGGTGCGGCGCCGACCCGGTTGCGTGCCGGGCCTCACCGGGTTCCGCCGGGCGCGGAGCGCCGGAACGGGGAACACCGTAAATCGGTCGGGGCCGGCCCGCGCGGTCCCCGGTGGGCGCCGTCGCTGGTCCGGGGGCCCGGACCCTGCTGACTCAACCGGTGGGAGACGCGCTGACGGCAGGTCGGCACTCCACGGAACGCCTGCGGCTGAGACTACGAGGGCGGTGACGCAGGGCGGTGGAACACCGGGTGCGTGTGCCGACCCGATCCCGGCTGTGCGGGCCCGCCGAGCCGCAGGAGTGCGACGCACTCCCACGGCCCGCGCGGGTGCAACGCGCCCGGCCGCGAGTCGTACACGGCCGGATCCGCGCGAAAGAGGGGCGCGTCCGGCGAGCCCCCCGTCCAGGCCGTCGACCGGTCCCGAGGTGGACCGACAACCCACTCCGCCTCGGTACCGACCACGTGCCTTCGTGCTGACGGCCGGACAGGCCGGGACCGCGCCCCTCTCGTGGAGCGCTCACCGTTTCGCGACGGCTCCCACTCCGCTCAGCCCCTGGGACCCCCGTTGTACACGGGAGGTGCCCCGCCTGCGGCCTTTTGCAACTCGGTGTGGGCCGCGGTGACCTTCACGGCTGCCGGGACCAGGTCGAATTCGGTGACCTTCACGGGTTCCGTACCGGCCTCGCTGTGCCGCTCGGCCCAGTTCTCCAGCGCCGTGCGGCAGGCGTGGTCCAAGTGGTGCAGCCCGGTGAGGTCCAGCTCGATCGGACGGTCTTGCGGCAGCGCCTCCAGGCTGTCGAGGATCTTCGGCAGCCGCAGGAAGGTCGCGTTGCCCGACAGGTACACCTGGACGGGACCGGCGCCCTTGTCGATGACCTCCAGCTTGGTGTGCGAGGCGTCCCAGGCGGTTTTGATCACGGACAGCGCCAGTCCGATCAGCACGCCCTCGAACATGTTCACCGCGACGATGGAGACGGCCGTGACCGCCAGGATCAGAGCCTCGCCCCGGTGGGAACGCCACAGCGCCGCGGTCTGGCGGAAGGGGATCAGCTTCCAGCCCGCGTGGATCAGGATGCCGGCCAGCGCGGGAATCGGTATCAGCGCCAGGGCGGACGGCAGCGCGGCGGCGAACAGCAGGAGCCATACGCCGTGCAGCACCCGGGACGCCTTGGTCCTCGCACCCGCCGCGACGTTGGCGGAGCTGCGCACGATCACCGCGGTCATCGGCAGCGCGCCGAGCGCACCGCAGATCGTGTTGCCCGCACCTTGGGCGATCATCTCCTTGTCGTACTGGGTGCGCGGGCCGTCGTGCAGCCGGTCCACCGCGGCGGCGCTGAACAGGCTCTCCGCGGAGGCGATCAGGGCGAAGGCGACGATGGTGCCCCAGATGGCCGGGGAAGCCAGCTCGCCGAAGGCCCCGGAGCCAGGCGGCTGGATCACGCCGAGCAGCCCCTCCACTTCGACCGTGGCGACCGGCAGGCCGAAGACGAGCGCGGTCACCGTGGCCAACAGCACCGCCGCGAGGGCGCCGGGCACAGCCTGCGCCGCCTTCGGCATCCTCTTCCACAGCAGGATGACGGCGATGGTTCCCGTACCGATCGCGAGCGAGGTGAGGGCCGCGGTGCTGCTCAGGACGTCGGTGACCGCTCCTGGCAGCCCGGCGATCTTGCCGAGGCCGGTGTCGGGCGCCTTCAGGCCGGCCGCCGCGTAGATCTGACCGGCGATGATCACCAGGCCGATGCCGCAGAGCATGCCCTCGACGACGGAGACGGATATCGCGCGGAACCAACGGCCCACCCTCGAAAAGCCCATGGCGAGCTGGAGCAGTCCGGCGACCAGCACGATGACGCCGAGCGCGGACACCCCGAACTCGCTGACGGCCTCGAAGACCAGCACGGTCAGGCCGGCGGCGGGCCCGGACACCTGGAGGCTGCTGCCGGGCATGAGCCCGGTGATGATACCCCCCACGATACCGGTGACCAGGCCCAGTTCGGCCGGGACCCCGGACGCGACCGCCACACCGACGCACAGCGGCACGGCGACCAGGAAGACGACGATGGAGGCGGTGAAGTCCTGCCGCCAGTAGGGGAACTTCGACAGTACGTTCATGGCGGTCACCGGTCCCCTCAGAGCCTCTCGAAGGTGTCGGACCCGGCCTGGTGCGCGTGCACGGTTCCGGTGTGCACCTCGTAGTACCAGGCGTGCAGTCCCAGCCGGCCGTCCGCCGAACGCTTGTCGACGCACGGGTACGAGCGCAGCCGCAGCACCTGGGCCAGGACGTGGTTCTGCACCGCCTCGGCCACCGTCGGGTCGCCGCTGTCGGCGCACCGGGGTTCGTCGGCGGCGTACGTGAGCCACTCACGCACAGCCGGTACGGGGGTCAGGTCGTCACCGCGCACCAGCGCGCCGACGGCCCCGCAGTGGGAGTGGCCGCAGACCACGATGTCCCTCACCCCGAGCACCTCCACCGCGTACTCGATGGTGGCCGCCTCGCTGGTGGGGTGCGCGGAGGCGTACGGCGGGACTATGTTGCCCGCGGTCCGCAGCTCGAACAGCTCGCCGGGCCGGGCGCCCGTGATCAGAGCCGGAACGACCCGTGAATCGGAGCAGGTGATGAACAGGACGTCGGGGGACTGCCCTTCGGCGAGGCGGGCGAACTCCTCAGGGCGCTGTCCGAACGTGCGGGCGTTGTCGATGAGGGACTGCATGGTGTGGTAACTCCTCCTGGCGCGCAGTGGGGGCGCGTCGGGCCTGCATGACAGGGACGGGGCGGATTCTCTGTTGCTCAGCAGCGGAAGACCTGGAGCGCGGCCGGGGTGAGGGCCGACGGCGGTCTCGGAGCGCGGTGGTGGCGGCGCCGGACCGGACTGCTTCCTGTGACGCCGACAGGCTCGGTGTCAGCGGCGGACGGGCGGGCGTACCCGGGACGGCGTCCGCGACGCGGAGCCGGTCGCGGGTGCGCCGGAGGCCCGCCGGCGCCGCGGGAACGGCTGATGGCGTGGCCGAGGGCGACCTCGTCGCGCAGCGCTTTCCCGGTAGAGGGTGTTCCGGGACGTCACGTCTTCCTGGCAGGAGCACTTTCGGCCTGACTCCGGGCCTCTGGAGAGCGGACGGTGTGCGCGGATGCGAAGGACGCGAGGGGTGCGAAGAACCGGAGGCGAACGGGGCGGACGTCAGGTCCTCGGTCGTCGCCCGAGGCGTCACAGCACGGAACATGCGCCCCCCTTCCGGTAGTTCGTACGCATAGCGCGTGCCAACATCTGGTCAATCGATGGTCAAGAAATACTTTACCCGGCAAAGTCGTTTGCAAGATTTACTCAACGTTTCGAGGGCGAAGAGAGCCTGAAAACTGCAGATGGTTGGCGCGAATCAACCCTTCGCGGGCGCGGTGGGACCCGCGGACGCGGTTGGACGCGGTCCTTCCGGGCCGGGACACGGGTGCGGGCGCAACTGCCCGCACGGCGTGCCGACGATCCAGTGGACGTCGCAGGGGTCCAGCGGCCCGTTCGCCGGGTGCACCAAGGGGAACACCAGAGGGACCACCGCATGCCCGGCACCGTGTTCAGCGCATGGCGCGGTGCCGGGTATGCGCGTCTCCTCGTTCATGTGGCGGGAGATGCGGCGGAGCCCAGCCCGGTGAACGGGGCTGTCCAGGACGGCTCCGACGCCGTGATCACACCAGGCGTCGCAAGATCATCCCACCGGTGACCAGCGGTTACGAGGCAACCCTTGGCCCGCCTGCCGTGCAGCGGCCCGGTAGCGCGACGGTGAGATCCCGTACCGCCCGGAGAACGCCTGCCGTAGCACCTCCGCGCTGCCGAATCCGCAGCGGGCGGCTACGGCCGCCATCGGCAGCGCGGTCGAGACGAGCAGCTGCGCCGCAGCCTCCGTCCGGGCGAGCCGGACGTACCGACCCGGCGCCTGCCCCAGCTGGTCCGTGAACAGCCGGGTGAGGTGACGCGGCGTCACCCTCGCCCGAGAGGCCAGCGCCTTCGTGCTCAGATCGGCGTTCGGGTGCGCGGCGATGTGCTCGACGAGCCCCCTGACCAGTTCGTCGCGCGGCGCCGGAGATGCCGTGAACAGGCTCATCTGCGCCTGGTTGCCAGGCCGTTGCAGATAGATGACGAGGTCACGGGCCACCTGGCGCGCCAGTTCGGGACCATGGTCCTCCTCGATGAACGCGAGCGTGAGGTCCAGGGCGCTGGTGACCCCCGCCGCCGTGTAGACGTTCCCGTCGCGGATGTAGATCGGCGCGGAGTCAATGGTCACCTCCGGGTGCTGGTCGGCCAGCCGGCGTGCGTATCGCCAGTGCGTGGTCGCCCGGCGCCCGTCGAGCAGCCCGGCGGCGGCCAGGACGCCCGTCCCCGTGCACACCGACGCGACCCGGCGACTCTCCTTCGCGAGCCGCCGGACGTGCCCCACGAGCCGCGGATCGGCAGCCGCCCGCTCGAAACCCACCCCGCCCGACACGATCAGGGTGTCCAGCGGGCCGACGAGCCGTTCAAGGGGCTGATCGCTCCCCAGCGTGAGCCCTGTGCCGCAGACGAGCGGACCGCCTCCCGGCCCGACCACACGCACCCGGTACGGCACGGTCGGCACGCCGATCCCGTTGGCCATGGCCAGGGGCGTGGTGACACACGCGATGTCCAGCAGTTCGGCCGCCTCGTACCCGACCACCACCATCAGCCGCTCCGCCATGCGGCAACCCTATGCCGGAAGGACGGGTACCCCAATGGATCGGACGTCGTTCCGGCAGCTTGTTCCCTGGCGGTCCGTACCGGCCGGACCGTGGGGCGTAGCCGCACGCATCGTGAGAGGACGCCGATGACCCACCCCGTACGCAACGACGCCGAGGGCACCTGGCGGCACCGCTGGCCCACGCTCGCCGCGGTCGCCCTGGTGGTCGCGACCTTCGTGGACGGTGTGCCGCCCGTGGGTCTGCTCGCCGGTCTCCTCGCCGTCATGCCCGTGTGCTACCTGCTCTTCGGCGCGTTCCGCGGCGAACTTCGCGCCTTCCGCGTCCTGGCCGTCCAGCTCGCGGGCCTGGCCGGCTTCACCGCCATGGCCGCGCTCGCCCTCGCCCTCGACGAGACCCCGGGCCTGCGCATGGTCGCCGTGGGCTGGCTGGCCCACGGGATCTGGGACATCCTCCACCACCGGTCGGGCAAGGTCGTCCCGAGGGCCTGTTCGGAGTGGTGCGCGGTCGTCGACGTGGGTGGCGCGCTCGCGATCCTGACCCTCGCCTAAGGGCTGTGCCCGAGACGTGTCGGCTACGCCGGTGGCTTCAGCCCCTCGATGCGCAGCCGGACCTCGCTCTCGACGGTGTCGTCGGCTCTGGCAGCCCGCACGCGCATGATCGCGGTCGTGGTGAGGCGCTGTACCGGGGTGGTGCCGTCGTGCAACGCCGGCCGGGGGGCGGGACGCCACTGGCTGTCACGCGATGGTCGTGAATGTCGCACGGCGGGGACATGATGAACACGGGTGCGCGCCCGGCGGGCGTGTCACGCACGGCCGGGACGCTGGCAGGCCGGGCACGGCGCGTCCTGCCCGTGGGCATCGACGACGGTGCCCCATTCGCCGCAGTCGTGGCAGTCGCGGGCGGAAGCGACGTCGATGCGAAGTGCGGGGGTGGGAGCGGTCGGGTCGGCTTCGTGGGCCATGCGGGGAAACTCCTCGTCAAGCGCGGTATGGGTAATATTGCCATACCTTGCATAGGTATGCAATCGACTCCGTGATCCGCGCGACTGGCTCCCTCCCGGCCGCGAGGGCGGCGGCGTGACGACACCGGGGCCGGGGGGGGGGGGGGGGGGGGGGCCCGGGGGGGGGGGGGGGGGGGGGGGGACAAACAGCTTGGATGGGTCCGCTCACGGCTTGGGTCCTTCGCAAAGGGGGGGGGGGGAGGCACCAGGGGGGAT